>JADLEU010000178.1 GCA_020845955.1 Anaerolineales bacterium
AGGAGCTTATGCCCGCTGGCTTGCGCGACCTCTTCCTGCTAGATCCGAGTGTCATTTTTCTCAACCACGGCTCGTTTGGGGCCTGCCCACGGCCAGTGTTTGAGGCTTATCAGCGCTGGCAGCGGGAGTTGGAGCGGCAGCCAGTCGAGTTCCTGGGCCGGCGCATCGGCGGCTTGATGGCCGAAGCGCGCCGCGCCTTAGCTGAGTTTGTGCAGGTGGACGGCGCTGATCTGGTCTACTTCCCCAACCCCACCACCGCGGTGAATATGGTCGCGCGGAGCCTGCGCCTGGGGCCGGGAGATGAGGTATTAGCCACCGACCATGAGTACGGCGCTTGCGACCGCACCTGGCGGTTCCTGGCCCAGCGGCACGGTTTCGACTACTGCCGGCGGCCAGTGCCGCTGCCCATGCCGGCGGCGGAGGCCTTCGTCGAGCACTTCTGGGGCGGGGTGAGCGAGCGGACGAGGGCCATCTTCATCAGCCACATCACGAGCGCCACGGCCCTGCGTTTCCCGATTGAGGTCATTTGCCAGCGCGCGCGGGCGGCCGGCATCCTGACGATCATCGACGGTGCGCATGCGCCTGGGCAGATCCCTGTGGATTTGATCGCGCTTGACTGTGACGTCTATGCCGCCGCCGCACACAAGTGGCTGATGGCGCCGAAGGGCTCGGCCTTCCTGTATGCCCGCCGGGCGGTGCAGGAACGGCTGGAGCCGCTGGTGGTCAGCTGGGGCTGGGAGAGTGAAGCGCCGAGCGGGTCGCGCTTCATCGACTACCACGAGTGGCAGGGGACGCGGGACATATCGGCCTTCCTGGCCACGCCGGCCGCCATTCGCTTTCAGGCCGAGCAAGGCTGGGACCAGGTGCGCGCGAGTTGCCACGCGCTCTTAATCCAGGCGCGCGATCGCCTGAACGCGCTCACCGGCCTGGCGCCGCTCGGCTCTGACCATGAGGCCGCCTGCGCTCAAATGGCCGCTGTCCAATTGCCCGAAAGCGTCGACTGCCAGCAGCTCAAGGCGCGCCTGTACGACCAGTTCGGGATCGAGGCGCCTATCTACCGCTGGAACAATCAGCCCCTCTTGCGGATCTCAGTACAGGGCTACAACTCACAGGCGGACATCGACGCCCTGGTGAAGGCCCTGACGGCGCTGCTGTAGCGTTAGCGCGGCGGCGCGGCCCCGGCCGAAGGCTTCCGCATGTCTTGTGGCTGCGCAAGACGCGCCCGCGCCGCAACGCCCTCACCGGCCTGGCGCCGCTCTGTCCTGACTAGGCTGGCTGGCGCGTCCAAATGGCGGCCGTGGGCCGGCCGGCGGGCGCGGCCTGGCCCAAGTGGTGGACGACTACGTCCAGGCCAACGCCCGGGGTCTGCCGGCCACGCGCCGCGCTATCGCGCTCGGCGGCGAGCTGGCCGAAGTGGTGGAAGCCCTGCCCGGCCAGTTCCTGTCCTGGCAGGTCTTTGTCATCCGGGCCGAGAGCGTTTATCATTTAAGCCTGTTCCCCGCCGCCCCCGCCCGGCCGCAGGTGGATTCCGATGTCCAGGCGGCCTGGGAGGCGGTGAGCACGTTGTTGACCCTTGTGGGACGATGAGGAGCGCGGTATGCAGCGATGGATCACTGTTCTCAAGGAACCGGTCTCTGGCCTGACCCACTTTGCCTCGGCCGTGCTGGCATTGATTGGGTTGGTCGTGCTGTTCGTTGCCAGCCCTCCCAACTGGCTGGCGCGCGCAGCGCTGCTGGCCTACGGCCTCAGCCTGGTGCTGCTGTTCGCGGCCAGCTCGACCTATCACCTGGTCAAGACCACGCCCGACCGCGAGCTGCTGCTGCGCAAGCTCGACCATACGGCCATCTTTCTGCTGATCGCCGGCACCTACACGCCCGTTTGCGCTATCGTCCTCAACGGCGCCTGGCGCTGGGGCCTGCTGGCCGTCATCTGGACCCTGGCCGCGGCCGGCATCGCGTTCAAGCTGGCCTTCATCCGGTCGCCGCGCTGGCTGTCAGTTCTCATCTACCTCGCGATGGGTTGGCTGGGCGTCATTGGGCTGCAGCCACTCTTCCAGGCCCTGCCGCTGGCCGGGATCGGCTGGCTGCTGGCCGGCGGCCTGCTCTACACCGCCGGGGCGCTGGTCTACGCCACCAAGCGCCTGGACTTCTTCCCCGGCGTCTTCGGCTTTCACGAGGTCTGGCACCTCTTCGTGTCGGCCGCCAGCGCGGCCCACTTCGTCTTTGTCCTGGCCTACGTGGCGCCAGCCGGCCTGCGATGACGCTGCCGCGCCGCCGCGCCCCTTGGTGGGCGCCGTTGCTGACGGCCGGCGTGCTGCTATTAGCCGCCGGCATGAGCGTCCTCGGTTTCTGGCAGCTCCACCGCATGCAGCAGCGCCGCGCCGAAAGCGCCATGATCCAGGTCCGCTTGGCGCAGCCGCCATTGGACCTCAATGCCCTGCCGGCAGCCCAGCCGCAGGAATATGAACCCGTCCAGGCCGCCGGCACGTACGACTACGCGGCCGAAATCGTGCTGCGTAACCGGACCCATCTCGACGCGCCCGGTGTCCACGTGCTCACGCCGCTGCGGCTGGCCGGCAGCGACAAGGCGGTGCTGGTCGATCGCGGTTGGGTCCCCTATACCGAGGCCGAGCCGGCGCAGCGCAAGGCTTTCCAGACGCCGGCGGGCGACGTCACCGTTCGCGGCATCGCCCGCGCCTCGCAGGCGCGTTCGCGGCCTTTTCTGCCGGTCGATCCAACGCTCAGCCCGCAGCTCCCCCGGCTGGACGCCTGGTTCTGGGTTGATTTGGACCAGATCCAGCAGCAGATGCCCTATCCGCTGCTGCCCTTCTTTATTGAGGCGGCTCCGGCCGAAGACGCTGCCGCGCTCCCCCTCAGCGGCTATTCTGTCGACCTGAGCGAAGGCGCCCACCTGATCTATGCCATCCAGTGGTTTTCTTTCACCGCCATCCTCCTGATCGGAACAGCGGTCTTGTGGCGGCAGGCGCGGCGCGACCGCGCGGCAGCGGTTGCGCCGCCCGCGCGCCGTGACATTGGCTGACCGCTGGATCAGGAAACAAAAAACGGCCCCCGAAAGGGGGCCGAGTTGCTCAAGCGGGATGAAGCCGGGCCAGAACTAGATGGCGTTGACGATATCGCTGAACACCTCGCCGATGGCGGGGCCAAGCAAGGCCAGGATGACGATAACCACGACGGCCACGAGCACCAGGATCAGGGCATATTCCACCAGGCCTTGACCCTTGTTGTCCTTGAATGTAAGCATGGATCATATCCTTTCGTATCAATATGTAAATCGATGGGACTGCATGAATTCCGCCTGAGCGCCATCATCTTAGGCGCTTTCAGCCCGAATTGCAATAGATTATTTGATTTCGGTTTGTATCTAATGTAATCCTCAATGTTTCCCACTCACACCCTATCTTCGTCTTCTTACTTGGGCTGGTCCCCGTTTGAGCCGGCTGGGGGGGCGTCGCCGCTCACCAGGTGGTTCAGGAAGGCCAGCACGGCCGCCCGCATGACCTGGCCCTGGTGCATCACGCGGTCGGCCAGGCTCAGTTGGCGCGCCAACCGATTTTCGGGTTCTTGCTCGGTCAGCTGATACAACTCCACCAGCACGCCGTGGGTGCTTTGGGGGTGAACAAAGGCGATCTGCTTGCCCCCCGTGCCGATCCTGGGGGTCTCGTCAATCATCCGCACGCCGCGCTGCCTCAACAACTGCATGGTCTGAGCGATATCGTCGACCTCAAAGCAGATATGATGCAGCCCCGGGCCTCGCTTGGCCAGGAACCGGGCTATGCCCGAGGTCTCGCAGGTCGGTTTGACCAACTCGACCTCGCTTTGCCCGGTGGGCAGGAAGGCAACCGCCGCCTGCTGTTGGGGCACGTCCTCGACGTGTGTCAGCTCCAGCCCCAGCGCATCGCGCCAGAAGCCCAGCGCGGTGTCGATGTCCTCGACGACGATAGCAATGTGGTCGATCCGTTTAATCATCCCAAGCCCTCCACCTGGCTTAGCGAACTCCCCGCTCCGCGCCCACCCTGGCCGTGGCCAGACGCGCTGGGCGTCCGGACGCCAAGAACACCCACAGCAAGATCGGCAGCGGTAGATACATCATGGCCTGTTCCTGGTCCCCCTGCACAGTCAAGAAGAAAAGCGCCCATAAGCCGGCCAACAACCCGATCTCCACGGCGGCGGCCAGCCAGGCCCCGTGCCTGTGCGCTGCCCTGCCCAGGAGCGTGAACAGCGCCGGTGTCATCATCAAGTAGTCGGTGGTCGCCGTGCGCGGGGCGAGCAGGCACGTCGTCACCAGCGTCAGCAGGGCGGCCCGCTCGAAGCGCGCGCCGCTGTCGCCCCACGCCTGGCGCCAGGCCCAGGCCAGGTAGACCAGCAGCGCGCCGCTGACGACGGCCTGCCATAGGCGTGCCTGGGCGGGAAACAGGGCCTCGGCGATCACGGCCGTGGGCGGCGCGCTGACGGTGAAAGCGGCGTAGATCGGGATCTGCGCGAGCCAGTCCGGCAGCCAGGTCGGCAGCAGCAAGAACGACCCGCCCACCAGGGCCGCCAGCGTGCCCGCCGACCAGGCCAGCAGCCGCCACCGGCCTGCTCCCGCGGCCCACAGCCACAGCGCTGGGATGATCAGGAACGACATCTGCGGCTTCGCGGCGGTCAGCGCCAACAGCGCCCCCGCCCAGGCCTCCTTCCGGTTGCGCACGCACACCAGCGCCCCGGCCACCAGTCCGGCCACCAAGACGGCCACCTGGCCCAGGATCAGCGCGCGCGCGCCGTGGTACCAGAAGATGCCGAACACCATCGTGGCGCCGAACAGCCAGGGGGCCGGCCGCCAGCGGCTCCAGGCCAGGCTCAAGCCCAGCAGCGCCAGCAGCGCCACTTGCAGCAGCGCCAGCCACAGCGCCGAAGCCCAAGCATAGGAGGCGCTCAGCGCCGGCAGCAGGAAGAACAGCATTGAGAAGAACGGGTAGGCAAACTGCAGCCGGTCCTCGCCGGGCCGCGCGGGCCGGCCCATGAGCCCCAGTTGGTTGCCGAGCGTTGCCTCGGCCGAATAGGGGTTCTGGCCCGCCATCAGCCAGGCCCGCGTTGGCTGCCAGCGCGCGTAGAAGTCGTTCAAGCCAGGGAAGCGGCTGGTGAAGATGGCGTACATGGCAGCCGTATCGGCAGCGATGAACAGCACGACCACCAGGGCTGCCAGGAGCCGGCGCAGACCCGGGCGGGCAGCCGGACGGGCGGCTGCGTCAGCGTTAGAGCCTACCGCGGGGCTCGACATGCTTGGCCGGCCTGCCGGCCGCTGGGCCGAAGGGGTTGCATGGATTAGATCCGGGACCGGGCGTGAATACGGCGGCGCCTCACGGCTAGCGCGCCGGCCGGTATTCCCCCCACACTTGCCGCAGGGTGTGGCAGAGCTCGCCGACGGTGACATCCTGCTCGACGCACTCCACGAAGAGCGGCATGAGATTGCCGCGGCCGGCCGCGGCGTTGGCCAGCCGTTCGCGCGCGGCACGCACCTGGCCAGCGTCGCGCCGTTCGCGCAGCGCCCGCAGCCGTTCGCGCGCCTGCGCCTCGACGGCCGGATCCACCCTCAGCCGTTCCAGGCTGGCGGGCTCGCCGCTCGCGAATTCATTCACGCCCACCACGATTTGCTCGCCGCGCTCGACAGCCTGCTGATAGGCGTAGGCGGCCTCCTGGATCTCATTCTGCATAAAGCCCTGCTCGATCGCCCGCAGCGCGCCTCCCATCTCGTCGATGCGCCGCAGGTAGGCCGCCGCCTGGCGCTCGATCTCATCGGTCAGCGCCTCGACCGCGTAGGAACCCGCCAGCGGGTCGATGGTGTCGGCGGCGCCCGCCTCGTGGGCGATGATCTGCTGCGTGCGCAGCGCCACGCGCACAGCGTTCTCGGTGGGCAGCGCCAGGGCCTCGTCCATGCTGTTGGTGTGCAGCGACTGGGTGCCGCCCAGCACGGCCGCCAGCGCCTGCAGGGCCACGCGCACCACGTTGTTTTCGGGCTGCTGCGCCGTCAGCGTGGAGCCGCCCGTCTGGGTGTGGAAACGCAGCATCCAGCTGCGGGGATCTCGTGCGCCGAAGCGCTCGCGCATAATGCGCGCCCACATGCGCCGCGCGGCCCGGAACTTGGCGACCTCTTCCAGGAATTGATTGTGCGCGTTGAAGAAAAAGGAGAGCTGCGACGCGAAGGTGTCCACGCCCAGCCCGGCGTCGATCGCGGCCTGCACGTAGGCGATGCCGTTGGCCAGGGTGAAGGCCACCTCCTGCACCGCCGTGCTGCCGGCCTCGCGGATGTGATAGCCCGAGATGGAGATCGTGTTCCACTGCGGCGCCTCGGCCTGGCAATAGCTGAAGATGTCCGTGATCAGCCGCATGGAGGGGCCAGGCGGAAAGATGTAGGTGCCGCGGGCGATGTACTCCTTGAGGATGTCGTTCTGGATCGTGCCGCGCAGTTGCCGCGCCGGCACGCCCTGGCGCCGCCCGACGGCCAGGTACAGCGCCAGCAGGATGCCGGCCGGCGCGTTGATGGTCATGCTGGTGCTGACTTTGTCCAGCGGGATGCCGTCGAACAGCCGGGCCATGTCGTCCAGCGACGAGATCGAAACGCCCACCTTGCCCACTTCGCCCAACGCCAGGGGATCGTCGGCGTCGTAGCCGATCTGCGTCGGCAGGTCAAACGCCACCGACAGGCCGGTCTGCCCCTGCTCGAGCAGGAACTTGTAGCGCCGGTTTGACTCTTCGGCCGTGGCGTAGCCCGCGTATTGGCGCATCGTCCACAGCCTTCCGCGGTACATGGTCGGCTGGATGCCGCGCGTAAACGGATAGGCGCCGGGAAAACCGAGTTGTGCGGCGTAATCGGCGTCGGAAGGCAGGTAAAGGCGCTCGAGTGGAATGCTGGACGACGTCTCAAAATGAGCGCGGCGCTCAGGCGCTTTGCGCAGGGCAGGCTTGAGCACGTCTTCTTCCCACTTCCGGCGGGCTTCCGGCAAGTCTGTCATCTCTCGAAATTATACACGCTGCGTAATCGCCCCGTTACTGATCACTGTCCTCCATCCGGGCGGCATCTGTCGCCCGGCTTACGTTACTGTAATCAACACCTGGTTTTGTTCTACGCCTTCGCCGGCCTGGGCCTTGACGCGCAGCACCGTGCCGTCGCGCGGGCACTTGAGCTCATTCTGCATCTTCATCGATTCGAGGATCACCAGGATATCGCCCTGGCGCACGGCCTGGCCTTCGCTGACCGGCACCGCGACGATCAGCCCCGGCATCGGCGCCTTGAGCTTGAACTCGCCGCTGGCGGCCGCAACGCCGCCCGCCGCCGACTTCAGCCGCCGCTCGCGCTCGTCCTCCACGCGCACGGTCGAGAGGTCCCCGCGTAGCAGCACCTGCCAGGTGTTCGCCTCCTCGGTCTCATACACAAAGGCCTCGTAGGACCGGCCATTGATCAGCAGGGAGTACACGGGCTGCCCGTTCACCGACTCAAAATCCACCGCGAACTCCACGCCGTCCACCACCACCCGCCGGTCGTCGTTGATCTCGATGAAATGGGTCTTGGCGTTGATCGTCGTCGCGTATTTCATGGCCGTGCTGGTCCTCCGGGCCGGTTCGCGCGCTGCTCGATGGCCATCAGTCCGCCGGAGGCTGGGCCGGCGCGGCGATGGTCAAGGTATTGTCTGCCAGCCGCTGGCCGCCAGCCTCCACGGCCGGCAGCGGTTCGTCGGCGTCGCTGGCGAACAGCGTCAACGTCACCGTGTAGGGCCCGGCCTCCGGCCGCGGCCGCTTGAGCTGGTAACGATCTACCAGCCACAGGCCAGGCGCCCAACTGCTGCTGGGGAACAGCGTTTCGCCTGGGAAATCGAGCACCTGGAACACCTGCTCCCCGCTGCCCGACAGCAGGTTGACGCGCGCCAGCACCTCGCGCGTGACCGGGGCCTGGCCGGCCTGCCAGAAGAGCGCCACTTCCACGTAATCGGTCTCAGGGTCCGACCACGGCCGCAGCGCATAGCCCCGCAGCGTCACGATGTCCCCGCCAAAGGTGATTTCCGTCGGCATGGCCTCCGGCGGCAGCGCCACCTCCGGCGGCAGATCGCTGCGCCGGTAGACCACCAACCGCTGGATGCCGAAGGCCGCGTGGCTCACCAGCCCGATCGTGGGGCGATAGCGCTCCAAGAATTCGGCATCGTCCGGCCGCAGGTCGCCGACCAGCATGCTGTCGAAACTGATGAACAGGTCGGGCTGAAGGTCGAAGATCAACTGGCGCGGCACCGCGTAGATCTCGAATGGAACCTCAGCCGGGATTGGGAAGTAATCGTTCGTTTTGGGCGAGATCAGGCCGGCGGTGTCAAACAAGTCGCCGCCATAGGTGTAGCCGAAAGCCCCAATTTCAGGGATGGCGACCAGCCGGGCGCGCTTCGCCGCCGGCAGCAGCATTCGCCCTAACAGCCGGTAATCGGCCTCGCGCTGCTTGTTGAACGCCGGGTTCAGGACGAACGCGGCCTGCCGCGGCGCTTCCCAGGGAAGCACGTTCAGGCGCGAGAGGTGCGGCACCGCCAGCAGCGCCACTCCCACGGCCACCAGGCCATGCGCCCAAACCGGCCGGGCCGCCGCCTGCCCCAGCCGCCGGGCGGCCCGCGCCCCGATCCAGGCCAGGGCGGTGAGAAACAGGCTGTGATACAGCGGGAAGAGCGGGATTTCGTACCATCCCAGCCAAAGCGGATTGCCCACCGAATAGAAGGTGATGAACAGCAGCATGTAGACGCCGATGGCCCAGGCGCGCGGCTGGCGGCGCTGGGCCGCCGCCAGGCCCAGCAGGGCCAGCGCGGCCGGGAAGACCGCCTGCAGCAGCTCGCGGCCCAGGCCCTGGCCGGGCCGCAGCGTGGGCAGGCTAAAGGGAAACAGCGCCCGGATCTGCACCAGGAAAGCCCGAAACGCCATCAGTTCCGGCGTGCGGTACAACTCGGACTTCGCCAGGATCGATTGCGGGATGAAGTTGCCGAAGTACAGCGTGGCAAACACCACCCACGGCAGCAGCACTGCCGCGAAGAGGGCGGCCTCGGCCCACGGCCAGGGGCGCCGGCGCCGCAGCGCCTCCAGCGCTAACACCCCGAAGAAGGCGGCGGCCAGGTTGAGGCCGTCCGGCCGGATGAGCACGGCCAGCCCGAGCACGGCGGCCGCCCAGCGCGTGTGGTCCTCGATCAGCAGCACAAACGCGGCCAGGACGGCCAGTTGGTTGAAGCCCGCCTCCATGCCGCCGGTCGAGAAGTCCAGTCCGCGGCCCTCGATGGCAAACAGCAGCGCCGCGCCCAGCCCTACCCAGGCCCAGCCGCTCAGCCGGGTGGTCAGCCGCAGCAGGACGCAGAAGGTTAGCGCGTTGATCAAGGCATTGAGCATCAGCGCCAGGCGCGGATAGTCGTACACGCCGGAGATCCGCGACGCGACGGCCAGCAGGACAGCGTAGGCCGGCGTGGTCGTGCCCAGCACGCGCTCGCCGGCGTTGTACACGAAACCGACCCCGGCTGCCAGGTTGCGCGCGTAGCGGAACGTGATGTAAGCGTCGTCCACGGTATTCGGCGGCTGGTGCAGCCGCAGCCACAGCAGGAATAACAGCCCTGCGGCCGTGGCGGTGAACAACAGCGGCCGGCGCGCTGGCGCCGGCGAGCGTGTCTGGCTCAAGCTGGCATCCTGTCTTTAACCGGCTGCCCGCTGCGGCGTCCTGCTGATGCGCGCGCCCGGTTGCCCAGGCGGGCGCGCCGCCGAGCGGTCAGGCCCTCAGCTGTTCCCGGCGCGCTACCGGTGCATGCGCTCGTAGCGCCCAACCCACTTCCAGTTGCTGGTGTCGCGCGCGCCGCGCTGCACGATCTGCGCTGACTGGCGGCCCTGGCGGTGGGCCACCAACGTCGCCAGGATGGCCGCGATCGCGCTGTCGTCCTGCTTGCCTTCCTCGGCCTGCTCCATGCTGAAGCGCTCCTCGACGAACCGCGTGTCGAAGTTTCCGGCAATGAACCGGTGCGAGTCCATAATACTCTGGTGAAAGGGGATGTTGGTCTTGACGCCCAGCAGCCGGTACTCCTCCAGCGCGCGCCGCATGCGCAGGATGGCCTCGCCGCGCGTCTCGCCCCAGCAGATGACTTTGGAGATGAGCGAGTCGTAGTAGCGTGTGATCTCAAACCCTGGGAAGACGCCGGTGTCCACGCGCACGCCCGGCCCGGTCGGGATCAGGCTGTGGGTCACCCGCCCGGTGGAGGGCATGAAGTTGTTGTAAGGGTCCTCGGCGTTGACGCGGCACTCGATCGCCCAGCCGTTCAGGCCGATGTCGGCCTGGGTGTAGCGCAGCCGGCGCCCGCGGGCGATGCGGATCTGCTCCTTGACGATGTCCACGCCGGTGACGGCTTCGGTCACCGGGTGCTCCACCTGCAGCCGCGTGTTCATCTCCAGGAAATAGAAGTTCTTCTCCTTGTCGACCAGGAACTCGATCGTGCCGGCGTTGACGTAGTTGACTGCCGCGGCCGCCTTGCAGGCCACCGCGCCCATGCTCATCCGCAGCTCGTGGTCGTCGTCGACGAACGGCGACGGGCTTTCTTCCAGCAGCTTCTGGTGGCGGCGCTGCAGCGAGCATTCGCGTTCGCCCAGGTGGATCACGTTGCCAAACTCGTCCGCCAGGAGCTGGATCTCGATGTGCCGCGCGCGGGTGATCAGCTTCTCCAGGTAGACCGAGCCGTCGCCAAAGGCGGCCTCGGCCTCGCGGCGGGCCGAGGCCAGCAGCGCCGGCAGTTCGCCGGCCGAGTTCACCTCGCGCATGCCTTTGCCGCCGCCGCCGGCCGTGGCCTTGATCAACAGCGGGAAGCCGATCTGCGGCGCGATGGCGATGATGTCGTCGTCGCGCAGCCCGCCCTCGCCCTCGGTGCCGGGCACCACCGGCACACCCGCCTTTGTCACGGTCGCGCGCGCCACGGCCTTATCGCCCATGGCGGCGATGGCCGACGGCCGCGGGCCAATAAAGGTGAGGCCGGCATCGGCGCAGGCCTGGGCGAACTCCTCGCGCTCGGCCAGGAATCCGTAGCCAGGGTGGATGGCGTCGACCTCCGCCTGCTGGGCGATCTCCAGCAGCCGGTCCATCCGCAGATAGCTGTCGCGCGAGGGCGCCGGGCCAAGCAGGTACGCCTCGTCGGCATAGCGCACGTGCAGCGCGCTGCGGTCGACGTCGGAGAAGACCGCCACGGTGTGAATCCCCAGCTCGCGGCAGGCACGGATGATGCGCACCGCGATCTCGCCGCGATTAGCAATCAGCACTTTTCTAAACATGGCCCTTCCTTATATACGGCGCCGGCCGCCGAAGCTGGCCGCTGCCCTAAATGGCGCGTCGATTATAACGGGTGAAGGCGGGCGGCGAAAAGCGGGGCAGCCGCGTTTCCGCCTGCCTCCAAAACCAGGTAAACTGGGCCAATGCTCCCCTCCCCGCGGTCGCCTGGCCGTGCGCTGCGTTGGCGCCCATGCCTGGCCGGCATGGTCCTGGGGCTGCTCCCGGCTGGAGCCCTGCTTTCCGGGGCCGCCCTGGCCCGTCCGCTAAGCGCGGCCGAGCCGGCCGCGGCCAGCGCTGGTCGCGCGGCGCCCGCCATCCAAGATCCCGTCTTTGGCCCAGTCGTCGGCCGGGCCCTGCGGCATGACCTTTCGCCTGCCTTGCGTGACCTGCGGGCGCAGCCTGGCCCAGACAGGCCCGAAGCCGCCGATGTGGTCCTGCTGATCGACCGGGTGCTGCCCAACCGGCTGGGAGACCCGGCCTACCTCGACGCGCTGAAAGCCAGCGGCGTGGACTACCTGGCGGTAGATGACCCCGTGATCCAGCCCCAGTTGGGGGCGGGCGGGCTCCCCAGCCCGGAGTTCAACTTCGAGGGGATCAACAACCGCAACAACCTCGTCCCGCCCGATCCCGTCGGCGACGTGGGCTTTGACCCGGCCACCGGCCGCCGCTACTACATGCAGTGGGTCAACACCTCCTTCCAAATTTGGGATGTGACCAACCCGCCCACCGTCACCTCGGCGCTGGGGCCCTTCAACGGCAACAGCCTGTGGGCCGGCTTCGGCGGCGCCTGCGAGGCGCAAAACAGCGGCGATCCCATGGTGCTCTTCGACCAGTTGGCCAATCGCTGGCTGGCCAGCCAGTTCGCCGTCGACAGCGCTCCCTATCACCAATGCATCGCTATCTCGCAGACGGCCGACCCCACCGGCGCCTGGTACCGCTACGCCTTTGAGCTGAGCGACACCAAGTTCAATGACTACCCCCATTTCGGCGTCTGGCCCGATGGCTATTACCTATCCGTCAACCAGTTTGTCGGCCTCGACTGGGCCGGGGCGGCGGCGGTGGTCTTCGAGCGAGATCAGATGCTGGCCGGGCTGCCGGCGCGCTTCGTCTACTTCGACCTGTTCGGCGTCGACCCGAACTTCGGCGGCCAACTGCCGGCCGACCTCGACGGCCTCGACCCGCCGCCGGCCGGGGCGCCCAACCTCTTTGTGGAGGTGGACGACAACATCGCCGTGCCCGGCCTTGGCCCGGCCGATGCCCTGCGGCTCTGGGAGTTTTCGGTCGATTGGGACGCGCCGGAGAACGCCACCTTTGGCCTGGCCGGCCAGCCGAACGCCGTGCTCCCGGTCGACTCGTTCAGCGTCATGCCGTGCTTGTTCCAGCCGCCCGGCCGCAACTGCGTGCCGCAGCCGGCCGTGGGCGGCAGCACCCATTTGCTGGACGCCGTTGGCGACCGGATCATGCACCGCCTGGCCTACCGTAACTTTGGGACCCATGCAGCGCTGGTGCTCAACCATACGGTCGATGCCGGCGGCGCCCGGGCCGGCGTGCGCTGGTATGAGATCCGGGATCCCGGCACAGCGCCCGCCATTCACCAGCAAGGCACCTTCGCTCCGGCCGACACGACGCACCGCTGGATGGCCAGTATCGCCATGGACCACCAGGGCAACACCCTGTTGGGTTACAGCGCTTCCGGACCCAGCCTTTATCCGTCGCTGCGCTACACCGGACGCCTGGCCGGTGACGCGCCTGGTCTCATGACGCTGGGGGAAGGCTCGCTGTGGGAGGGCGCCGGCGCCCAGGTGGGCAGCAGCCGGTGGGGCGACTATACCAGCCTGACCGTCGATCCGGTCGACGACTGCACCTTTTGGTATACCAACCAATACTACTCGGCCAACAGCAGCGCGGCCTGGCGCACCCGCATTGTGTCCTTCCGTTTGCCCTCTTGCTGGATCGGTCCCCAGGGCCGGCTACAAGGGGAGGTGATCGCCGTCGACACGCTCCAGCCCGTTGCGGGCGCGCTGGTTCAGGCCGCGGCCCTCACCCAGACGGTCGACCTGTATACCAACCTCAGCGGGCGCTATGGCGCCTGGCTGGCCGCCGGCCCCTATACCGTCACCGCGGCAGCCTATGGCTATCAAGCCGCCGGCCTACCGGGCGTCAGCGTCATTTCCGGCACCACGACCACCGTGGACCTGGCGCTGGCGCCCGCGCCCTCCTTCGTGATCTCGGGCGCGGTCACTGATGCCGGCACCGGCTTGCCCCTGTGGGCGACCGTCTCGGTCGCCGGCGAGCCTTTTGACCCGCCGATCACGAGCCTGCCGACCGATCCGGCCACCGGCTTCTACAGCCTGACCATCGCGGGGGGTGGACAGGCCTACACGCTCACGGCCTCGGCCCTGCTGCACACGCCGCTGGTGCGCTCGCTGGGCGTTGCCGGCGCCAACCGCACCGAGGACTTCGTCCTGGCCGCCGCCAGCAGCTCGGGCGGCCTGGCCGGCTACGTTCGCAATGCCTATACCCAGCAGCCGGTGGCCGGCGCCCTGGTGACGGTCACGGCTGGCGGCGCCCCCAGCGCCACGACCGACAGCCTGGGCTACTACCAGATCTTGGGATTGGCGCCCGGCAGCTACACGGCCACCGCCTCCGCGCCGTTCTACAGCCCGGCCATGGCGCCCGGCCTCCTGATCACTGGCGGCGTCGCGGCGTATCAGGCCTTTGACCTTCTGACCAGCCGCCTCTCCTTTGCGCCGGCCGTCATCAGCCGGACCCTAGAGCAGGGCCAGGCCGTCAGCGACCCGGCTGGCCTGGTGCTTACCAACACCGGCGCCGGCGCGCTGACGTTCGAGTTGATCGAGCAGCAGGGCGGCTACCTGCCGGCCGGCGCACAGGTCCCGGCGGGCGGCGGGCCTGACGCGTTCGGCTACACCTGGCGCAGCTCGGCCGAGCCGGGCGGCCCGCCCTTCGCCTGGATCGATGCCGCCGGCGGCACGGCCCTCAACCTGGGCGACGACGGCGCCGCTAACTTGACGCTGCCGTTCCCCTTCACCCTCTATACCGCCACAGCCAACGCGCTGCGGGTCAGCAACAACGGCCTGGCCGTCTTCAACGCCACGTCGAGCGGACTGCTGTATCAGAACGCGCCGCTCACCAGCACCGACCTGGCCGCGGTCCCCAACTACCTGCTGGCGCCTTTCTGGGACGATCTCGACAACGAGACCGGCAACGTCTACTGGACCGCCACCGGCGCCGCGCCCAACCGCCGCGTGGTGATCGAGTGGCACGATCGGCCGCATTGGCAGCTCGGCGGCGGCCTGGGCGGCGCCACGTTTGAGATGGTGCTCTTTGAGGACGGCGACCTCCTATTCCAGTACCTCGACGTGGATTTCGGCCACCCCGATTTCGACGCCGGCGCCAGCGCCAGCGTGGGCATCCGCGGACCCTCGCCTGACCACGCCTTGCCGTATTCCTTCGACGCGCCGGGCCTGGCCGGCGGCCTCGGGTTGTGCTTCGACTATCCCGGCAGCGCCACGGCCTGCGGCTTCGGGCAGGCGCTGCCCTGGCTGGCCGTCAGCCCAACCGCCGGAACGCTGCCAGGCGGCGTCAGCGCCACCCAGCCGATTGAGCTGCGCTGGACGGCGCCCATCAGCCTGCCCGGGCGGTACTCCGGCGCGCTGTGGATTGGCAATAACGACCCGGCCGCGCAGCCCGCCATCGTTCCGCTGACGCTCAACCTGCTCCCGGCACCCAGCGTGCAGTTTGCCGGCGCCGCCTTTGCCGCGCCCGAAGGCGCCCCCGGCGCCCCCATCTCGGTGACGCTCAGTGTGGTCCCTACCCACACGGTCACGGTGGACTATGCCACCGCCGCCGGCTCGGCGGCGCCTGGGTCGGACTACCTGGAGGCCAGCGGCACGCTGACCTTCACGCCCGGCCTGACCCTCACGGCCCTGCTGGTGCCGCTCCTGGACGACGCCGTGCCCGAGGGGCCTGAGACGGTCCTGATCTCCTTGAGCAATCCCAATGACTATATCGTCGGGTTGACAGGCGCGGCGACCCTGACGATCCTCGACGACGAACCTCTGCCCGTGGCGCGCTTTGCCGGGTCCGCGCAGACGGTTGCGGAGGGCACCGCCGCCGCTGTCACGCTCATGCTGCAGCCGGCCAGCGCGCTGACCGTCAGCGTGCCTTTCTCGGTCGCGGGCACGGCCGCGGGCGGAGGCGTGGATCACACCCTGGCCGCGGGCGCCTTCGTCCTGGCGCCCGGCCAGGTGACCGCCACCGTGCCATTTTCAGTGGTGGCTGACCTGTGGTTCGAGGCGGGCGAGACGATCGTCGTGTCGCTCGGGCTGCCGGCCTACGCGGTCCTGGGGTCGCCGGCCGTCCACACCGTCACGCTGCTGGAGACCGCCCCGGCCAGCCGGCTTTACTTCCCCGAGCTCAAACACACGCCCTAGCATGGACGAGCTGTGCGCGCGCGCCCTGGAGACGGCTCAACTGCTGGGCGCGCGCTACGCCGATGTGCGTCTGACCACCTCCACCGAGCAAAGCCTGGCCGTCACGAACGGCCGCGTGGATGGGCTGACCTACGTGGAGAGCACCGGGTTAGGGGTGCGCGTGCTGGTCGGTG
This sequence comes from Anaerolineales bacterium, assembly GCA_020845955.1. Taxonomy (GTDB): domain Bacteria; phylum Chloroflexota; class Anaerolineae; order Anaerolineales; family UBA6663; genus JADLEU01. The sequence continues at coordinate 15,938 of JADLEU010000178.1, forward strand.
ACGCCTGGGGGTTCGCCGCCACCCGCAGCCTGGCTTTCGCGGCCGCCGACCAGGTAGCGGCGCGCGCGGTCGACCTGGCCAAGGCGTCGAGCCTCGTGCCCGGTGCGCCCGTTGACCTGGGACCGCCGGTCACGAGCCGCGGCGCCTACGTGACGCCGCTGAGCGTCGACCCCTTCAGCATTTCGGTCGAGGCCAAGCTCGAATTGCTGCTGGCGGCCGAAACCGGCCTGGCGCGCGCGCCCACGAGTCATCGCACCGTCCGGCACGGCAACCTGGGCTTCATCCGTGAGGACAAGCAGTTCGCCAACACCGAGGGAGCCGATCTGCGGCAGACGCTCTACGAATCCGGCGGCGGGATCAGCGTGCTGGCGATTTCCGAAGACGATGTCCAGCGCCGCTCGTATCCCAGCCCCTATCGCCAGCAGAGCGCGGCCGGCTGGGAGTTTGTGCTCGGGCTCGATCTGCCCGGTCACGCCGAGCGCATTGCCGCCGAGGCGGTCCAACTGCTCAGCGCTGATCCTTGTCCCAGCGATCCGGCGGCGACGGTCATCATCGGCTCGGAGCAGCTGGCGCTGCAGGTGCATGAGTCGTGCGGACACCCGGTCGAGCTCGACCGCGTCTTCGGCGCCGAAGCCGCTTATGCGGGCGCCTCCTTTCTCACGCCCGACATGCTCGGGCGCTTTCAATACGGTTCTCCGGCCGTCAACCTGACCGCCGACGCCGTGCGGCAGGGCGGCCTGGGCACCTTTGGCTGGGATGACGAGGGTGTCCCGGCCACCTCGACGCCGATCGTACAGGCCGGCCGCTTCGTGGGCTACCTGATGTCGCGCGAGACGGCCGCCCGGCTGGGCCGCGCCTCCAATGGCTGCATGCGCGCGGCCGGCTGGAACCGGCTGCCTTTGATCCGCATGACCAATGTCAGCCTCGAGCCGGGCCACTGGGCCCTGGACGACCTGATCGCCGATAGCGAGGCGGGGCTCTACTTCGAAAGCAACCGCTCCTGGTCGATTGACGACAAGCGCTACAACTTCCAGTTTGGCACCGAGGTGGGCTACGAGATCAAGCACGGTCGCCTGGGGCGCATGCTGCGCGACTGCACCTACACCGGCGTTACGCCCGAGTTCTGGAACAGCTGCGATGCGGTCTGCGACGCCCAGCACTGGGTGATGTGGGGCACGCCGAACTGCGGCAAGGGCCAGCCGTCGCAGATCATTCACACCGGCCATGGCGCCGCCCCGGCGCGCTTCCGCAACGTGCGCGTCGGCGTCTACCGCGCCTAGCTGGCCGTTAATCTTCCTTATATTATTCGTTGACACAATTGAGACACACCCTGCTTATGGTTAAGTGGCCCGCCCGGCGGCGCGGTTCGCGCGCTGCTGCCCGGCGCTCGGGCGGCGACGAGGCACAACGCGATGGAGTACAAAGACTATTACCAGGTCCTGGGCGTGCCGCGCACCGCTTCGGAGAAGGAGATCAAAAGCGCCTTCCGCAAGCTGGCGCGGCAGCACCACCCCGACGTCAATCCGGGTGATAAGGCCGCTGAGGACAGGTTCAAGAGCATCAACGAAGCGTACGAAGTTCTCTCGGACTCCGAAAAGCGCAAGAAGTACGACGCTTTCGGGGCTGACTGGGAACGCTATCAGCAGGCCGGCGGCCAGCCGGGCGGCTTTGATTTCAGCCGCTGGCAGGCGCAGCCCGGCAACGGCCAGCCGTGGGAGGTTCGCTACAGCAGCCCGGACGACTTGGCCGACTTGTTCGGCGAGGGCGAGCCGTACTCCGACTTCTTCTCGACGCTTTTTGGGCGGCAGGCACGGCAGCGAACGGCCGGCGCGCGCCGTGGCCGCGACTACGAGCATCCAGTCCGCATCAGCTTCGACGAGGCCTTTCGCGGCGCGCGCCGCATCTTCCAACTCGACGAGCGCCGCATTGAGGCCGCCATCCCGGCCGGCGTGCGCACCGGGTCGCGGGTGCGCCTGAGCGGGCAGGGCGAGCCGGGCGCCGGCGGCGCGTCCGGCGGCGATCTGTACCTGGTGATCGAGGTCGAGCCCGACAGCCGCTTCGAGCGCCGCGGCGATGACCTCTACGCCGATGTTCCGGTCGACTTCTTCCGTGCGGTCCTGGGCGGCGAGACGCGCGTCACCACCCCCGACGGCGCGGTGGCCCTCAAGCTGCCCCCGCGTACTCAGGCCGGCCAGACCTTCCGCCTGCGCGGCAAGGGGATGCCGGTCTTGGGCGTTTCAGGCCATGGCGATCTGTACGCCCGGATCAAGATCGTGCTCCCGGCCGACCTGACCGACGAAGAGGTTGAGACCCTGCGCCAGCTGGCGCGCCAGCGAGGGGGAGACGATGCCGCCAACTGAGCTTCGCCGCCTGCGCCAACTGGCGCGCGAGATGCTGCTGCCCGCCGCCGCCCTGCAGGCAGCGCTTGAGTGCGGTGTTTTGGACGACGCCCAATCGTTGACTGAACAGGCGCGCCTGCTGCGCCGGATGCGCCGCCTGATGGGAGACCTGGGCGTCGGCGCGCCGGCCGCCGCTCTGCTGGTCCGCATGCGGCGCGATCTGGATCGGCTGCAACTGGAGCTGGCGCGGGTGCGCCGCCTGGAAGACCAGCACCTCAACGACTGGCGCGAGGGCTGGTGGCGTGAAGTAGATAAGTGACCCTTGGAGATCGCGATGGCCCAAGTTTTCGATATCCCCATCAATTCTAACGACCAGAGCCTGGACCGGGTGCTGAAAGCGGGGCTGCCGGTGGCGCTGGTCTTCGTCGACGGCGCCTCGGCGTTGGACGCTGCGGCCAGCCGCCTGGCCCGTGCTCACTCCGGCCAGGCCCTTATCGTCAAGATCCCGGCTCGCGACAACCCGGCCAGCCTCCGGCGCTTCAACGTGCAGGCTACGCCGGCCGTGGTGACCGTCAGGCGCGGCGAGCCGCTCAGCCAGGCCGAGGCGATCTCGCCGGCCGAGCTGGAGCAGCACGTGGCCTACTTGCTGGGCCAGGGGCCGCGGCCTGCCGCCCGAGCCCAGCCCTCGCCGCGTGCCGCGGCCCCGAATGACTCCCGGCCGGCTCCGCGGTCGCGGCCCCGCCCGGCGCCGGGCGGGGCGCCCGGCAAACCCCTGATCGTCACCGACGCCACTTTTGAACAGGAGGTGCTGCGCGCCACCGAGCCGGTGCTGATCGACTTTTGGGCGCCGTGGTGTGGTCCCTGCCACATGGTGGCTCCGGTCGTGGAGCGGCTGGCCCAGGAGATGTCCGGGCGCCTGCGCGTCGCCAAGGTCAACGTCGACGAGAATCCCGGCCTCAGCGGGCGCTTTGGCGTCCAGAGCATCCCCACCATGATGATCTTTAATGAAGGGCAACTTGTGACGCGCTGGGCTGGTGCCCTGCCCGAGGGGACCATCCGCCAGCGGCTTAAGCAGGCGCTGGGC
>JADLEU010000179.1 GCA_020845955.1 Anaerolineales bacterium
AGCAGGCCCGGGGCCTGGACCGCCAGGGCGGGCGGCAGGCGCACCAGGCGGACACGCTGGCCGGCGGCTTCCACGTTGAAGGCGGCGCCGCAGGCGCCGCAGCCCAACTGATCCGGCTCCGTGCCCTGGCGCAGGATGGACAATTGCCCGCGCGTCTGGCAAACCGGGCAGGCGCCCTGGCCGGCCCAGGCCTCGGGCAGGTGAAAACGTGGTTCGATGGCGGTCACGCCTGCTCCCCCAAGCTCCCCAATGCTATTGGCCAGGCCGCGCGGGCCTGGGATCCCCTTTCCCCCGACTCTGATCGCGGCGGTAAGCCGCTCCTACAATTGCGCGCTGCGCATTACTCGTACTTCAGCGCGTTGACGGGCACCAGGGTGGCCGCGCGCAGCGCCGGGTATAGACCAGAGATCACGCCGATCAGCGTCGCAAAGACCAGCGAGAAGATCGGCAGCCAGACCGGGGTGAAGACGGCCTCGGTGGGCGGCGGCGCCCCGCTTTGGGCCGATTGGCCGGCCAGGTAGGCCAACGCCAGCACGTTGATGATCTGGCCGGCGCTCCAGCCCAGAGCCACGCCGCCCAGGCCGCCGATGAAGCCGATACCGGCCGCCTCGCCCAGGAAGACGCTGAGCACGTCGCGGTTGGTGGCGCCCACCGCCTTCATCAGCCCGATCTCGCGGGTGCGCTCCAGGATGGCCATAGCCATGGTGTTGGCGATGCCAATGGCGGCCACCAGCAACGCGATGGCGCCCACGCCGCCGAACACGACCTGCAGCACAATGAAGAAGCTGTTGATGCCCTGCACAAACGACTGCGGGGTCGAGGCCTGGAAGCCAAGCTCGTTGATCTGGTCGGCCACGTCGAGGACCTGGTCGACGTCGCCGACTTTGACCACCGCGTTCGCATAGCCGTCCTTCTGCCGGTTGATACGCTTGCCCAGGAACCATTCATTGTAGGCCGTCACGTCACTGAGCGGCATGTAGATCGACCAGTCGGCCTCGCCGCGCGACTCGGCCATGACCCCCACGACGCGCACCTGGACCATCTTGCGGATCTCGACGCCGTCGGTGGAGTACTTGATGAGCGTCGCCTTGAGCGTCTGGCCGAGCAGGTCGGGCGGCGGGGGCGGTTCTTGCCCCGGCCGGACGCGCGGGTCGAAGAACTGCTGCGGCACCATGGCGCCGATCACGGCCGTGCCCTTGGACAGCGTCAGGGTACCGGCCTCGGCCGTGACCCCCAGGTCGGCCGCGTTGTCCGTGCCCAGGCCCATGATCGAGCCATAACCTTCAAGGCGGCCATAGTTCAACATCATGCCGCCGTTGACCCAATCGCGGGCGATGACGGCCGTCACACCCGGCATGGCCGCGAACTGCTCCAGGGTCTGGTCGTTGATGGGCTGCTGGATGCCCGGCACGCCGCCCGGGCCTTCCATGACAACGATCCCGCCCCCACCGCCAGGTTCGCCGTAGACCGGGTAGACGTCGATGCGCGTCAGGTCGCCGATGCCGCCCAACTGCTGCGTGGCGCTGCGCTGCAGCCCCACGCCCAGCGAGACGAGCAAGACCACGGCGGCGGTGCCGATGACGACGCCTACCGCTGTCAAGGCCACGCGGGCCTTGCGGCGCCCGAGGTTCTCCAGGATGAGGGCGATCAGGTCAGAAACGCGCATGGCTTACGTCTGAGCTGCACATACCATAACACGACATCTCGCCACCATGGCTATAACCGAAACCTAACTCTCTATTGTACGCGCCTCTTGCATTCGTGCCATTGAGAAAGCCGTAGGGTCGCGCGAGCGGGCAGCCCAGGCGACTTACGGCAGCGGCCGGACCGGCACGCCATCTTCTTCCGCTGGAACGGGTTCGCCGCCGGGCTCGGTGAGGGGCGGGCCGCTGTCCAGGCCCAACAGGCCGCGGATGAAGCGCAGAATGCGCTGCCAAAGCGTCTCGGGCTCGGCGGGCGGCGGCTCGATCGGCCCGCCGGGCTCGCCGCCCGGATCGATGACGGGCGCTTCGATCACGTCGACCGTCAGCGTGTCGGTGATGGTGCGCTGCTGGTTGAAGTCGTCGGTGTAGTCCACGGTAACGAACAGCTCCAGCGGGCCAGCCTGCTGCGGGATGACGGTGACGTCGAGCGTAAAGAAGCCGCCCGGATCGAGATTGCCGACCAGGACGACGTTGTTGGTCAGTTCGGCGCCATCGGCCTCCACGCGCATGTTGCCGAGTACGCTGGTGCTGCGGCCGAGGTTCACGATCTGCAGCGGCAGCAGGTTGGGCTGGAAGGTGACGAACGGGCCAGGGTCGCGGTACAGGCTGACGTCGACCTGCGGCAATTGGTAGACCAGCAGGGTAATGACCTGGTCGTCGGTATAGGCCCCCGACTCGGACGAGTAGGCAAACGAGAACTTCATGGGATAAGCGCCAGCCTTGGTGGAGGCGTTGACCACGAAAGTCTGCTCGGCCGAGAGCGCCGCGCCGGCGGGCACGTCGCCGAGCGACTGGACGTTGGAGGCGCCGATAGGGGCGAAGTTGGTAAAGTCGCCGCCGCCGCCCGACACGCCGCCGGGACCGGGGGTGCCGCTGAAGTCGGCGCCGCTGCCGGCCGAGCCGCCGCCGGCGATCAGCGTCACCCGGCGCGCATCGGACGCACCCAGGTTCTCAATGTCCAGATGGAGCGTGAACTGGCTGCCGGGCTGCAGGCGCTCGATGTCGGTGCGGTAGGCCGTGATCAGGAGCTGCGGCCGCAGCGCCACACGCGGGGTCGGCGTGGGGGTGGGCGTGCTGGTGACCCCCGGGCCTTGCGCCGCGGCCACGGGGAAGGTCAGCGCGAAGGTCTCCGAGTAGGCGGCGCCATTGGGATCGGTATAGGCCACCTGCACCTCGAGCACGGCGACGCCGCTGGACAGGGAACGCGCGGCGCTCAGCGGCTGGAAGATGCGCTCGGTTTCGCCCGGGCCCAGGTTGCGGACGGCGCGCACGCCGCCGGTGACGCGCGGCGTGAAGTCGCCGCTGGTGAAGGTGGCCACAATATTGCTGGCCCCGCCCTGGCCCGCGTTGACGAACGTCATCTCGAAGTCCAGGCTGCTGCCCGGCGCGATGGCGGGCGAGCTGGCGCCGTAGGACTGCACGACCAGCAGTGGGCGCACAAAGGCGGTGGGACCGGGCGTGCTGGTGGGACCCACGATGGTGAGCGCGCCCGCCTTGGTCAGGGGCGGAATGGCCGGGTTGGGATGGATGATTGTGACGGCGTAGGTGCCGGCCGGCAGCCCGGCGGGGAGCTCGGCCGTCAGCACAGTGCTGCTGACGCGGGCGCTGGTGACTGTGCCGATGCCTTCGATCAGCACCACCGGGACCGCGGCCGTGCCGCTGCCCCAATCGACGTAGGCGCCGTAGATGACGACCGCGGCGCTGGTGAGGTTGGAGACCTGGCTCGGCTGGAGGTGAAAATCCGGCGTGGTCTGGGCCGCGGCCGCGGGCGGGCGGGCGGCGACGGCCACGGCGGCTAACAGTACGCCGAGCACGAACAGGTTGGGCAGGCGGTTGGGGTTGAGCGTCATCGTCCTCTCGCATGAACTAATCGGCGGCGCGCGCCGCGTCGATGGCCAGCGCCTGTTCGTAGTCGGCCTCGCTCACCACGCGCCCGTCGACCAGGCGGATGGTGTTGGTCGCAAAGCGGCTCAGGCGCGGGTCGTGCGTGACCATCACCACGGTGCGGCCCTGGGCGTGCAGGTCCGAGAGCAGCTGAATGATGGCGGCGCCGCTGTGCGTATCGAGGTTTCCGGTTGGCTCGTCGGCCAAGATGAGCTGCGGGTCGTTGACCAGCGCGCGGGCAATGGCCACACGCTGCTGCTGGCCGCCCGAGAGCTCGATGGGCCGGTGATAGGCCCGGTTCGCGAGGCCCACCAGGCGCAGCAGTTCCAGGGCGCGCTGGTTGCGCTCGCGGCGCACGCGGCGCGCAAAGCGCATGGGGAATGCCACGTTCTCGAGCGCCGTCATGCTGGCGATCAGGTTGAAGGATTGGAAGATGAAGCCGACCATACGGCGCCGGTAGCGGGCCAGGTCGTTCTCGTCGAGCTGGTCAAGGTTCTGGCCGCCCACCTCAATGCTGCCGGCGGTGGGCCGGTCGAGCCCGCCTAGCAGGTAGAGCAGCGTGCTCTTGCCCGAGCCCGACGGGCCGACGACGGCGGAGAAGGTGTGTTGGTCGATGGTCAGGTCGATGCTGTCGATGGCGCGCACGGTTTCGCGGCCCATGACGAAGTGCTTGCGCAGGCCAGCGAAACGAATGAAGGGAGTAGACATGCGGCCGGCTGCCTGCCCCCGGCCTAGAAGAAGAAAGGCCGCACGATATTCAGCCCGCCGAAGGCGCTGGCGATCACGGCCGGCAGCAGGCCCAGGATGAGCATGACCAGCAGCGCGATCAAGATGCCGGCCAGGGCTTTGCCCGCGCTCAGCCCGCCCGAGGCGCGCACACCCAGGTAGAGCAGGACGATGTACCACAGTGTATACAGGTCGACGCGCGCAAGCACCTCGGCCAGCGCGGCGTAGGCCCAGCCGTCGCCGGCCGGGGCGAAGCCCGTCAGGCCGGCGTTGGTGATGAGCTGCTTTTCGACCAGCATGTAGCCGGCCCGCACCAGGTCGCGCACGGCGAAGGGCAGGCTGGCCCAGGCCACGATGTTGAGCGCGCCGCCGGTGGAATCGCGGCCGCCCAGCATTGTCAACAGCAAGTGCAGCAGGCCCCCCATCACCAGCCAGCCGAACCAAACGCGGGTCACGGTGATGAGCGCGGGAAAGACGTAGATGAAGACCGGGCCCGAGGTGGTCTGCTGGGCCTGGAAGAACTGCGCCTGCTGCTCGGGGGTCCAGAACTCAAAGTCAAGTGGCAGCTCTACCTGGCCGCTTTGGGCGGCGGCGGCTTTGATCGGCCCGGCGACGAGCACGGGCAGCAGACCAGTGAGTGTGAGCACCAGCAGAGGCGTGAGCCAACTGGGGCGCGGCGCGGCGGCGATCTTGGCAAAGGTGGCCCGCGGCCGGGTGAGCAGCGGCAGCAGCCAGTCGAAATGGAAGCGGCGTGGTCGCTCAAACGGAAGTGCGGTGGCGTCGTTCATGGGCTGGCAGAAGGACCTGGGTTCGAATATAAGGCCGGCCAGGCTGGATGGAGCGGCTACCGGCCAGTTGGCGGTCCCATTGTACTAGAAGTGCGCTGAAATCGGCGCGGCCCGGCCTGCGAGCCGGGACCGCCTGATAGATTAACGACTGAGAGGGCCGTTGAGTTCCGCTCGGCAGATCAGTGGGGTTTCACATATAATCACGCTGGTCCCCGGGCTGTGACCCACCGCGCGGAGGCGCCGGGACAAGGTACAGCATGGCCCTATTGCGATGAAACGATTGGTCACCCTGACATCCGGTGTGGCGGCCGGGGTGCTGGCCGCCCTCGGCTGTCTGTACCTGCTGACCCTGGCCTGGCCGGGACTGCTGCGCCCAGGCGAGCCTATCGCCACGGCGCCGCCCGAGGCGGCGTTCACATCGCGCCCGCCAGCCACCCCGGCCCCCAGCGCGACGCCCAACGCCGCGCGCATGGAGACCGTATCGCCGCTGCTGCGGGTGGTGGTGACGCCCACGCCGGAGCCGTTGGACGCAACGGCCATGCCCCTCACACGTCTGGCGCTGCAGGCCGAGTTCGAGGCGCTAGGCTTCGCCTTCCAACGCAGCGACCTGGGCGATGGGCGCGAGCACTGGGTGGCGGCCTCGCCCGACCGGCTGGCGCTGGCCGACATCATCGGTGGTGAGGCCGTCGAGGCGGCCTCGGTGACGGTCTTCGGGCCCATTGGCCAGGATGCGGAGGGCGGGCCGCAGCGGGTCGTGTACATGCTGACGCTGCTGAACGCGGCGCTGCCGGGCTGGGCGAAGGGGGCCGAATGGTTCGCCGCCGAACTGGTGAACATGGCGCATGCGCCAGGCGATTTCGCGGTGTCCACGGCGCGGGCCGGGCTGCGTGTGACGCTGGCGCAGGACGCCGGCCAGGGCGCGATTACGCTGAGCGTGGCACACGAGTAAGCACTCGGTGATCTTCGGCCGCGTCACACGCATGCTTGCCCTCTGGCGCCGCGGCACACCCTACCTGCTCCTAACGCTGCTGGCGCTGCCCGCCATCTGGCCGTTGGCCGCGCCGGGCCTGCCGCGCGCTAACGATGCGCTGCCGCACTTCTACCGCGCGTTCGAGCTGGGCGAGCTGGCGCGGGCCGGGGTGCTGCTGCCGCGCTGGGCGCCGCACCTGGTGCACGGCTACGGCTACCCGGTCTTCAACTTCTTCCCCTACCTGGCCCACTACCTGGTCGTAGGGCTGAACGCGTTCGGGCTCGACCTGCTCGGGGCCTACAAGACCGCCTGCGCCCTGGCGTTGTTGGCCAGCGCCCTGTCTGCCTTCTGGCTGGGGCGCGAGCACTTCGGGCCGGCGGCCGGGGTGCTGGCCGGCACCGCCTACGTCTACGGCCCTTACCTGCTCTACGACACGTATGTGCGCGGCTCGCTGCCTGAGTCGCTGGCGCTGGCGCTGCTTCCACTCACGCTGCTGTTCGTGCGCCGGGCCGCGCGCGGCGATCGGCCGGCCGCCGCCTGGGGCGCGCTGGCGCTGGCCGCGGCGGTGCTTTCCCACCACGGCGTCATGCTGCAGGCCATTCCGTTCGTGCTGGCCTATGCGCTGGTTGAGACCTGGTTAGCACACCGCGGCCTTTTGACGCACTGGCGCACCTATGGGGCGTTGCTCCCCTTGCTCCTGGGTCTGCTCTTGAGCGCCTTCTTCTGGCTGCCGGCGGCGGCCGAGGCGCCCTTCGTCCAGACCGGGCGGGGCACTGGCAGCGGCAGCATGAGCTATGCCGGCAACTTCCTCAGCCTGGCCGAACTGCTGGCCTGGCCGCGGCTGCCAGTGGACCCGCAGCTCCTCAATCCGCCGGTCGTGCGTGCTCTGCCGCACGCGGCACTGGCGCTGGCGGCGCTGGCCTGGCTGCGCCTGGGTAGTCGGCGCCGCCGCGCCTACGGCCCGGCGCTGCTGTTCTTCACGCTGGCCGCTGCCGCGGCCGCGCTGCTGGTGCTGCCCCTGGCCCGCCCGCTGTGGGCGGCGCTGCCGCTCCTGCAGCTCACGCTCTTCCCCTGGCGGCTGTTGGGCCCGATCTCGTTATTCCTGGCGCTGGCGGCGGCCGTGCTGTTTGCGGAGGCGCCAGTCCCCCGGCAGGCCGAGCAGCAGGACGAAGACCGGCATGAGCGCGCCGGCGAAGCGCCGCAATCCGGCGCTGCGACGGGCGCGGCGAGCCATCCTGCGACGGGAGGGGCAAGGCTCGGTGGCCGGGCGCTGAACACCATTGGCCTGGCCGCGGCGCTGGTCGTGATCGTGGCGGCGGGACTGCCGTTCGCCGCGCCGCCCCGCGAAACGGCGCCGGCCGCGCCAACCCTGGCCGACCTGGCCCACTTCGAGACGCCTCCGGCCTTTATTGGAACGACGACGGTGGGCGAGTACCTGCCGATTGGGGTCCGGCAGTTGCCCGACACCGGCGGCGACCAGCTGCGGTTGATGCTGGGCGAGGCGCCCGCCCGGTTCGACGCGCCCGGCGCCATCGTGGAGGCGCTGGACGCGCGCGCCATCGGCGCGGCCTACAGCGTGGCCGCCGCCGAACCGGTCCGCTTCGTCTACCGGCAGTTCTACTTCCCGGGCTGGCTCGCGATGCTCGACGGGCAGCGAGCCCGGCTGGAGATCACGCAGCCCGAAGGGTTGATGGCCGTGGCCGTGCCGGCCGGAGTCCACACGCTGACCTTCGCGCTCGGCGCGACCCTGCCGCGGCTGGCGGGCGAGGGCTTGAGCCTCCTCGCGCTGCTGGCGACGGCCGGGTGGGCGGCTGCGCCCGCGCTGCTTGCCCGGCGCGCGGGCCAGGCGGCGATCTCGCGCGCGGCCGCGCCACCAGTGGCCGGAGGGATTAACCCCATGCTGTTGGCCGTTGCCGCGCTGCTGGCCCTGGCGCGCCCGCTGCTTTTCGACACGGGCTGGACGCCCTTGCTGCGTGCCAGGCTGCGACCGGACGGCCTGGCGGGCGTGCCGCCCCTGAACCTGGACGTGGCCGGCGAGTTGACGCTGCTAGCGACGGAGATCACGCCCCGCGCGCTGAGCGGCGACCAGGACTTGACCGTGGACCTGTACTGGCAGGCCCAGCATCCGCTGGGCGTGGCCTATGGCTTCCAGGCGCGGCTGGTAGACGCGGCCGGCCAGACCTGGAGCAACGTGGAGACGACCCGCCCGCGCGATTGGCGTTTCGCGCCCGGCACCGACCTCTGGCCGGTCGATCAATATGTGCTCGATCCCTACACGATCACCCCGCTGGCCGGGCTGCCACCCGGCGCCTACACCGTGGACGTAACGGTCTTTGCCTATTACAACCTGCAGATCGTGGGCCGCTACTCAGCCGGCCAGGTGACGATCACCCGGCCCACCCGCGCCCGGGTCTGTCCCGAAACCGTGCCGGCCGTGCCGGCCGCCGCCCTCGACCTGCGCGCCGCCGAGTTGCCCGTGGCCGGCCGACCAGGCGATGACCTGACGGCCGGGCTGTGCTGGCAAGCGGTAACGGCGCCGGGCGCCGACCTGGCGGGCGAGCTGCGCCTGCTGGATGCCGCCAACGCGGTGCGGGCCGCGCAGCCCTTTACCCTGGGCACCGCCTACCCCACCAGCCGCTGGGCGGCCGGCGATGTGCTGCGCGACCAGGTAACCCTGCGCGTGCCAGCCGGGCTGGAGACCGGCAACTATACCTGGGCGCTGTTGGTGGCCGGCGGGCCGCAGGTGGGGCTGGGGGCGCTGGCCGTTACCGCGCCCGAGCGCCAATACGCCGCGCCGCCGGTCGGCGAGGTGGCGGGCGCCGACCTGGGACCGATCACGCTCTATGGCCTCAACCTGGCGCGGAGGGGCCTGGCCCCGGGCGCTGAACTGCCCGTGACGCTGATTTGGCGCGCGGACGAGGCGCCGAGCGATAGCTACCACGTGTTCGTTCACCTTCAGGCGGCCGACGGGCGCCTGGTGGCCCAATCGGACGGCGTGCCAGCCGATTGGAGCCGCCGGACTACCAGCTGGCTGCGTGGTGAGTTCGTCGTTGACACGCGCCTTCTGCGGCTTCCTGTCGATCTGGCGCCGGGCGCCTACTCCCTGGCGGCCGGGCTCTACGTGCCTGGCAGCGGGGCGCGGCTGACCACGGCCCAGTTCCCTGACGGCCGCATCGCGCTGGGCGTGGTGCAGGTGGAATTGCCGGCGCCGCCAGCGCTTTAGACCCTTTATGCCCTTTGACCTATAATCGGAGCCATGGGATTGCTGCGTAAACGCCAGTTCTGGGTTGCGGCTGGCCTGTTCGCCGCTGCCGCCCTGGCCGTGGCGGCCTATGTGATCCCGCCCCTGCCATCGCTCCTCAATTGGGCATTTGACATCCTGGCCTTTGCGCTAGCGCTGAGCGCCGGCCTGATGATCATTTCACAGTTCGTGCTGCCAGTGCAGACCCAGCGCGAACGGCAGGAAGTGTTCGACCACTTCCTGCGCTATGTCAGCGGCGGCGCCGGCCCGATCATTTTCATTAAAGACGGCAAGACCGTGGGCCGCAAAGAAGAACTGCGGCGCTATGGCCACGGTGTGGCGCTGGTCGACGCCGTCAGCGCCGTGGTGCTGGAGCGCAGCGCCGCGGCACCGGGCTGGCTGGCCGCGGCCGCGCGCGCCGGACAGCGAACCTCTGGCGAGCCGGGCGAGGGCGCCACCCCCCCCATTGTGCGGGCGGCCGGTCCGGGCATCGTCTTGATCGCCCCCGGCGAGCGCCTGGTAGCCACGCTGGACCTGCGCCGCCAAACACGGCGCACCGCGGCCAAGGGCCTCACCCGCGACGGAATCGAGCTGGGCGCCCAGATTTCGGTGACCTTCAGCCTGGATGCGGACCCCGAGCGGCGCGGCGGGACGGCGCCGGCGGCCGCGCCGCACGAGCGCGTCGAGCGCAACCTGCCCGCCTACCCCTTCAACCGCGGCAGCGCCTTCCGCGCCGTGTATGGCGTGGCCCTGGGCGAGAAGCAACCCATCGAGTGGACCGACCTGCCCCTGATCGTCGCGGTCGAGCGCTTCCGCGACGTGCTATCCGAGTACCGGCTGGACGAGCTGTTCCAGCCTACCCAGCCAGAGGTGTATCCCTTCGCGACCTTCCAGGCCAGGGTCATCGCGCTGGTGAAGGACGCGCCAGTGCTGCGCGAACGCGGCCTGCTGGTGTCCGGCGTGGGTATCTCAGGCCTGACCATGCCGCGCGAGGTGGTCAACCAGCGCGTGCGCTCGTGGCAAGCACGCTGGCAGAAGGCGACGATCCAGCAAGAAGCCGCGGGCGACACGCAATCGCTGCTCACCGAGCGGCGCTGGCAATCGGAGGCCCAGCAGCACATCTTCAAGGACATCCAGGCGCTGCTGGGCGCTACCGACGACCCGATCGCGCGCCGGGCGCTGACGCTCATGCTGGTCAAGGCGCTGCAGCGCGCCGCGGCTGACCCGGCTCAGCGCGGCCGCCTGCCGGCCGAGACCGTCACGGCCATCGAGGCGCTCGGTGAGGGCAAGAAGCGATGACAGCGCCGGCTTCGGGGCATGACACACACCGCCTGGCGCGCCTGCGCCAACACCTGCGCCGCCAGCTGACCTACTACCTGCTCCACTTCGTGGAAGGCGACCACACCTGGGGCCAGACGCGCCTGACGGCGGCCGTGGTGTTGGGCGTGCTGTGCGTGCTCATCAGCCGGCCGTTTGAAACCATTGAGCACCAGCCGGTCTTCAACGGGGTGATCGCCCAACTCATGCTGCGCGAACTGCTCCCCCCGCGCCTGATCAGCCTGTTGGGGCTCTTCGCGTCGTTCTTCTCGATCCAGGCGCTGCGGCACGCCCTGCCGCCGCTGCTGGGCTTTGTGCTGGCGCTGTACTTTGGCGCGGCCTACCTGCGCGACCTGCTTGAGCTGCCCACCCAGCTGCAGGCCTTCAAGCACCTGACCAGCACGCTCTTCGGCAGCGGCTATCCGCGCATGACCATCAGCGAGGGCCAGGCCGCGCTAAGCGATCCTGAGCTTAACCCCATGCTGAAGATCGGCGGGCCGGGCTGGGTAGACATCAAGATCGGCAACGCGGCTTTGTTCGAGCGCGTCGTAGGGCCGTCGGCCGTGCTGGGGGCTGGCACACACTTCGTGCGCCGTTTCGAGACCCTGCGCGAGGCCTTCGACTTGCGCGAAGTCGAGCGGAGCAAGAACGACGTCAAGCTGATGACCAAGGACGGGCTGCCGATCGTGATGAACGAGATGCGCGTGCGCTTTCGCATCCGCGCGCGGCAGGTGCGCACCGAGGCTAACCCCTACCCGGCGATGACCGGCGCCATCCGCCGCGCGGCCTACAACCGCAAAGTGGGGCCGAACGGCCTGGAGAACTGGGCCGACATGGTGACCGGCGCCTGCCGCGGCGTCATTACCGATTGGATCGCGCGCCGCCGCATGGACGAGTTGATCCCGCCGCCGCGCGACGGCAACCAGCCTGAGCCGCCCCTGGCAACGCCCTACCGCCAGGCACTGCACGACCTGTTCCAGCAGAAAGCCACGCGCCAGAGATTCGCCGACATGGGCGCCGAGATCATCTGGGTGAGCGTGGGCCACATCCGCCCCGACCCCGACGTGGACCCAGACCTGCGGCTGGAAGCCGACCCGACCGGCCGCGACAAGATCCACCACCAGCTGATCGAGACCTGGAAGTCGGCCCACGCCGCGCTGGCGCAGGACGAGATCGTCGATGCCAAGGCCTATGCGCGCTGGCTGGCCGACACGGCTCGGGCCGAAGCCGAGTCAGAGCTGATCCTGGCGCTGACCAAGGGGCTGCGCGAAGCGCGCCAGGAGGGCCTGCCGCTGGACGATGTGCTGGCCGACCGCCTGGTGGACTACGTGGCCGGCGTGCCCGCCCGGCCGGGCGACGTCGGGCGGTTGCAGCGCCTGCTCGTGACCATGGGTCTGCTGGAGAGCGGCTATCCTGGCGACATCGCCCCACCGGCGGCTAAGTGACGCGCTCATGCCCTATCCTCTGCCCATCCTGACCCCTGAAGTCCGCGACACCCTCCAGGGCCGGCGCCCGCTGGTGGCGCTGGAATCGACCGTGATCACGCACGGCCTGCCCTGGCCGCGGAACCTGGAGCT
>JADLEU010000180.1 GCA_020845955.1 Anaerolineales bacterium
CGCCCCCACGCCCGCGCCGGCGGCAGCGCCCTGCGCCGCCTGGCGGATGGCAAGCCATTTGGCGTGATGGATGGAGCGGGGATGCGGCACGAACGCGCGTAAGTGCGAATGCGCGTACGTGTGTAGGCAGGAGGCCGAGCGGCGCGCCTTTGCCCGCGCGCGGGGAAGAGCCCGGGATGGGTCGGCCCGCCATGTCTACGGCAGCAGGGTGACGATCGGCGTCAGCAGCGTCAGCAGGATCGGCGGCCCGCCTGGCGTGGCGGACGACGGCTCGGGTGTGGCGGACGGCTCGGCCGTGGCGCTGGGTCGCGGCGGCTGGCTGGGGGTTTCGGTGGCCGGCGGGGGCAGCGTGTCTCGCGGGGGCGGCTGGGTGTCGCTCGGGGCGATGGTCGGCCGGGGGGGCGGCTCGGTGGGCGCCGGGATGTCCGTGGGCGGCGATGGCGGCTGCGGCTCGGTGGGTACGGATGTGGCGGTCGGCACGCTCGTCGGCGTGGCCGTGGGTGTGGGTGTCGCGGTTGGGCTGGCGGTAGGCGGGATGAACGCCGTGAACACCGGGAGCGGCGTGGGCAGCGGTGTGCCGGATGGGGAGGGCAGGCTCGGCGCGGTGGCTTGAGGCGTTGCGGTGTTCGCCGGCCCCATGATGGGCGCCTCCGGCGGCGTAGCGCTGGTGGCGGCGCCCACCGGGCTGGGCGGCGGAGGCACGAGCGTGATGCCCATAGGTGTGTCCGACGACGGCGGGCCGGTGGGGCTGGGGCCAGCCAGCTGGAGGATAGACGTGCGGACCCGGAACGTGTCGAGCCCTTCGTTGGGCATGAGCACACGGATAACGACGCTGCCGATGACGACGCCCGTCATCACCACGCCAGCGATAATCAGAATGCGCCAGCCCCGGCCCCGCTCCACGCGCTCACCACCTCTCCATCCCCAGACCGCCAGGTCAGAAGCGCTCAGTTATGCCCGCGATCGACCTATATCTTTATAGTACCTCACTTGCGGGCCTTTGATCCTAAGAGGACCCTGGAGGGAAGAGCCGGGGACTCTGGGGTCTGCCGTGCCGGCGTGATCAGGGGCATTGGGCCCAATGGGTCTGAAGGCTCCGCAAAAGTATGCCAGCGCGGTCCGCCCAGGCTGCCTCTGTACCCTGTGTCCCCCGGCCCTACACGTAGCGCAGTTCTTTCGCCTGGGTCTCCAGCTCGCCGCGGAACTCCGGCGCGGCCACGCTGATCAGCGCGCGCACGCGCTGCGAGATGGTCTTGCCGTACAGGTCGGCGATGCCGTGCTCGGTGACGACGAAGTGGACGTGGTTGCGCGTGGTGACCACGCCGGCCCCCGGTTTGAGCGTGCCGACGATCTTGCTCAGGCAGGCGCCGTCTTTCTTGGTCACCGTGCTCGGCAGCGCGATGATCGGCAGCCCGCCTTTTGAGCGCGCCGCGCCGTAAATGAAGTCCACTTGCCCGCCCACGCCGCTGTAGAAGCGCGGGCCGATGCTATCGGAGCACACCTGCCCCGTCAGGTCGACCTCGATGGCCGAGTTGATGGCCACCATGCGCTCGTTCTGCGCGATGATGAACGGGTCGTTGACGTAGTCGGTCGGGTGCAGCTCGACCACCGGGTTGTCGTGCGCAAAGTCGTACAGCTTCTGCGTGCCCAGCAAGAAGCCGGCGATCAGCTTGCCCGGGTGGAGCGTCTTGCGCTCGCCGTTGATCACCCCGCGGTTCACGAGGTCGATTACGCCGTCGGAGAACAGCTCGGTGTGCACGCCCAGGTCTTTGCGGTCCAGCAGCCGGCACAGCACGCCGTCGGGGATGGCGCCGATGCCGGTCTGCAGCGTGGCGCCGTCGGGGATCAGGCTGGCCACGTGGTCGGCAATGCGCCCGGTCACCGAGTCGCCGGCGCCCATGCCCAGCTCGGGCAGACGATAGTCCACCGGCACGATCGTGTCGAGCTTGGAAATGTGGATGAAGCTGTCCCCCAGCGTGCGCGGCATGCGCGGGTTGACCTCGGCGATCACGTGCCGGGCCGATTGCGCGGCCGGCTTGGTCACGCCCACCTCCACGCCGTACGAGCAGAAGCCATGCTCGTCGGGCGGCGAGACCTGGATCAGCGCTATGTCGAGCGGCAGGCGGCCCGAGCGGAACAGGCTGGGGATCTCCGACAGGAAGCACGGCGTAAAGTCGGCCCGGCCGTCGTTGACGGCAGCACGGACGTTGTCGCTGATGAAGAGGGTGTTGACGCGCAGGTGGCCGGCCAGCTCGGGCGCCACGTAGTCGGCCGGGCCGACGGTCAGCACCTGGGTGATCTCCACATTGGTCAGCTCGTGCGCGCGCGCCGTCAGCGCGACCAGCACCTGCTGCGGCACCGAGCAGTTGCCGCTGAGGAAGATGCGCGTGTTCGACTCGATCTGCCGGGCTGCCTCGACCGGGCTCTTGACGCGCGCGGCATACAGCTCCAGCCAGCTCATGCCTGCTGCTCCATTTCCAGCCGGGGGCTGGTGACGCGCCCGGCCAGCGTGGCCACGCCGCGCGCCAGCAGCGGGCTGCGCTCGATGGCGGCCTCGGCGCCCAGCAGCGCGATGAGCTGCACCAGCGGCCAAGTGGCGTTATTGAGGGCGTGGGTGGCGGTGCGGCCCAGCACGCCCGGCATGTTGGGCACGCAGTAGTGGATGACGTTCTCGGCCACGTAGGTCGGGGCGTGGTGCGTTGTGGGCCGGCTCGTCTCCACGCACCCGCCCTGGTCGATGGCGATGTCGAGGATCACCGAGCGCGGCCGCATCTCGGCCACCACATCGGTTGGGACGACCACCGGGGCGCGCTGGCGCGGCACCAGGATCGCGCCTACCAACACATCGGCAAAGCGCGCCACCTTGCGCACGTTGAAGGCGTGCGAGACCATGGTCACCGCCTGAGGGAACCGCTCGGCGGCCTGGACCAGGCGGCCGAGGTCACGGTCGAGCAGGTAGACGCTGGCGCCTAACCCCAGGAAGGCGCGCGCCGCGTTGGTTCCGACCTCGCCCGCCCCCAGGATCACGACCTCGGCCGGCGGCACGCCCGGCACCCCGCCCAGCAGGATGCCCTTGCCGCCACGGTCGTTGCGCAGCAGCCCGGCGGCGATATTGGCCGACATGCGCCCGGCGATCTGGCTCATGGTGCGCAGTACCGGCAGCGCGCCGTCGTCGGCCTGGACCAGCTCGTAGGCGACGGCGGTGATGTTCTGGCGCAGCAGAGTCTCCAGGTTGTCGGCCGAGGCCGACGCCAGATGCCAGAAAGCCATCACCGTCTGGCCAGCGCGCAGCCAGCCCAGTTCGGCGGCTGTTGGGCGCGCGACCTTCACCACCAGATCGGCCCGCCCGTAGGCCTCTTCGCCCGAGTAGACGATCTGGCCGCCGGCCCTGGCGTAGTCCTCGTCGCTGAAGCCCGCGCCGATCCCGGCGCCTGCTTCAACGCAGCAGCGGTGGCCGCCAGCCGACAGCAGTTCGACGCCGGCTGGCGTCAGGCCAACGCGGTGCTCTTCGGGTTGGCGCTCTCGGGGGATGCCGATGTACATAGGCGCTCCTCGCGCTGCGGGCGGCCCCCGGGCGGCGCCCGGCGACCGCGCCTATCTGCCTGTTCTTGGGCCGCAACGCGGCCGCCCCTTACTGCAGCAGCTGCTGCGCAATCAGCCGCTCGTACTCCGCGTAGTCGGTGGGGTTCTCAACGCGCACCCCATTGATGAAGACGGTCGGCGTGCCGGTGATGCCCAACTGCGCCGCCTCGGCCTCGTCGGCCCGCACCGCGCCCGCGTAGCGATTGGAATTGAAGCAGGCGTTGAACTGCCCGGTGTCCAGCCCAATGGCGGCAGCAAAGGCCTCCAGCCGGCGGTCGGCAAAGGCGCCGCGGCCCTCACCCTGCTGGTTGGCAAAGACCATGTCGTGAAAGTTCCAGAACTGACCCTGCTCGGCCGCGCACTCGCTGGCCTCTGCCGCGCGGCGCGACTCGCTGCCGCCCACGTTGCCGTCGACGACGATGTAGTGCTTGTAGACCAGCCGGGCCTGGCCGCTGTTCACAAAGGTGTCGATCACCTGCTTTTCCACGCCGCGGGCCACCTGGCCGCAGAATGGGCATTGGAAATCAGAGAAGATGGTGATCGTCACGGGCGCGTCAACCGAGCCCATGGACTTTCCTTCGGCCAGCGGGTATTCCTGAGTGGGGAGGGTGACAAACTCCCCGATTGGCCGCGTATTCTGCCAGATCAGCCACCCGGTTACGGCCAGGGCGACGACGACGATGGCGCCGATGATGATCAATTGGCGCTGATGCGCTTTCTGCTGGCGCCGGCGGCGCATTTCCTCGCGTTTGCTCATGTTAGGTTCTCTTCGCCTCCTTGGGGCGTCTTGGGCATTATCGCCCGGGGATTCTGGCTATTCCAGTGACGATTATCCCCGTTTTTTCGTGATTCTGAGCTGTTGGGGGGTGATTGTACCGGATTAGTGCGCCTGGGCGGGCGTGGAAGTTGCCGCGCGCCCAGGCGCTTCTACGCCCAGCGGGGCTTAATACCGCTGCCGAGGGTTGAGCGCCCCGTTCAGCCCGTCGCCCAGCAGGTTCCGGGCCACGCCAAACAGCACCAGCGCCAGCGAGACGGGCAGGTAGGTCCACCAATAGCGCAGCGGGTTGCCGGCCGCCCCCATCACATAGTCGCGCCCGCTGAGCAGCAGGCTGCCCCACTGCGACGACTCGCCGCTGACCCCCACGAAGGCAAAGGCCGTGGCCAGGATCACCATGCTGCCGATGTCGCGCGCGGCCTGCACCACCGCCGGCGCGATGGCGTTGGGCAACAGGTGGCGCAGGATGATGCGCTCCGGCCCAGCCCCCAGGGCCCGGGCCGCCTCCACGTAGGCCTCGCGCTTCAGCCGCGTGACGGTCGTGTTGATCAGGCGGGCATAGGGCATCCACGAGAACAGGATCAGCGCCAGCATGACCGGGCTGAGCCGCAGGCGGATCATCAGCACGGTCAAGGATGTGGGCTCCCCGGCCTGGCTGCTGGCCACCAGGACGTAGCCGATCACCCAGACCGCCGCGACGGCCGGGAAGGCCAGAAAGGCGTCGGTGAGGCGCATCAGCACCGCGTTGGTCAGGCCGCCGGCATAACCGCTGACGGCGCCAAGGGCGACGCCCAGCACCGCCGTCAGCGCCGTAACCGTCAGCCCCAGCCGCAGCGCGTCGCGCGCTCCCAGCACCAGCCCGGCCCACACGTCGCTGCCGCCCACGGTTCCCAACGGGTGCTCGCCGCCGGGCGGGAGCGGCAGCTTTTTGAACGGGTCTCGCTGGGCCACACTAGGCGTCAGCAGGCGCGGCCCAGCCAGGGCCGCGACCACAAACAGCGTCACCAGCGCCAGCGCCAGCCAGTTGCCCAGGCGCGAAAGGAATAACCGCCGGCTACTCATCGGGCCCTCCACTAGCGCGCAGCCGCGGATCGATTAGCGCCAGCAGCGCGTCCAGGCCCAGCATTACCGGCAGCACCAGCAGCACGCTAAACACCGCGAACCCGACGGCCAACGGCAGGTCGGGCACCTGTTGCAGCGAGCGGATGAGCAGGCTCGACACGCCCGGCAGGTTGAAGACGGCCTCGATGATGTAGACGCCCGTGAGCAGTTGAGCGGCCGAAAGCGATAGGCTGGTGAGGGCGGGCGCAATGGCGTTGCGCAAGGCGTGCCGCCAGAGCACGCGCCGGCGCGGCACGCCGCGCGCCCGCGCGGCGATGACGTATTCCTTGGCGTTCTCTTCGCTCATGGCCGCGCGCGTGATCCGGCCGACCAGAGCCACGTGCGTCAGGCTCAGGCTGATGGCCGGCAGCGCCAGGTGGCGCAGCGCGTCCAGCGTGATGTCCGGCCGACCGTTGAGCAAGCCGTCGACCGTCAGCAATCCCGTCACCCAGCGGAACGAGCTGCCCGCGATCCGGATGACGTCTATCGCATTTGTGCGGCCAGGCGGCAGCCAGCGCAGCCCCACGTAGAAGACGGACAACAGGATCAGGCCCAGGATGAAGGCCGGCACCGACGCGGCCAGGTAAGCCAGGGCGCGAAAGGCGCGGTCGCCCTGGCTGTCGACTTGCCAGCCGGCCCAGGCGCCGCTGAGCAGCCCCAGGGGGATGATGAGCAGCATCGAATACAGGGTCAGCTCGGCCGTCATCGGCGCGCGCTGCGCCAGCGCGCCGAGCACCTCGGTGCGCAGCGTTGGGCTCCAGCCCCAGTCACCGCGCGCCAGGCGCCAGAGCCAATAGCCATACTGAATAGGGAAAGGGTCGCGCAGGTGGTGTTCGCGGACGATGGCCTCGATCCGGCGGTCCATGATGGCGGGGTCGAGGCCGATGCGGACGTTGGGGGGCACGTACAGCGCGGCGCGCGCTTCGGGCGGCGCCAGCATGAGCAGGGCGTAGAGCGTTCCGGTGACGACCAGCAGCGTTACGCCCACGTAAGCCAGCCGGCTAAGGGCAAAGCGCAGCACGGCCGGCGCGGCCGGGCTGACGGAGGGCGAGTTACCATCGGGATTGGCGGTGAGCGGGGCGGCTTGCGGCTGCATCGAAGTCCCCTGGCTGCCAACGCTTGTGAGGGCCAGCACAACCTAGCATACTGCCATGCAGCCTGGCGCGCAATATCGACGACATGACGTCCTCCGTTGCGAGCCGGGGCGGTCACGCTGTTGGGCCGGAGGTTGAGCGCGGCCTGTCGCACGGTTTCGGGGATGCGTTTCTGGCGGGTCTGGGCACGTTGCAGTGTCCCCGCGGACCGCTGATCCCCCGCTTGCGGATGACGAGCCAGACCTCGCTCGACTCGGCGTGATGTCGGGCCAGCCAGGCTGGCGCGCCTGCCCGGCCGCGGGGTTGGAGGGTGGGACGCCGGTCAGGCCGGCGCCATCAGCGCCTCCGCGAACCTTCGCGCGAAGGCCTCCGCCGCCCGTGCCGGGTCGGCCGCCTCGCCGACTGCCTTGACGCAGGCTGAGCCGACGATGATGCCATCGGCCACGCGGCCCACCGCGCGGCC
>JADLEU010000181.1 GCA_020845955.1 Anaerolineales bacterium
AGCACGTAGGCGATGGTGTCCAGCCCGGCGCCGCCGTAGCTCTCGGGGATCTCGATGCCCATCAGCCCCAGGGCGCCCATTTTCTTGATCGTCACCAGGGGGAACTCGCCGCTTTCGTCGTGGGCGGCGGCGATGGGGGCGATTTCGTTCTGGGCAAACTCACGCGCCGCCTGGCGCAGCATCTGGTGTTCTTCGGTCAGGGTCAGGCTCATCCCTTGGGTCGACAGGTCAGCAACGGCCATCGCTTATGCTCCTTGGGCAGATCGATGCCCGAATTATAGCTTCTGTTGATCTCAAGGCAGAACAACGGGCTGGCGGCGTGATTTCGGGTACAATGCCGGCAGTTCCAAGCGCCCGCCGGAGCCGGCATGTCTGACGAAATTACGCCCGAGCTGTTCGCTCACCTGGTCGACCTGGCCGCCCTGGCGCTGAGCGCCGAGGAAGGCGAGTACCTGCGGGACCAGCTCAACGGCCAGCTCAAGGCCGTGCACGAGCTCGAGCGGATCCCCGTGCCGGATGACATCCCGCCCGCGGCGCACGGCGTCCCGTTCTTACCCGCCATCCGGCCGGACTTGCGGGCCGACGAAGCCCGCACCGACGCCGGGCTGGCCGAGCGCATCCTGGCCCAGGCGCCGGAGCAAGACGAGGGTTATTTCGTCGTGCCCGACATCCCGCACACCGACCTCTAGCCCATGCAGCTGCCCGATCTGCCCGCTTACGATCTCGTGGCGCGCCTGAAAGCGCGCGAGGTCAGCGCCCTCGAAATCGTCGAGGCCACGCTGCGCCGCATCGAGGCCGTCGAGGGCCGCGCGCCGAGCCCGGAACCCTACCTGCCCGCGCCAGGCGACGAGGCCGGCGTGCACGCCTATATCTCGCTGCAGCCCGAGCGCGCCCTGGACCAGGCCCGCGCCATCGACGCGCGCTTAGCGCGCGGCGAAGACCCCGGCCCGCTGGCTGGGGTGCCCCTCAGCATCAAGGACATCTTCTGCGTCGAGGGCACGCTCTCCACCGCCGGGAGCCGCATGCTGGCCAACTACGTGGCGCCCTATACGGCCACGCCGGTGGCGCGCCTGGAGGCGGCCGGCGCCGTGACCCTGGGCAAAGTCAACCTGGACGAGTACACGTACGGCTCGTCCACCGAGTCGTCGGCCTTCCAGCCCTCCACCCGCAACCCGTGGGACCCCAGCCGCGTGCCGGGGGGCTCGTCGGGCGGCAGCGCGGCCGCGGTGGCCGCGGGCGAATCGGCGCTCTCGCTGGGCACCGACACGGCCGGCTCGATCCGCCAGCCGGCCGCCTTCTGCGGCGTAGTGGGGCTCAAGCCCACCTATGGCCGCGTCAGCCGCTACGGCCTGATCGCGTTTGGCTCATCGCTCGACTGCCCCGGCCCGGTGGCGCGCACCACGCGCGACGCGGCGCTGATGCTGGGCGCGATGGCCGGTCCCGATCCACGCGACAGCACCGCCGCCAACGTGCCGGCGCCCGATTACGCCGCCGCGCTCGATGGGGGCGTGCGCGGGCTGCGCATTGGGCTGAGCGCCGATTACTTCCGCATCCGCTTCCCCGACCCCGAGACCGGCGAGCTGCGCGACCAAACCCTGCCGGACGAGATTGCGGCGCCGGTGTACGCGGCGGCGGAATTGCTGCGCCAGGCCGGGGCCGAAATCGTTCCCGACGTGCCGATGCCCAACACTCATCTGGCGATCCCGGCCTATTTCGTGATCTCGCGCGTCGAGGCGGCCTCGAACCTGCACCGCTTTGACGGCGTCAAATATGGCTATCGCACCAGCGCGCCGGTGGCCGACCTGCGCGAGATGTACCGCCGGACCCGGGCCGAGGCCTTCGGCCCCCAGCCCAAGCTGCGCATCCTGATGGGCATGTATGTCTCGGGCGCGCAGTATGCCAAGCAGTATTACCATCGGGCGCTGCAGGTGCGCACGCTCATCCGGCGCGACTTCGAAGCCGCCTTCGACCCGAACGGCCCCTTCCGCTGCGACGTGCTCCTGACGCCCACGACGCCTACCGCTGCCTTCAAGGTCGGCGCGGTCTACGGCGACTCGGTGCTGATGCAGTATGCCGACCTGCTCACCGTGCCGGCCAACCACGCCGGCACGCCCGGCCTCTCGATCCCGGCCGGGCTGGACGGCCAGGGCCTGCCGCTGGGGCTGCAGCTGCTGGGCCGCGATTGGGACGAGGCCACGCTGCTGCGCGTGGCGGCCGCGTACGAGCAGTTGACGGCCGGGGCCGACTGGCGGCGCCGGCGGCCGGCGGTGCTGGCTTGAAGCTCTACACGATCGGCCACAGCAACCACAGCCTGGAGCGCTTCGTGCAGCTCCTGGCCGGCGCGGAGATCCGGCAGGTGGTCGACGTGCGCACGGCGCCTCACAGCCGCTACAATCCGCAGTTCAATCGCAGCCACCTGGAGCGGGCGCTGCCGCGGCGCCAGATCGCCTATATCTTTGCCGGCCAGCACCTGGGCGGCCGGCCCAGCGACCCGGCTTGCTACAAGCGCCGCAGCCTGCCGGCCGAGGACGCCGACTTCCTGCACGAGGTTGACTATCCAGAGGTGATGCGCCAGGCGTGGTTCCTGGCCGGCATTGAGCGCCTGCTGGCCCTGGCCGCCCAGCAGACCACGGCGATCATGTGCAGCGAGGAAGACCCGGCGGAGTGCCACCGCCACCACCTGATCGCCAAATTCCTGCTGCGCGAGCACCGGGGCGTGGCGGTGCGCCACATCCGCGGCGATGGCAACCTCGTCAACGCGGCCGCGGTCCTGGCCTCGGTCGAAGACGCGCCGGGCCAGCAGTTGCCGCTGCTGTGAGGGGCAGCCGGGATGCAGCTCTACACGATTGGCTTCACCCAGAAGACCGCGGAAGATTTCTTCGCCCGGCTGCGCGCCCATGGCGTGCAGCGGCTGGTGGACATCCGCCTGAACCCCCACGGCCAGCTGGCCGGCTTCGCCAAGCAGGAGGACTTGCCCTACTTCCTCAATGCCCTGGCCGGCGGCTGCCAGTACACGTGCCTGCCGCTGCTGGCGCCCACCAAGGCGATTTTGAAAGACTATCGCGGCAGCGGCGACTGGAGCACCTACGTGAGCCGGTTCGAGGCGCTGATGGACGAGCGCAACGTCCCGGCGGCCCTGGACCGCGGCCTGTTCGAGGGCGAGGTCTGCTGCCTGCTGTGCAGCGAGGCCGAGCCCGATCAGTGTCACCGCCGGCTGGTCGCGGAACGGCTGGCCGCCCACTGGCCCAACGTCGCCATAAGTCATCTATGAAGCGCGTCATTACCGTCACCGACTTGACGCGGATGTACGCGGGCTACGTCTGCGTGGCCGGACTGGCCGAGGACGGCGAAATGGTCCGGCTGTCGGCGCCGCGCCCGCACGAGCTGGAGGTGCTGGCCGGCGGCCAGGCGGTGTTCTTCCCCTCGGCCGTCATCGAGTGTGACCTGCAGCAGCACCGGCCCGAGCCGCCGCACACCGAAGACTATCGCTACGACCCAGACTCGGTTCGGTGGCTGCGGCGGCTCGACCGCGAGGCCTGGCGCGGCGTGCTGGAGGGCCTGTGCTATCCAACCGTGGCCGAGATCTTCGAGCAGCCCATTCAGGACGACCACGGCTGGCACATCCCGGATGGCAGCGGGCCGAGGTCGCTCGGCAGCCTGCGGCCGGTTGAAATCACCCGCCTCAGCTATGAGCCCGGCGCCGAGGGCAGTTGGGGCTACCGGCTCAGATTCAGTGACGCCAGCGGCGCCCGCTATAACCTGAAGATCACGGACTATGTCTGGCATCGGTATTGCAGCCAGCGGCGCGGTCAGGGCAACGACGCTGCCAGCGTCGCGGCGGCCGCGGCGCCGATGCTGCGGCAGCGCGACGTCATCCTGCGCCTGGGCCTGGCGCGCAAATGGGCCAAGTTTCCCGGCCGCTGCTACTTGCAGATCAATGGCATCCACACCTTTCCAGACTACCTGGCGGGGAAGACGCTGGCAGATCTAGAGCTGTAGGCCGGTTGTTGAAAGCTCACCATGATCACGATCTATCGCAGCACCACCCAGGGCCTCGAACAATTGCCCGCCGTCGCGGATGGCTGCTGGGTCAATGCCGTCGACCCCACCCCGGACGAGGTGGCGCAGCTCCAAGCCTGGGGCGTGCCGGCTGAGTTTGTCACGTATGTCCTCGACCTGGACGAACGCCCCCGCTCCGAGCACGACGAAGGCCACACGCTGATCATCCTGCGGGCGCCCTACGCGCAGAACGCGCAAGCCGACATTCCTTACTCGACCGTGCCGCTGGCGATCATTTTCAGCGACCGGCTGCTGTTTACGATCTGCCGGCTGCCGCAGGACCTGGCCCAGCTTCTGCTACGCCAACACCTGCCTAACGTCTCGACGACCAAGAAGAACCGATTTGTGCTGCGGCTGTTCTTGAGCGTGGCCGGGCGCTACCTGGGCTACCTGGGCGAAATCAACCAGGCCGTCGACCAGGTGGAGGACCGGCTCCAGCGCTCGCTGCGCAATCAAGAGGTGCTGGAGCTGCTGAAGTACCAGAAGAGCCTGACCTACTTCACGACCGCGCTGCGCTCAAACAAGCTGATGCTCGAGCGCCTCCAGCGCGGCCAGTTGTTCCAAGCCTACCCGGAAGACGCCGAACTGCTCGACGACGTGCTGACCGAGAACGAGCAAGCGATCGAAATGACAAGCATCGCCAGCGACATCCTCAGCCAGATGATGGACGCCTTCGCGTCGATCATTTCGAACAACCTGAACGTGGTGATGAAGTTCCTGGCTTCGGTGACGGTGGTGCTGACCATCCCGGCGCTGATTGCCAGCCTGTACGGCATGAATGTGCCCCTGCCGGGCCAAGGCCACCCAGCGGCGTTCGTCGTGGTTTCCGCGACGGCCTTGTTCGCGGCCGGGGCCGTGTTGTTCGTCTTCTGGCGCAAGGATTGGCTATGAGCGCAATTGCCTACGAGCCGGTGGTCGGGTTGGAGATCCACATCCAGCTCAACACCCAGAGCAAAGTCTTCTGCGCCTGCCCGGCCGACAGTTGGGGCGCGCCGCCCAACACCCACATCTGCCCCGTGTGCACCGGCCAGCCGGGGGCGCTGCCGGTGCTCAACCGGGCGGTGGTCGAGAAAGCCGTGCTGCTGGCGGCGGCCGTCCATTGCCAGGAGATCCAGGCGCGCAGCTTCTTCGACCGCAAGAACTACTTCTACCCCGACCTACCCAAGGGCTACCAGATCACGCAGTACGACCAGCCGATCGGCCGCCGCGGCTGGTTCGAGGTGCCGTTGCCCGACGGCCAGACCCGCCGCCTGACGATCCACAAGATGCACATGGAGGAAGATGCCGGCAAGACCAAGAACGACCCGGCCCGCGGCGCGCGCCTGATCGACATGAACCGTTGCGGCGTGCCGCTGATTGAAATGGTCACGGCGCCCGGCCTGCGCTCGGCCGGCGAAGCCGCTCAATTCCTCATCCGGCTGCGCCAACTGCTGCGCTGGCTGGATGTCTCAGACGCCAACATGGAGCGCGCGCATCTGCGCTGCGACGCCAACGTCTCGATCCGGGCCGCGGGCACGACGGGCCTCAACCCCAAGACCGAGATCAAGAACGTCAACTCCATCGAAGCGGTGCGCGACGCCATCGAGACTGAGCTCGGGCGACAGGCGCGCGAAGTCAGCGCCGGCCGGCGCGTCGAGGCCTGGACGCTCGAATGGGACGAAGACAGCCAGACCCTGCACAAGATGCGCTCCAAAGAGACCGAGGCCGACTACCGTTACTTTCGGGAGCCCGACCTGCTGCCGGTGGAGGTGGCCGACGCCTGGCGCGAGGCCATCCTGCAGCGCCTGCCCGAGCTGCCCCTGGAGCGGCGGGCACGCTTCATCGAGGCCTATCGCCTGCCGGCCTATGACGCCACGATCCTGACCGAGGAACGCAGCCTCTCAGACTACTTCGAAGCGGCCAGCGCGGCCTTTGGCGGCGAGCCCAAGATCATCGCCAACTGGGTGCAGAACGAGATCCTGCGCCTGACCAAGGAGCAGAACAGCCCGGCCGGCGGGCTGGCGTTCACCGCCGCGCACCTGGCCGAGCTGGTCGGGCTGGTGGAAGACAAGGTCATCACGCGCCAGACGGCGGTGGGCCTGATCTCCCAGGTAGCCGAGAGCGGCCGCGCCCCGCGCGCCCTGGTCGAGGCCCAGGGGTTGGCCCAGATCTCGAGCGACGACGCCCTGCGGGCGTTGGCGCGCGAGGTGATCGCCGAGAGCCCCGAGCAGGTCCAGGCCTATCGCGCCAAGCCCGCCCTGCTCAATTGGTTTGTCGGACAGGTGATGCGCAAGAGCAAGGGCAAGGCCAACGCGCCCCTGGCCGAAAAGATCCTGACGGACCTGCTGGCCGAGTAGCGCGAATGCCCGGGTTCCGCCTCCGGCCTGCCACGGCCGCCGATCAGGCCTTGATCGTCGAGCTTGTGCGCGCGGCCCACGTCAACCCGATGGACCTGAAGTGGCCGAACTTCGTGCTGGCCGTCGACGAGTGCAACGGTCAGGTCGCGGGCCTCGGACAGGTCAAGTCACATCGCGACGGCAGCCGCGAGCTGGCTTCGATTGTGACCGTGCCGGCCTGCCAGAACCAGGGCGTTGCCAGCCGTGTTGTCGCGCATCTGCTGGACCAGCGCCCGGGCGTGCTCTACCTGACATGCCGGTCGGGTCTTGGGCCGTTCTACGAGCGTTTTGGGTTTCGCGAGGCGCCCGAGGCGGAACAGACCCCCTACTTCCGGCGCCTGGCCAGGCTGGCGCGCATCTTCCTGTTCGCCAGCCGCTCAGACGAGCGCCTGCTGGTCATGCGGCGCGATGCCCCCCAGGCGTGACAACAAGCGCGCGCCCACGCTTTAGACGCTCAGGCCAGGCTGGCCGGCTGGCCCGGCTGTGCGCGCTGGCGGTCGTGTTCTGGCCCGCAGCATTGGCCGGCGCCATGCCGCCGCCCGCGCCCGGGGCCGCCCGGCCGGCGGCGGCCGCGGCGGCCTGTGCTCCGCTGCCCCCACCGGGGGGCACGATCATCCCCGTCGATTCGGTCGCCAGCTTGCAAGCGGCTGTCGCCAGCCTTGCCAGCAACACCACGATCTTGATTGCTGATGGCGTCTACGACCTGACGCAGACGCTTGTCATCGACGGCGCCGACAACGTCGCCATCCGCGGCGCGAGCGGCAACCCGGAGGCGGTCTTATTGCGCGGCCGGGGCATGAGCAACGCCAACTATGGAGACGTGCCGCACGTTGTCTTGGTGCAAGACGCCGCCGACCTGCTGATTGCCGACCTCACCCTGCGCGACGCCTACTTTCACCTGGTGCAGATCCAGGGCGAGCAGGGCGCCCAGCGGCCACGCCTCTACAACCTGCGCCTGATCGACAGCGGCGAGCAGTTCGTTAAGGGCTCCACGGCCGGGCCGCCCGGTCCCTATGCCGACGGTGGCCTGGTGGCCTGCTCCACCCTGGAATACACCACCCATGCGCGCAGCGGGTACACCAACGGCGTCGACGTGCTGGCCGGCGCCGATTGGGTCATCCGCGACAACGTCTTCCGCAACATCCGAGGGCCCGCGGGCGAACAGGCCGGGCCGGCGGTCCTGATGTGGCGCAACAGCCTGAACACCGTGGTCGAGCGCAACCACTTCTTGGAGTGCGATCGGGCGATCGCGCTCGGCCTGGCGGCGCCGGACGGCGGCCTGGCGCGCGACGGCAACACGACCTACGACCACCAGGGCGGCATCGTGCGCAACAATTTCATTTACCGGGCGGGGGCGGGCGACGTGGGCATCACGGTGAACTATGCCCGCCAGGTGAGCGTCTTTCACAACACGGTGCTGCTGAACGGGACCTTCCCGTGGGGGGCAATCGAGCACCGGTTTGGGGCCACGAGCGCCGACATTCGCTACAACCTGACCGATGCGCCCATCTGGCAGCGCGATGGGGCCGCGGGCACACTGATCGGCAACATCACGACCGCCCAGCCGGGCTGGTTTGCTGGCCCCGGCGATCTGCACCTGACCGCCGCCGCGAGCGCCGCGCTGGACCAGGCCCTGCCGCTGAGTGCGGTGACCGACGACTTCGACGGCGACCTCCGCCCAATCGGCAGCGCGCCCGACATCGGCGCCGACGAGTATGGCCAGCCGCCGCCGGCCGCCGTCAGCGACCTGCGCGTGACGCGGGCGGTCACCGCCAGCGGCGGCCTGACGGTGACGCTGGCCTGGACCCCTCCGCCCGGCGCGATGACGGCGACCCTGCGCTACAGCGCCAGCCTGATCACGCCCGCCAATTGGAGCAGCGCGCCGCTATTGGCCGGCGGCCTGCC
>JADLEU010000182.1 GCA_020845955.1 Anaerolineales bacterium
CTCACGCAACAGATGCGCGTTGCACAAGGCGTACAACCCCGGCAGCTTCAGATAGGGCGCCCAAGCATCATGCACGCGGCGGCCGACGAAGTCCAGCAACAGGCCAATGGCCTCCAACGCTTCATGGTCGCGCTTGGCGTGATGGGCATAAAAGGTCAAGCGCGACGTGCTCATCACGTGCACCCATTCGGTGCGGCCCGCGACCCGCCCCTCCCTCACCGCCGGAGGTCAAGGCACCCAGGCCATAGAACATTTCATCCGCCCATCGCCAAATCGTACCCGCATGGAGACTCATGACCGGCGAATCAGTTGGCCGAGGTGGACCGAATCAATTGAGGCGAGGATTGACAGATGTCACCCCTCGGGTTATAGTGATTCGGTCGGCCTCGGCCAGGTGCTCCGGTCGCCCTCGGCCAACTGATTCACCCGGCCTCGGCCAAGGGATTCGGTCGGCCTCGCCCAAGTGATTCGCTGGTCGTCGGTCTCCCCTGCCGGCGCTATCCTCGCAGGACTTCACCCCAGAGAGGAGGCTGCCGAAATGGAATGGAGACTCACCACCATGAACTTGCACGAACTTGTCCGCCGCCTGCAGGCGGGCGAAACCCGCAACGCGATCAGTCGCGCGATGAGTTTGAGCGTCAACACCGTCACCAGTTACCGGCGCTGGGCCGAAGCCCAGAACCTGCTGGCGGGTCCGCTGCCGGACCTGGCCACGCTGGAGCGGCTGCGGTTGGAGACCCGCTGGCGGGACCGGCCCGCTCTCGAAGTCCGCCAGCAGCCCCGACGGGGTATAGCTCCAGAAGGTGTTGCTGGGCGTTTCGTTGACGAAGCGCGGCGCCGACTCCTGCTGGAGCAGGCCCAGCGCGTTGTAGCGCCGCTCGATGAGGCTGTTTTGCGAGCCGTCGGCGGTCTCGCCCTTCACCTGGATTTCGCGGCCCAGCCCGTCGTAGAAGGTCTGGATCGGGCGCACGCAGCCCGGGCATTGGCTCCCGGCCGTCTCGCGCAAGATCGTCACCTGCCCGAACGGGGCCAGGCCGTCGTTGTAGGTGTGCTCGACCGTCGGGTGCGTTTCCGTATCGCCCGGCTGGATGACCTTCGTCAGCCGGCCAAAGGCGTCATAGCGGTACTGGGTGGCGTCTCCATTGGCGTCGGTCACGCTCAGCGGCAGCCCCAGCGTCACGTCGTAGCTGATCGTCTGCACGTGGGTCAGGGCGTTAGTGATCTGGACCGGGTACAGGTGATACGTCGCGTCGTAGCCGGTTTGGGTGACCCGCGCGCTGCCCCCGGCGTAGGTCGCGGCCGTGCCGAAGTTGGGGTAGGTCTTTTCGTGGGTGCGGTTGCCCCAGGGGTCGTAGTCGTAGCGCGTGTCCACGTAGCCGAGGTTGACCGTGTCCCCGTTCCAGCGGCGCATGGCCCGCGCCCGCCCCCATTGGTCGGGCGTGGCGGCGTAGTTGGGCGCCGCGCTGCCGTTGTAGAGGTACACGACCGAACTGCGCAGATCGCCCAGGGCCCAGGTGCAGGCAGTGTAGACGTTCTCGAACGCCGGCCGATTGACGATCCAGGCCGTCGTGTTGGGGAAGAACTGCCGCCGCGTACAGCGCGAGAGCGCGCCCGCCGCGTCGTACTCTTCCTCGCGCACCAGGTTGCCGTATTGGGCGCCCCCTTGCTGGTCGGTGTCGTAGAAGTACTTGATGGTGCGCTGCTGGGCCGGGCCGCCGCCGCCGGCGTTCTGCTCGGTCGCCTGGCTGAGGTAAGTAAACGGCGCGGGATTGCTGTTGTCGGTGGCGTAGGTCGTATCGATCCGCTGGAGCACTGCGAGATTGTTCTTGGGATCCAGCACTTGCTGCAGAAACGGCTTGCCCAGCTTGGCCAGATCGGTGTGGAACTGGCTCAGGCTCTGGCTCAAGACGGCCGTGCCATCATAGTCGCGTTGGGTGACGGTGGCCTGGGCGAAGCCGACGAGCGGACCGAAGCCGTAGGGGAAATCGCCAAACAGCGGTCCGGGGATGAGGTTGTGGGTCGGGCAGTTGGCGCCGCCCGGCGGGAGTGGGCCGTCCATCTGGTCATAACACGGGGACTGATAGGCGTAGTCGACGCTGGCCGGCTGCGGCGTGATGCCGTCCCAGGTTTCGGTCCGGGTGACATAGAACGATTTCGCGTACGACGGAATACAATCCCACAAGGGAGTCGGCGGGCAATCGTCGTATCGGTTGTCCGAGCTATAGGTGAACTTCGTCCGCCCGCCGTAGCCGTTGCGCACCTCGCTGACGTAGGCATAGCGATAACAGTCGCCCCAGGCATGGCTGAGGGTGGTCGAGATAAAGGTGGTCGCCGGCAAGGAAACTGTGCCGCCGCCATTGCGCTGGGTAATGGACGTCACGAAGCGCGTGTGGGTGTGCTGGCCGCAGGTGCCCTGGTCATAGTCCGCCAGCCCGATGTCGATCCGCTGGTAGGCCGTGGCCAGGTTGGTGTGATAGAAGAGGATCTGGCCGACGCGATTGTCCGCGGTGCCCACGAAGACCAGCTTGGTGCGCGCCTCGCCGGCCGGCCGCCGGTCATGAGGATGGGCGGCCTGGCTGGTGAAGTTGTAGCGGATCTCCGCGATGCGCCGCAGGCCGCTCACCAGGTCCATCTCGTGGCCGTTGTAGTTGTAGTAATCGTTCTGGTTCCAGGCGGCATAGTCGTACTGGATCTGGTTGCCCGAGACGTCGGTGACCGTGTCCACCCGCCAGCGCATGCCCGAGTAACTGCCCGCCCCGGGATAGCCGGCGTGCCCGCCGACGTCGATAAACGCCGATTGGCCGCTCTCGGCGTCGGGGGTGTAGCCCAGCCGGTAAGTGGTGCCGTCCGGCGTCTTGACCAGCCAGTAGAACCGGTCGGGGTTCGCGCCCGCCGCGTTGGCGTCATAAATGCGCTGAATGAACAACTGCGGCCCATCCTGGGCATAGTAGCGGACCGTGCCGGCCAGGGTGCTGCCGCTGGGCGCCAGGGTGTAGCTGGCGCCGTTCAGCACCAGCACGAAGTTGTCGGCATGCTGCATGCGCAGGTTGGCGCCGTCGTCGGCCAGGTGGGTGCCGTTGCGCGAGATTTCGATGTTGTTCAAAGACCAACCCAGCCCCAGCGGCCCCTGGTCCTGGTTGGTGAGCACCAGGCCGTCCAGGCCACGGCTGGAATACGAGAAATCGATGTTCGGGGTCAAACCGGCGCGGCCCGGCGGCACTTCGATGGGGTAGCGATAGGTAGCCGCGCCGCTGAAGGTCGCGACGGTGGGCGGGTTCCACCGATAGTGCCAGGCCGCGCCGTCGGGGGCGGCCACGTAGCCCGAAAAGTGATCGGTTTGGGTGCTGATCAGGCCGGCGGCGTCGTGCACGGTGGTCGGATAGCGCTGCCATTGCGTAGGATCATTAGCATCCTGGTAGGCGATGTACCAACTGCGCGCCGGTCCGGCGCCCGGCAGGTCGCGCAGGTCAAAGACCAGGCGCAGGGGCTGGTCGAAGGCCCGCACCGGTTGGCCCCTGGTGACCCCGGCAGCCTCGATGTCGATCTGGAGGGGGGCGTCTTCGGGGTCGACCGCTAGCAGCGCGATGCCGGCCGTGGTGCTGATGGTCTGCTGGGTCACGCTCAGCAGGGCGCGCGGCCACAGCACCAGGCGCACATTCTCGGCAAACGTCCCCGGCGGTGCAATGACGGCCATCCGCCCGCCCAGGAAGATCATCGCCGCCCCGGCCGGATTGGCCTCGGCGGCTTCGCTGCCGTCCACGGGATTGCGGACGGCATCGACCCGCGCCAGCCCCGGCGGGATCAGGGCTAGGAGCGCGGCGCTGGGGGTGCCGCTCACCGGCACGGTGGGCGTGATCGTTGCCGTCGGGGTCGCGGTGACGGTGGCGGTGAGCGTTGGCGCCGGCCCAAGGGTGGCCGCCGCCGTCGGCGTCAGTGTGGCCGTCGCCGTGGCGGCCGCCGTCACTCGCAGCGTCGGCGTCACCGTCGCGCTGGCCGTCGCCGTCAGGCTGGCGGTGGCGCTGGGGGTCGCGCTGGCGGTGTCCGTGGCCGTGCTGGTCGGGGTCCCGGTGGCGCTGGGGCGGCTGGTCCCCGTCGCGGTCGGGGTGTCGGTGTCTGCCGCCGGGGTGGGGGTCTCAGTTTCCGTGGCGTCCGGCGTCGGGCTGGCGGGGGTGTCCGTGCCGGTGGCGGCTGCGTCCGGGGTGCCGGTCTGGCTGGGCGTGGCCGTCGGGTCGCTCTGCCGTGCCGCTGGGGCCTGCGGTGATCCTCCTTGGCCGGCGACCGCTAGGCCGCCCATGTTCGGCCACATCAGCGCCAGGACGACCACCCAGTGGAGGCCGCGTGTCAATGTCAGCCGGCGTCCCTGGCCCGATGGCCGCATTCCCAGGTTGAAGCGAGGCAGCATGGTCCCCCCTCATTCGTGGAATGGCACCGGCACCGCCACATGGCGCGACGCGGTGGACTGTCACCGATCATAGGCGCTCCTGTCAGGCGATGGCAGTGCGCTTCAGCGCCTGAATATGTGGCTTGTGTCACAATCTTGGCGTTTCATCTGCTGGCCTGCCTGACCAGGTCCAGAGGTCCCACGCGCCCAGGGCTGCCTATATCGGCCAAGACCAGGAGGGGAAGGCGCGAGATAGCACGAGGCTGGCTGGCGCTGACAACGGCCTGGATCCTGGCAGTTGGAATCCGGCGGAACTGCACTTCTATTACGGCCCTGCGGCAGGCACTATAATCAACCCGGAGACACCTGGCCCCGTGCGCGCGTCGACGTTGTCCGAGCTTGGCCGCTTTGCCGTGCGGTTCCTGGCCGTAGTGGGGCTGATCGCCCTCACCACCCTCGCGCTGCGCCTGGCGCAGGGCCAGCTCAACACCCCCATCGTGGCGCTGCTCTACCTGCTGCCGGTCGGCCTGGGCGCCAGCCTGGGCGGGCTCAGCCTGGGCAGCCTGGCCGCGCTGCTGGCCTTCCTGGCCTTCAACTACTTCTTCGTCTCGCCTTACTACACCCTGGCCGTCCACCAAACGCAGGACCTGCTGATGCTGGGCGTGTTCCTGGGCGTGGCCGTGGTCGTCAGCCAACTGCTGGGGCGCCTGCAGGCCAGCCTGCAGCTGGCCCAGGCGCGCGAGGCCGAGACCACCTCGCTCTACGAGCTCAGCACCGCGCTCACCGGGCTGCGCAGCGAGCAGG
Organism: Anaerolineales bacterium; assembly: GCA_020845955.1. Lineage (GTDB taxonomy): Bacteria > Chloroflexota > Anaerolineae > Anaerolineales > UBA6663 > JADLEU01. The sequence goes on from JADLEU010000182.1 coordinate 5,186, forward strand.
CCATCGCCCAGGCGCTGGCCGAGCGCGTGCTGGAGATCAGCGGCGCCAGCGCGGTGGAGTTAGTGTTCCAGTCTGGGCCTGCCCCGGTGATCCTGCTGCACCCGCCCGGCGCGCCGCGCCCGGCCGGGCCGCCGCAGGTCAGCCTGCCGCTGACGACCGCCCGCGGGCGCCTGGGCGAGCTCCGCCTATGGCGCGCCGGCCCGCCGCTGACCGCCGCCGGGGCGCGCCTGCTGGCCACCTTTGCCGGGCAGGGCGCGCTGGCGCTCGAGCACGCGCTGCTCTCGCGGACTGAGACCCAGGCCAAGATCCTGGCCGAAAGCGACCGGCTCAAGTCGGCCTTGCTCTCGTCGGTCTCGCACGAGCTGCGCACCCCGCTGGCCAGCATGAAGGCGGCCGTCAGTAGCCTGCGCGGCGGCCAGGTGGACTGGGCCTCGCCCGCGCGCGCCGATCTGCTGGCGATGGTGGAAGAAGAGCTCGACCACCTCAACCGCCTGGTCGGCAACCTGCTCGACATGTCACGCATCGAGGCCGGCGCTCTGAGGCCCAACCGCGAGTGGCTCAGCCTGGCTGAGGTGGCCGGCGGCACCCTGGCGCGCCTGCGCCACGCCACGGCTCATCACCGCCTGGCCGTCGACGTCCCCGACGACCTGCCGCTCGTCCCGGCCGACTACGGCCAGCTCGACCAGGTGCTCACCAACCTGCTCAACAACTCGCTCAAGTACGCGCCCCCCGGCACCGGCATCGGCCTGCGCGCCTGGGCCGCTGGTCCCGATCAGGTGCAGGTGCAGGTCAGCAACGCGGGGCCGCCCGTGCCGCTCGAGCACCTCGACCACATCTTCGACAAGTTCTACCGCGTCAACGCCGCCGACCGGGTGACCGGCACGGGGTTGGGGCTGTCAATCTGCAAGGGCATCGTCGAAGCGCACGGCGGCCGCATCTGGGTCGAGAACCTGCCCGGCGGACCGGCCTTCAACTTCACGCTGCCGCTCGCCTGGGACGGCGCCGCGGCGCCGCGGGTGCCGCTGGAGGCGGACGAGGCATGACCACGCCCGGCGCCCACATCTTGGTCATCGACGACGAGCCGCAGATCCTGCGCGCCCTGCGCACCATCCTGCTCGAAAAGAAGTTCCACGTCACTACCGCCAGCCGCGGCGAGGAAGGTCTGACCCTGGCCGCCGCCGATCCACCCGACCTGGTGATCCTCGACCTGGGGCTGCCCGATCTAAGTGGCATCGAGGTCTGCGCCCGGCTGCGCGCCTGGACCCAGGCGCCCATCATCGTGCTCTCGGTGCGCGACTCGGAGCGCGACAAGGTGGCGGCGCTGGACCGTGGCGCCGACGACTACCTGACCAAGCCTTTCGGCATTGAGGAGCTGCTGGCCCGCATCCGCGTGGCGCTCCGTCACGCCGCCCAGGCGCAGGGCAGCCGGGCCACGCTCGTCCGGGCCGGGCCGATCACGGTTGACCTGGCCGGCCACCAGGTGACGCGCGACGGGGTCGAGGTCAAGCTGACGGCCACCGAGTTCAACCTGCTGGCCTACCTGGCCGCCAATGCGGGGCGGGTGCTCACCCACCAGGCCATCCTCAGCCACGTGTGGGGCGAGATGGACATCGGCCAGGTGGAGTACCTGCGCGTCTACATGCGCCAGCTGCGCAAGAAGCTGGAGGCCAACCCGGCCCAGCCGGTCTACCTGGTCACCGAGCCGGGCGTGGGCTACCGCTTCCTGGCCGACGACTAGCCGTCTTTATTTGTTCTTTATCCTCCTGGCCGAGCTCTTTACCCCAGCTTTATACCGGCCCATTACGCTGAAAGTGTATTTTGGGCGGTCTGCGCCGCGCGCCCGGCCCGGTCGTCGCGACGCTCGCGTGCCTGGGCGCGGCGAACGGCGCCCGCTAGAAACGGACCTATGGCCTCGGTAACAGTCGTCAAATCGGACTCTGAGCACAGCAATATTCAACGCCGGCAGGTGGAATATGCGCCGCGGCCGTCGCTGCGCACCTGGCTGATCGGTCGGCCGCTGGCCACGGCCGACGCTCCGCACCAGACCATCGGCAAAGCGGTGGGTCTGGCCGTGTTCGCGGCCGACGCGCTCTCCTCGGTGGCCTACGGCCCGCAGGAGATGATGCTCATCCTGGCGGCCGCCGGCGCGATGGCGCTGGGGAATGCCTTCCCGCTCTCGCTGGCCATCCTGGTCCTTTTAGTGATCTTGACCCTGTCGTACGAGCAGACCATCCACGCCTACCCCAGCGGCGGCGGCGCCTACATCGTAGCGCGCGACAACCTGGGCGAGCTGCCGGCGCAGACGGCCGGCGCCGCCCTGCTCACCGACTATATCCTGACCGTCTCGGTCTCGATCTCGTCGGGCGTGGCCCAGCTCGTCTCGGCCTTCCCCGAGCTGTACCCCTGGCGCGTGGGCATCGCGGTGGCGCTGGTGGGCGCCATCATGCTCATCAATCTGCGCGGGGTCAAGGAGTCAGGCATCACCTTTGCCATCCCCACCTATGGCTTCCTGGTGCTGATGTTCCTGACGGTGGGCGTGGGCCTGCTGCGTTTCGTGATGGGGGGGCTGGGCCAGGTGGCGCAGCCGCCGCATTACGAGTTTCCGGAGGTGCTGCACCCGATCACGCTCTTGCTTGTGCTGCGGGCGTTTTCCAACGGCACCACCGCCCTCACCGGGGTGGAAGCCATCTCGAATGGCATCACGGCCTTCCGCGAGCCGCGCAGCCGCAACGCCGGCCTGACCTTGGTGGCCATGGCCGCCATCCTGGGCAGCCTGCTGGTGAGCATCACCTTCCTGGCGGTGCGCATCGGCGCCGTGCCCGCGGAAGCGGAAACGGTCATCTCGCAACTGGCTCGCACCGTCTTCAGCGGGCGCGGCCTGCTCTACCTGGCCGTCATGGGCGCCACCACCCTCATCCTGGTCATGGCGGCCAACACGGCCTTCGCCGACTTCCCGCGCCTGAGCGCGCTGATCGCGGCCGACGGCTTCCTGCCGCGCCAGCTTGCCTATCGCGGCAGCCGGCTGGTGTATTCGCGCGGTATCGGGCTGCTGGCCCTGCTCGCCTCGCTGCTCATCATCATCTTCCGCGCCAGCGTCACGGCGCTCATCCCCTTGTATGCCATTGGCGTGTTCCTGTCGTTCACGCTGTCGCAGGCCGGCATGGCCCGCCGCTGGCACAAGATCGGCCGGCTTAAGCCGGGTGTTGAGATCCAGGAACTTGGCTCGACACTGCGATTTGAGCCCGGCTGGAAGTGGAAGATGGCCGTCAATGGCTTTGGCGCGGTTTGCACGGCCGTGGTGATGATGATCTTCGCCATCACCAAGTTCAGCGCCGGCGCCTGGATCATCCTGCTGGTCGTGCCGCTGCTGGTGCTGATGTTCACCGGCATCCACCGCCACTATCAGCACCTGGCGCGCAGCCTGTCGCTGGACCACTACGGCCCGCCGCCGCCGGTGCGCCGCCACCGCGTCATCGTTCCGATCAGCGGCGTGCACGGCGGCTCGCTGACCGCGCTGGACTACGCCCGCTCGCTGTCAGCCGACGTGACCGCCGTCCACGTTTCGATCGATCCGGCTGAGACCGAGCGCGTCCAGGCCAAGTGGGAACGCTGGGGAGACGGGGTGCGGCTGGTGATCCTGGAGTCACCCTATCGGCTGCTGCTCGAGCCGCTGCTGGGCTATATCGAGTACGTGGCGGCCGCGCGCCAGCCGGCCGAGGTCATTACCATTGTGGTGCCCCAGTTCGTGCCCGCCCACTGGTGGACCAACCTGCTGCACACACAGACGGCAGTGCTGTTGCGCCTGGCGCTGCTCTTCCGCCGTGGCATCGTCGTGACCGACGTCCCCTATCAGATCGCGTAGAGCTGGAGACCGGAAGCGCTATCTCCAGCCTCCAGCCCCTAGTCTCTAAACCCGGTCGTCGGCGCGCGTGGCGTGCTCGAATTTTCCGCCCGGCGCCAGCATGGTGGCGCCCAAGGCCAGTGCCGCGCCGATCAGGCCGATGTCAAACACGCCGCGCAGCGCTCCCCCCAGGGCCAGCCGCAGCTCGCCTTCCAGAACGGCGCCGCCGGAGGCCATCGGGTCGAGCAGCGCGTTCACCGACACGCTGTCCGGCGCGATGCCCGCCTGGCGCAGGTTGGCCGCCAGGAACAGGCTCAGCGCCGCGCCCATCACGCTCACCCCCAGCGTGCCGCCGATGCTGCGCGTGAACTGCAGCGTCGAGGTGGCCGTGCCCAGGTCGCGCTGGGGCACGGTGTTCTGCACGATGATGAGGAACACCGGCACCGAAAACCCCATACCGAGGCCCATGCAGCCCAGCGCCAGTGCCCGGTGCAGATAGCTGCTGTCTGGCCCGGCCAACGACAACAGAAACGTGCCGGCCACCAGCAGCAGCATGCCGCCGATCACCAGCGGCCGGAAGTGCATCACCAGCATCAGCCGGCCGCTAACGATGCTGGCCAGCACCCAACTCACCATCATCGGCGTCAGGGTCGAGCCGGCCACCATGGCGCTGGTGCCGATCACCGCCTGCACGAAGAGCGGCACGTATGCCACGCTGCCGAACATGGCCCAGCCGGCCAGGATGCCGTGCAGGCAGGCCACGACGAAAATCCGCCTGCGCAGCAGGTGCAGCGGCAGCACCGGGTCAGGTGCGCGCCGCGCCACCCAGACCAGGGCCGCCAGCAGCCCCACCGCCAGCGCCAGCAGCCCATAGCCCAGGGGCGTGCCCAGCTCCAGCAGCCCCAGCAGCAGCACCGCCACGCCGCCCGTCAGCAGCACGATGCCGGCGTAGTCCACGTGCACACTGCCGCGCGGCGCCCGCTCGCCCTCCGGCAGGAGGAACCACACCATCACGCCAGTGAGGATCCCCGGGACGATGTTGATCAAGAACACCCACGGCCAACCCACCTGATCCACCAGAAAACCGCCCAGCAGCGGGCCGACCACCGACGAGACGCCCCACACCCCCGAGAAGAACCCCTCCATCCGCGCGCGCTGCTCGTAGGTGAACAGGTCGCCGACGATGATGAAGGCCAGCGGCAGCAGCCCGCCGGCCCCCAGGCCCTGCACCAGCCGGAAGATCACGAGTTGCGTCATGCTCTGCGCCAGCCCGCACAGCAGCGAGCCGATCAGGAAAAGGATCAAGGCTACGGCAAACACGTGCCGGCGCCCGTACAGGTCCGAGAACTTGCCATACAGCGGGACCGTCGTCGTCGACGTAAGCATGTAGGCCGAGAACACCCAGCTATAGGTGTCCAGGCCGCCCAGCTCTCCCACGATGGTGGGCATGGCCGTGGCGACAACGGTAGCTTCGAGCGAGGCCATGAAGATGGCGAGCAGGATGGCGGCTAACAGCCAGAACAGCCGCCGCGAGGAGAGCTTGGGCGCGGCAGGCGCGATTGATGGAAATTGCGTGCTGATAGACATTAATCGAGGGCTCCTGGAGGAGGGGTAAGTATAGCAGATTCAGATCAGGCGTTTTGTCACGTGCGCGAGATGACAAAGCGCCTCGTGCGGCGGGCGCGACTGCTGGCACACTAAGGCGACCAGGCTGCCGTTCTGATGAGTCTTTGATCGAGGACTCTCATTCGTGATCGGGGGCTGACGATGCCTGTTCTCCACCCCTTGACCCTGGCCTTCTCGGGAGGCGGTGCGAAGTGCGCGGCCGAGGCCGGCGCGCTAGGCGTGCTCGCGGCCGCCGGGCTGCCGGTCCGGGCTATCGCCGGCGTGAGCGGCGGCGGCGTGGTGGCCGCGCTGCACGGCCTGGGCCTCTCGCCGGTCGCTATCCGCGACTACATTGCCGAGACTCACCTGTTGGAGGTCTGGGAGCTCGATCCGGCGCGCCGCGGCCTGTTTGGCAACTCCAAGATCCACGCGCGGCTGCGCGCCGTGGTGCGCGACAAGACCTTCGCCGACCTGGCGCTGCCGGTGACGCTGGGCGCGGCCGATCTGGCGGCTGGGAGTGTCGTGTGGCTGGCCAGCGGCCCGCTCGAGCCGGCCTTGCTCGCCACCATGGCGCTGCCAGGGCTGTTCTCTCCCGCGGAAGTGGGTGGGCGCCTGCTGGTCGACGGCGGGCTGCTGAGCCC
>JADLEU010000183.1 GCA_020845955.1 Anaerolineales bacterium
CTTGGTGATCTGTGCGTCAGGGGTACACCCGGTCCCATCTCGAACCCGGCCGTTAAGCCTGACAGCGCCGATGGTACTCGGCGGGCAACCGCCCGGGAGAGTAGGTCATCGCCAAGTGCACTGGCTCGAGCTGCAGGCCCCAACGACCTCAGCCAAAAGCAGGGCGCCCCGGATACTGAGTATCCGGGGCGCCCTGCTTTTGGTTCGCGGTCATGCGCCACCTGCTGACAGGAGCGCCTGCGCCAGCACGATCTTGGCCACCGGCCGGTAGCCGATCCACGGCCTCCCCGTCGCCGCCCCGGACGCGGGCGCCAGCCCGGGCGCCCACGCCACGCCCGCGGTCAGCGCCGTCGCCGACCCCAACATCCCCAGCAGCCTGAGCCGCCCCAACGGATAGCCTCGCGCCGCCACGACAAACAGCAGCAGCGGGTTGGTCAGCAGCGTATCGACCATCACAGGCCAATATGGCCGGGGGCCTGGCAAGCCAGCACGCCATTTGCTACAATCCTCACGCCAGGAGGAGGATGACGATGGTCATTGCCATTGGCAGCGACGAAGCCACTGAACTGACCGCCGCCTTGTTGGCGGAGCTCGAAGCGCGCGGCCACGCCGTGCTCCCCTTTGGACCGCTCGCGCCAGGTGACCCCGACAGCGATTGGCCGGTGGTAGCCAGCCGCGTGGCCCGGGCTGTAGCCAGCGGCCAGGCCGACCAGGGCATCGTCTGTTGCTGGACCGGCACCGGCGCCAGCATCGCCGCCAACAAAGTGCCTGGAGCGCGCGCCGCGCTGGTTCACGACGCCCAAACGGCGCGCGGCGCCCGCATTTGGAACCACGCCAACGTGCTCGCCCTCAGCCTGCGCGCCACACCCATCCCCATCGCGCGCGAGATCCTCGACGCCTGGTTCGCCACCCCGACTGACAGCGGCGAAGCCGCCAGCGACTGGAATCGACAGCAAATCCAACGCCTGGCCGAACTCGAACAGGCAGCCCGGAACCAATGACCGATCCGGCTCTTCATCCATGGGATTTGGACCCCGCGGCGGCCCGCCGCCTGCAGGCCGAGCTGCGCGCCCGGCTCAGCCTGGCTTGGGATGGCCGCGCGGTGTCCACCGTGGGCGGGATAGACGCGGCGGTCCCGCTCGGTCCGGAGGGGCAGCAAGTGGCCCGGGCCGCCATCGTCGTGTTGAGCTTCCCAGCGCTCGAGCCGCTCGAGGCGGTCACGGCCGAAGTTCCCTTGACCTTTCCTTACGTCCCGGGCCTGCTCAGCTTCCGCGAGGCGCCCGCCATCCTGGCCGCCTGGCAGTTGCTGCAGCGCCGGCCCCATCTGCTGCTCGTCGATGGGCAGGGCATCGCGCATCCGCGCGGTCTCGGCCTTGCGTCTCACCTCGGGCTCTGGCTGGGCCTGCCAACCATCGGTGTGGCCAAGTCGCGGCTGTATGGCCGCCACGCCCCGCCCGGCCCGGCGCACGGCGACCGGGCAGACCTGCTGAGCCAGGCCTCAGCTGCCCAGGTGATCGGCACGGTCCTCCGCACCCGCCCCCGCACAAATCCACTCTACGTTTCACCCGGCCACCTGATCGACGTCCCGCGCGCCGCGGAGTTTGCGCTGCGCTGTGTCACGCGCTACCGCCTGCCCGAGCCTACCCGTTGGGCGCACCAGGTCGCTGGTGGCGCCGCCCTGCCCCCGCCCCCCACCTGATCTGAATGCCCCTTGCCCAATCGCCCAAATCCCTTTATCCTACAAAATAACGCGTGCCCTTCCCTCGTGCCAAAGGAGAACCCATCTATGCCGAACTGGGAGTACTGCATCTTGACACGCCAGAGCGCCGGACTTGATACCAAGTGGTACGTCAACCGCGTATACCAGCACTCCGAGAGCGACCTGCCCGAAGAAGTAACCGGCCGGGCCTACCAGGCCTACAACGCCTACTTCGACGAACTGCACGCCAGCAAGGTCTATCCTGTCCTCCCGGCGGTGCTCAACCACCTGGGCGCCAGCGGCTGGGAGCTGATCGACGACATGGCTACTGGCATTACCGGCGGCGAGGGGCTGGTGTTCAAGCGCCCGGTCGCGGCTCGCGCCGCCCGGCGCCCTGCTGCCAAGAAGGCCGGCGCCAAAAAGAGCGCCGCCAAGCAGGCGGCCCGCCGCCGCTGACCCTTCGCCCGACCTGGCAGGGATTCGCTTCCCACCTGGCCGTCGAGGCATCTGCCTCGGCGGCGTTTTTGTGCTCTGCCCCGACCCGCGGCTTAAGGACCCCTCGAGACTTGAGCCGCCCGCCGGGCCTTAGCATCGGCCTACTTTCCGTCTAAGCCAGAAGCCGCTATGATTAGAGCCATGTCAGAATCCAACAACCGCGTGTCACGGCGCGCGGGCACGTTGGCCTTTCACCTGCGCTGGTTGCTTCTCATGGCGGCTGCCTTCCTGGTGGCCACCGACCCAGCCGGCCCGGGTGGCGTTACGCTGCTCCTGATCCTCATCGCGGGCGTATACAACTTCGTGCTGACCCTAATCGACCTGGCCGACCCGAACCAGGATTGGCTCCTCGCGGCCACACTTGCGCTCGACTTTGTGGTCGGTCTGGCACTCTATGCCGCCAGCGGCCTCGACCAGGGCCGCCTGATCTGGATCGCGCTGCTCCCCGCGTTGACCGCCGCCCTGCGCCTGGCCTGGCCTCAGGCCCTGCTGGTGACCGGCGTCTTCCTGACGCTCCAGCTCCTGCTGCAGTGGCTGCTGGCGCCTGGCGACTCGCGCGGCTGGCTAAGCGCGGCCCTGGCCGCCGGCCTCCTCCTGCTGGTCACGCTCGCCATCACTGTCCTGGCCCGGCAGCTGCGCCTCCAGCTGCGGCGCTCGGCAGGGCGCGCCTACCAGGGCGAGACCGACCGCGCCCAGATCCTGCGCCAGCATGCGCGCGCGATCTACGAGATGTCGTCGCAGCTCTCGGCCACGCTGAACTACGAGGAGGTCCTGGAGGCCGCGTTGAATTTCGGCGCCCTGGGGGCTGAGGGAAGGCAGCCCGCGTCGTCCAGCCTGGTTTGCGCGGTGCTTTTCTTCCGCGAGGACCAGCTGCACGTGACCTCGGCCCGACGCCTGACTCAGGCCGACATGCGCGTGGTCAGCCCCGGCCGAGCCGGCATCCTTGGCGATGTGGTCCGCACCGGCGAACCGGCAATCACCACAGATCCGGCCCATGACCCCGAACTGCTGCAATTCGTCGCCTTCCAGGCTTGCCGCTCGCTCATCGCCCTGCCTCTGCGCGTCGGCTACGAGACCTATGGCGTGGTGCTCTACGGCCACCCGCAGTCAGACTTCTTTGACGATGACCAGCGAGCGTTGCTGAACGCCGTCGTCAACCAGGCCATCGTCGCGCTCCAGAATGCCCAGCTCTATCAAAACCTGCGGCAGGAGAAGCAGCGCCTGGTTGAAGTCCAGGAAGAGGCCCAAAAGAAGCTGGCGCGCGACCTGCACGACGGACCCACACAGGCCGTGGCCGCGCTGGCCATGCGCGCCAACTTCGTGCGCCGGCTGGTCGAGCGCGATCCCAAGCTGGCCGGCGAAGAGCTGTTCAAGATGGAAGACTTGGCGCGCAAGACCACCAAGGAAATCCGTCATATGCTCTTCACGCTGCGTCCGCTGGTGCTCGAAAGCCAGGGGCTGAGCGCCGCGCTGCACCAGTTAGCCGATAAGGTCAAGGAAACCCACGGCCAGACGGTGATCGTCGACGCCGAACCGCACGTGGACGACCGCCTGGAGATAAACCACCAAGGCGTGTTGTTCTACATCGTCGAAGAGGCCGTCAACAACGCCCGCAAGCACGCCCAGGCCGAGCACGTCTGGGTGCGGCTCAAGATCAGCACCGATCTGCTGCGCGTCGAAATCCAAGACGACGGCGTGGGCTTTAATGTCGGCGCCATCGACAGCAACTACGACCGGCGCGGCAGCCTGGGCCTGGTGAACATGCGCGAGCGCGCCGAGATGATCAACGGCGTCGTGCGCTTCGACTCAGCCGAGGGCCGCGGCACGCGTGTGATGGTCTTCGTGCCCCTGACCGAGACCGCCCGCGAGCGCTTACGTCTCTAGGCGCTCGGGCGCTCAGCCGGCCGGAGCGCGCCGCCGGATCGGTCCTGGGGCTTGTCCAACTTCCGGCATTGCCGCGCTTGCCAGGACCGATTACAATTCACTGCGGCCAGCGACCCAGAAGAGGGATCGTCTGGCGGTCGAGTTCGCGGAGGGTGACCCGGTCTCCCGCTGCTTATCGGCCGGCAGCAGCGCGGAACCAGGCCCGCGCTGTAGTCTAGTGCCGTAAACTGCTTGATCGACATGCGCGAAGATCCGGTCCGCCGGCCGCGCGCTGCTGTAGTGACCCAAGGACAAGACAAAGCACCCGCTCCGGCTGCCGCGCGGCAGCCGGAGCGCAAATGAGGTTTGGGAGGCATGGATGCAGAAAGAAAACCTGATCATTATCGGCTCGGGCCCGGCCGGCCTGACCGCGGCGCTCTACGCGGCCCGCGCTAATCTCGACCCCCTGCTGATCGCCGGCAGCCAGATAGGCGGCCAGATTGCGATCACCAACGAGGTGGAGAACTTCCCGGGGTTTGACAGCATCTTGGGACCGGAGCTGACCGATAAGATGCGGGCTCAGGCCGAGCGTTTTGGCACCCGCTTTGAGTTCGACGAGGTGCTCGAAGTCGACTTCAGGAACGGCCCACCCTTCTACTTGAAGACCTATGGCCAGGAGTATCAGGCCAACGCCGTGATCGTCGCCACTGGCGCGTCGGCCCGGCGCTTGGGCATTCCTGGAGAGGGCGAACACATCGGCCGCGGGGTCAGCTACTGCGCCACCTGCGACGGTTTCTTCTTCAAGGACAAGGACGTGCTCGTCGTGGGCGGCGGCGACTCGGCGCTGCAGGAGGGCCTGTTTCTGACCAAGTATGCCAGCCGGGTGCGTATTGTGCACCGGCGCGACAGCCTGCGCGCCGGTGAACTCCTGGTCGCCCGCGCCGAGGCCAACAGCAAGATCGAGTTCGTCTGGGATACCGTGCTCGAGTCGATTGACGGCGAGGCCAAGGTCACCGGCGTAACGGCCCGCAACGTCCACACCGGCGCCGTCGAACAGTGGCCAACCGACGGCATCTTCGTCTTCATCGGCCACTTTCCCAACACCCAGCTCTTCCGCGGCCAGTTGGCCATGGACGAGCAGGAGTTCTTGATCGTCGACAAGTTCATGCAGACCTCGGTGCCGGGCGTGTTTGCCGCCGGCGAGGTCATGGACCCGATCTACAAGCAGGCCATCTCATCTGCCGGCCACGGATGCCAGGCGGCCATTTCCGTCGAGCGTTACCTGGAAGCGCTCCACGACCACAAACTTCCCGGCAAGTCGGTCGCGGCCGCCGGCTGAGGCCAATCGCCGCGGCGCCGAGCCGCCAGATCCGCCAGACACAGAGCGGGCGGCCGTGTGCCCCGCTCGTCGCCTGGCGAGCGCGTTTCGAGATGCCGACTTTCGAATATCGCGGCCATCCGGTCTTCTACACCGCCCATGGCCCCCGCGCCGCCGGGCGCGTGCCGCTGGTGCTGGTACATGGCGCCGGGGGCACCCACCTGCACTGGCCGCCGCAGGTGCGCCGCCTGGCGGGCCGCCGCGTCTACGCGCTCGACCTGCCGGGTCACGGGCAATCGGCCTGGGCCCGCGAAGCCGCACCAACACCGCTGACCAGCACCGCTGAGATGGCGGCCGCCGTCGCCGCCCTGCTGGATCACCTACAGTTGCAGCGGGCCGTGGTGGCCGGTCACTCCATGGGCAGCGCCGTGGCCCTTGCGCTGGCCCTGGACGGCGCGGATCGGGTGGCCGCGCTGGCCTTGTTGGGCGCTGGAGCGCGCCTGCGGGTAGCACCCGAGCTCCTGCACGGACTGGGGGCGGACTTTGCTGCCACGGTGGACATCATTATCCAGCGGGCGTATGGTCCTCAGGCGCCCGAGTCGCTCAAGCGCCTTGCGCACGCGCGCATGCTGCAAGTCGATCCGCAAGTGCTGCTGGCCGACTGGCTGGCTTGCGACCGGTTTGACGTGCGCGACCGGCTGAAGACGATCCAGGTCCCCGCCCTAATCATCACCGGCAGCGCCGACCAGATGACGCCGGAGAAGTACGCGCGCTTTCTGGCCGCGCACCTGCCGCAGGCTGAATTATGCCTGCTGCCTGAAGCCGGTCACATGGTGATGCTCGAACGGCCTGAAGAAGTGGCTCAGCGCCTCGCCGGCTGGCCGCCTGCCGGCGCTTGACCGGCGCCCTCGCAAATCCAAACCTAACCAACCCTGGCGAAGAGCGCCTCTAGGAAGCTCCGCGCTGCCTGCACCGCCCTACCCCGGTGGCTGAGGGTATTCTTGACGCCCTCGGGAAGCTCGGCCAGCGTCCGCCCATATTCGGGCAGCCAGAAGACCGGGTCGTAGCCAAAGCCGTTGGCGCCGCGCTCCTCCGGCGTAATCTCCCCCCGGCACTCACCTTCGAACTCCTGCACGGTCACCCCCCCCGCGCCCGAAGGCGCCGCCACGGCCACCACGCACATAAAGCGCGCCGGCCAGGGCTGTGGGATCTGGCTCAGTTCCTGCAATAGCTTCCGGCGGCGGCCGGCGTCGTCGGCGTCGCGGCCCGCGTAGCGGGCTGAGTATAACCCCGGGGCGCCTTCGAGGGCCGCTACTTCCAGCCCCGAATCGTCGCCCAGGGTGGGCAGGCCGGAGGCCTGGGCCAGCGCCACCGCCTTCAGACGAGCGTTCTCGGCGTAAGTGCTGCCGGTTTCGGGCATCCCAGCCGCAAGGCCCAGGTCACTGGGGCTCAACAGCGCTGCTGGCAGATCAGCCAGCAGCGCTGTAAACTCGCGGCGCTTGCCCCGGTTGTCGGTCGCAATCAAGAGATTGTTAGGAAAAGGTTTAGGCATATTCCGATCCAAAAAGAGAATAATACCCACAATTAGGGCAGTAACTGTGTTTTGCCCCCACATCTAGGGGTATTGTCGCATATATGTTCTATTTTATGTCGCAGATTTTTGGCAAATTCTTGACTAATTAAGAAGGTCCATGCTATAATGCCAGCGTCTTTCCCCAAAATCCACATCAGAGAGTTGTACGCTGACGAAATTGGCCAGCCGCATTTTGCGGCTAAACGTTGGGTTCCTTCTACGAGAAGGCATTGGCTACAGTCGTGAATTCATCTTCGACGAGCCGGTGGTGCAAGTGGCGGATGACATAACCGTGCAACACTTGCGTGGAGCGGTCACGTTAACGCGCACGCCGCAAGGCTTGTACGCGCAGGGTCAGCTTCAAGGCACGGTCGAGCACGAATGCACCCGCTGCTTGACCGGCATCGACCAACCGGTGAGCCTGCGCCTGTCCGAACTGTACCACTTTCCGCCCGAAACCGCCCCGGCGGACGCCCCCACCGTCAGCGACGACGCGCATCTGGACCTGACCCCGGTGGTGCGCGAGGACTTCCTGCTCTCGATCCCCATGCAAAGCCTTTGCCGCCCCGACTGCAAGGGCCTGTGCTCGCAGTGCGGCAAGAACTGGAACGAAGGTCCGTGTGACTGCCCCGGCGCTGAGCGTGACCCGCGCTGGAGCGGCCTCTTGGGTCTGCTTAAGGAGGAGCCGCCGCCAGCTTAAGCGCCATTGCCTCAGGTCATGCTGTTCGTCCGTGCTCGTCGTGCTTGCAGGATTGCAGAGAGGGTGAGTGGGATGAAGTACACAGACGATTCGGGTAAGGATGCCGAAACCCTGGCCGTCTTGATGGACAAGGCCTACGCGCAGGGCTACCTTTTGACTGACGACATTATCGAAGCCTTTCCCAAGGCTGAAGAAGCCAACGAGCAACTCGAAGAGTTGTTCGCTTTCTTGCACGGCGCGGGCATCGACGTCTATGAAGACCACGCCGACGTCCCGCCCCGGACCCACACGAACCGGCCTCGCCGTCCGGAAGAAGAAGAATTCGACCTGAGCACGATCTCAACCGACGATACCGTGGGCCTGTACCTGAAAGAGATGGCCCGGGTGCCCCTGCTGACGACCGAGCAGGAAGTGGACCTGGCCAAGCGCCTCGAGCGTGGGACCACGGCCCAGAAGCGCCTCGACAAGCTCAACGGCTCGACGGGTTTCAAGAAGCGCGCCATGCTGGAAGGCCACGTCGAAGACGGCCGCGGCGCGCGCGAGCACCTGATCAAGGCCAACACCCGGCTGGTGGTCTCGATCGCCAAGAAGTACATCGGCCGCGGCGTGCCGTTCCTGGACCTGATCCAGGAGGGTAACCTGGGGCTGATGAAGGCGGTGGAAAAGTACGACTACCGCCGCGGCTTCCGCTTCAGCACCTACGCCACCTGGTGGATCCGCCAGACGATTACGCGCGCCATCGCCGACCAGGGCCGCACCATCCGCGTGCCCGTGCACATGAGTGACCGCATCCGCCGGCTGTACAAGGCCGCGCGCCAGTTGGAGCAGGTCTACGGTCGCAAACCCACCCCCGAGGAGATCGCGCACGAGCTCAATCTGGAGCCGCGCAAGGTGCAGTGGATGCTCAAGGTCAGTTGGCGGCCGCTCTCGCTGGAGCGCCCGGTGGGCGAGGAAGAAGACACCGAGTTCGGCGCCTTCATCGAGGACGACACCACCCCCACCCCAACTCAGAGCGCCTACCAGAACCTGCTCAAGGAGAAGGTGGAAGAGGTGCTCGCCACCCTGACCCCGCGCGAGGCGCGCATCTTGCGGCTGCGTTTCGGACTGCAGAACGGCCGCTCGTACACGCTAGAGGAAGTCGGGCAGAAATTCGGCCTGACCCGCGAGCGCATCCGCCAGATCGAAGGCAAGGCTCTGCGCCGCCTGCGCCATCCGCGCCGGTCGCGCCAGCTGCGCGATTACCTGAGCTAACCCGCCTCGCGGCGCTCGCGCAGGCCTCGCTGCTCACCGTTCGACGGCCGCGATCAGGTCCCTGGCGCGCGCCACGATCTGCTGCTCTTTGGCAAAGGCCAACTGCTGGATCGCCGCGTCGATCTCCACCCAGCACGCCTCGTTGACCTCGTTGTCGTGATCGGCCACGTCCCCGCGCGTATACTGGCACAGATTGAAATGCGCCTGCTTGTGAAAGCGCACACGCCGGCCGCCGCGCGC
>JADLEU010000184.1 GCA_020845955.1 Anaerolineales bacterium
ATCGCTGCCAGGATTGTGGCGACGGCGTAATCGTGCCAGACAGCCGTCTCAAATAGCTGCTGCTGGCTGCGGACACACTCGCGGCAGCGGTAGCCCACCGGCGTGCGCACGATGCAGCGTGTGCAGATCGGTTTGTTGCAGCGATTGCAGCGCAGCGCGGTGGCCACCTGGGGATGATTGGCGCAGTACAGGAGATCGGTGCCGGTGTTGGTATTCGTCGGGGCGTCGCTCATCAATCTGGGTCCTGGCGTGCAGCCCGGTTATCTGTTCTTGTCAGCCGACGGGTTCTGCTGCATCCGCCGGACCAGGCTGGTGTAGAAATAGTGGCGCGGCCGGACGCGCACGAAGTGCGTGTGGAATGCGCTCATGCTGACGACCACGCGGTCGCCGTCCTGCAGCGGCATCTCGTGCTGGCCATCGGCGCTGAGGATGGCCTGGTGCTCGGTGCGGGCGATCACCTCCACGGTGCTGCCCTGGGGCAGCACGATGGCGCGGTCGATGCTCAGGTGCGGCGCAATCGCGATGAGCAGGATGTTGCGCAGCTCCGGCGGCAGCACCGGGCCGCCGGCCGCCAGGGCGTAGGCGGTGGAACCGGTAGGTGTCGCCACGATCAAGCCGTCGGCCACGTAGGTCGTGAGTTCGCCGCCGTCGATCAGGGTTTTCAAGCGGATCGGGCGGGCCAGCGCCCCCCGGCCCACGACGGCCTCGTTGAGCGCCTCGTAGGCGCCCAGCACCTGACCCTCGCGCCGGTGCTCAATGTGCAGCATCATCCGCTCTTCCAGCCAGCAGTCGCCAGCCAGGACGCGCGCCAGCGCCTTCGGCCAATCGTCGGGCTCGACCTCGCCCAGGAAGCCCAGACGGCCGAGGTTGATGCCAAGGATGGGGGCGCCGTGCCGCGCTGCCAGCGTGCCGGTGCGCAGCATCGAGCCATCGCCGCCGAGCACGACGACCAGGTCCTGCCCGGCCACGCAGTTCGTCACCTCGGCGTCGGCAATCGCGGCCTGCGTGATGGCCAGCTTGGGGCGCGCCGCCAGAAACGCATGCACCTCAGCCGCCAGCGCGGCGGAGCGCTCGACTAACGGATTGTAAAGAATCCCAATGCGTTCAGGTGGCCTGCGCAGCGGAAGGTGCGTCTGGTCCATGGGCGGCTCGGATGATCCTGGTCATTATACCGGCGGGCGGGTGCCAGGCAAGGCAGTCCCGGCCCGGCGCAGCCTAAACCAAGGATTGGCCACACACCTCCCGAAAACCGCACGCCCGGCAGCGGGCCGGCACAGCGTGTGAGCGGGGCGCCTCGCCAGCCGCGCGGTCCGCGCGGATTTGGGCTAGCAGCGTTTGCAGCTCTGCTTCCAGCGCCGGGGTGAAGGCCACGGCCAGGGTCTGATCGGCGTATTTGATCAGCCCGTAAGCCGGGCGGTGGTCGTAGGCCTCGGTCACCAGGGCGCAATAAGCGGCCACCTGGTACACGTGGCTGGCGTGCGGCCCGCCCGGGGGAGTGGGCATGCTCTTGACCTCCACCGGCAAGACCTGGCCGTGGCGTTGCACCAGGTAATCAGGCTTGCCAGTCAGGCCCAGCCGCGCTGAGAAGAGCGGCGCTTCGGCGCGCGCCCAGCTGCCAGTATCGGTGTACACGACAATGCCGGTAGGCAGCCCGGCCTGGCGGCGGGCGCGGCGGGCCAGCAGGAGAAGCAGCAGGGCCAGCAAGGCCAGGAGCACGGGAAGCATCGAAAGGCGGGTGGCGCTGTGCAGCGGTGGCGGGCCGAGCGTGTGCCCGCGCGCGTCAGCTCGGAAATAAGGTGGCGGCGGCTAGCAGGCAGGCGGCCAGCAAGAGCAGCAGGGCCAGGGCGCGCAGAATCTGGCTGAGCCCGACCAGGCGGCCATGGCGCGCGTGCGCCGCCGCGCCTTGCTCGAGCTGGCGCGCGTTGCTCGATTCGTAGCCCTGAATGTGGCGCAGCCACCAGGCCCGGTGGCAAAAGACGTACTCGCCAATCTCGGAGGCCCGCAGCGGGCGGAGCGGCGCCGGCATTAGTCGGCTCCCGGCGCCTGGCCGCCCTGGCGCCGCAGCGCCTCCTGCAACTGGTACTGGCGCAGGCTGATGGTAATGTCGCCGCGCGTGCGCTCGGTGACACCGCGCACCATGTCGGTCGTGCGGCGCAGGCCGCCGGTAATGGCGTCGGGGTAGTCGACGGTGACCAGCAGCGAGTAGATGTCGTCCATGGCAGCCAGCAGGCGTTCGGCCTCGTCGTTGTGCGCATGGCGGATGATGTCGAGACAGCGGCGGCGGAGCTCGCCGGCGGCTTCGCCCAGGCCGTTCAGGTAGGCGGCGTACTCCACGCCCAGCGCCTCGGGCGCGGGCAGAGGCTCATGGCCGACCAGCGCATAGACGATGTTGGCCTCCGCGAACTCCTTGAGGGCGTCCTGGGTATAGCCGGCGTAGTACAGGTCGGGAAACGACTCCAGGTCGGCGCGAATGACGGCGGCGATTCCACCCGCGGCAGCGATGTGTTCTCGGGCCAGGGCGCGCTCGTCGCGGTGCACGGCGCGGATGGCGTTGGCGCAATGGCGGATCAGGCTGCGCGAGCGCTCAAGGGCGCCGTCGCGGGCGGTGTTCTTGGCTGAAAAGTTGGCCCGAATGCGTTCGGCAATTTCGTCGAGTGTGTCCATAAGCGCTTTCGCCGGCCCAGGCGGCGGCCGGAAGGCTAGGGTCCCCCTTCAGGGCGGGGCGGCCTGAAGAGCTGGTCTGCCAGCTGGGTCGGCACAATGATCTCGCCGTACTGGGCCTCGAACTTGGCCAGGTTGTCGGTCAGCGCGCGCAGCAGCAGCTTGGCGTTGAGCGGGGTGAGCACCATGCGGGTCACCACGCGCGCCTTCATGTTGGGCAGCACGCGGGCAAAGTCGATGACAACCTCAGATGGCGAGTGCGAGATGAGGGCGAAGTTGGTATAGATCGCGTCCAGGTTGGCCGGGATCTCGACCGCCATGGCCTGGGGGAGGGGCGGCGCCGGTGGGGGCTGGGGGGGTGAGGGCGGTTCAGTCATCGTGGCATCGCCTTATAGACTGCTGCAGGGCAACAACAAACACAGCCGTCTAGAGCCCAGACGGCTGTGTGAATACTCGGAAGGCGCGTACACTGTGCTTAGAACGGGATCTCGCTCTCGTCACCCGCCACGGGTTCCAGCATGTCACTGCTGGCAGCCCCGGCCGAGTCTCTGCCGTCCAGGAACTTAACCGTGAGCGCTCGCAGCTCGAAGCTGGCGCGCGGTTCGCCGTCTTGCCCGGTCCAAATGCGGGGGTTGCCGGTCTTGGGATCGGCCACCATCGTACCTTCTACCAGGACTTTGCGGCCCTTCTTGAGGTACTCATTGCAGATCTCGGCCGTCTTGCCAAAGACCGACACCCGCCACCAGATCGTACGCTCCTGGCGCGTGCCGTCTTGCCCGGTCCATTTTTCGCTTGTGGCCATGCTGAAATTGGTCACGGGAGAGCCTGAGCCGAGGTAGCGCATTTCGGGATCCCGGCCCAGGTTGCCAACGAGGATAACTTTATGGTACATGGCGTCCATCCTTTATCAGCGGAGGCTAGGTAATTGAGACGGGCAAGCCCCGTCCGAGGGGAGTCCGCTGATGCTTTTTGGATAATACATGAGTCTAGAACATCTGTCTAGAGGCAATTTCGTCGCGTTTCCGGCAGGAAATCGGATTCTGGCTACGTTCTGGGCGAAGGGGCGGTCCAGGTCGGGCGGGTGGCGCGAAGACGGCGGGTGAGGGGGGCGGTCCAGTGCCTGCTCAGGGCTGGCCGGCGCCTAGGATCTGCAC
>JADLEU010000185.1 GCA_020845955.1 Anaerolineales bacterium
CCGCCGCTGTCCAAAGCCTTGTGGAAGGGCAAGCCGGTGGACGGGATCTGGCGCCACACCGAGAGCCACAGCGTGGACCTGCTGCTGAGCCGCAAGGTCGAACGGGTGGACCCCGAGCGGCAGACCGCCGTGGATGATCGCGGCGACGAATACAGTTACGATCAGATGCTGCTGGCCACCGGGGGCCGGCCGCGACGCCTGCCATTTGGCGGCGGCGACATCCTGTACTACCGCACCGTGACGGACTTCCGGCGCCTGCACGCCCAGGCCGAGCGGGGGCAGCGCTTCGTCGTGATCGGCGGCGGCTTTATTGGCGCCGAGATCGCGGCCGCGCTGGCCATGAACGGCAAGCAGGTCACCCTGATCTTCCCGGAAGCGACGCTCGGGGCCCGGGTGTTCCCCGATGACCTCGGGCGTTTCCTGAATGACTACTACCGCGAGAAAGGCGTCACGGTCCTGTCGCATACGTTCGTAACGGGCGCCGAGGGACGTGATACTCATGTCCTTGTCCAAACATCGGACCGCGAACTCACGGCGGATATGGTGGTCGCCGGCATCGGCATCCAGCCGAACGTCGAGCTGGCGCAATCGGCCGGGCTGGCCGTGGAGGACGGCATCGTGGTAGACGAGCTCCTACGGACCACGCGCCCACGGATCTTCGCCGCCGGCGATGTGGCCGCCTTTTACATCGCCGCGCTCGACAAGCGACTGCGCTTCGAGCACGAAGACAATGCGCTGAGCATGGGTCGCCAGGCTGGGCGCAACATGGCCGGCGCGCAGGCCGCCTACCTGCACCTGCCCTTCTTTTACTCCGACCTGTTCGACCTGGGCTATGAGGCGGTAGGCGAGGTCGATTCGCGGCTGGAGACCCTGGTGGATTGGAAGCAGCCCTTCCGCGAGGGCGTGGTCTACTACCACGCCGGCGGAGTCGTGCGCGGCGTGCTGTTGTGGAACGTGTGGAACCAGGTCGCGACTGCCCGGCGCCTGATTATGACCCGCCAACTGGCTCGCCCCGGCTTGCTGCAAAGCCAGGCGGCCGCTACCGCTTGAATTGAAAGGGAGGCCCAGCACGATCATGGAAACCACGCGCCTGGATCGGCACGACCCCGAGCACCCGTTGGCGGCCCTGCCAGCGCTCAGCATCCCCGGCCGCACCCTGAGCGACTCGCAGATCAAGCGCTACGAGGGCTACCTGGCTGAGATCTTCACCGCGCTCGGCTTGGACCTGGAGACGCCTGGAACGCAAGCCACGCCGCGGCGTCACTTACGGGCCCTGATCGATAGCACGGCCGGCTACGACGGCGATCCCAAGCTCGTGACCGTCTTCCCGACCGAATGTCGCGGGGGGCCGGATTGCCGGCTCAGCCAGGTGATCGAAGGGCCGATCCCCTTCTTCGCTCTCTGCGAACACCATGCCCTGCCCTTCCACGGCCAGGCCTACGTAGGCTATATCGCGCACGAAAACATCATCGGTATCTCCAAGCTCACGCGCCTGGTGCGGCTGTATGCCAAGCGCTTCACCGTGCAGGAACGGATCGGCCGCCAGATCGCCGACACCCTGGAGCGCCTGCTGCAGCCGCACGGTGTGGCCGTGCACCTGGCGGCCCACCACCTTTGCACGCAAATGCGGGGCGTACGCGAGGTGCTGCCCCTGACGCGCACCAGCTTCTGGCGCGGCCACTACGAACACGACCCGGCCCTACGCGCTGAGTTCATGGCCGCTGTCGCGGGCCAGGGGTAAGCGATGCTGGAAGCGTTCGAGGTGTTATTCAACCGCGCGTCTGGGCCGCCACTCCCCCTGCCGCCGGCCCTGCAGTCCCTTTACGCACAACTTGCGTTCCCGGCGCGGACGGGCCGCCCATATGTCATCAGCAATTTCGTCTCCACCCTGGATGGCGTGGTATCGCTGGGCATTCCCGGCAAGTCGGGCGGCGGGGAGATCAGCGGCTTCAACCCGCATGATCGCGCCCTGATGGGGCTACTGCGAGCCGCCGCGGATGCCGTCGCCGTGGGCGCGGGCACCCTGCGCGCCGTATCGCGGCACCTGTGGACCGCCCAATACGCGTTCCCCGAACTGGGTCCAGACTACCAGGCGCTGCGGGCCGAGCTGGGGCTGGCGTCGACACCGCTCAACGTGATCCTGAGCGGCAGCGGCCGGCTTGATTTATCCGCGCCCTTGTTTGCCTCTGGCACGGTGCGAACCCTGCTGGTCACCACGCCGGCCGGCGCCCAGCGCTTGGAGCGCCAACAGCTGCCGGAGGGCGTTAGCGTGCGCGTCGCTCCGGCCGAGGACGGCGCCACGATCAGGGCGAGCGACTTTCTGTCTGAAATCGCCGCGTGCCTCGGCCGTCCGAATCCTTTGGTGCTGCTGGAAGGCGGCCCGCGTGTCATGGGCGATTTCTTCGCCGCGCGGCTCATCGACGAGCTGTTCTTGACGCTCGCCCCGCAGGTAGCCGGGCGCGACGATGGCGCGACCGCAGAACGTCCCGGCCTCGTGTCTGGGCGCCGGTTGGCGCCTGAGCTGCCCACCTGGGGCGCGTTGGTGAGCATCCATCGCGCGGGCAGCCACCTCTTCCTGCGCTATCAATTCGCGGGGCAGGACCAGGGCTGAACGGCGCCCCCCCACTGGGGCACAGCCAGCGCCCGCCGGCCCCCTAATCCGAGCGGCGCTATGCTTTTCGTTGCGCTCGGTTGGGTTGCGCTAAGGCGCGGTGGCGATAACCTTACTTGATCTGAATCAAGGACAGTGTCCGCTCAAGCGCGTAGATTAGGGACAGGGCCGGCATACCGGCGGATTCTGTCGAAATCCGATTGGGAGACAACGCGATGAATACTCAGAACCCGGCAGCGCTAGAAGCTGAACACAACGAGCTGCACGTGCGGTTGGAGCGAACCATTCAAATGGGCGGCGAGGTGGGCGCCGCGGCCGCTCGGGTGGCCGAGATCCTGCATGCCCACTTTGTGGGAGAAGAGCGCTACGGTGTGCCGCCGCTGGCCTTGCTGCCGGCGCTGGCGGCCGGTCGAATTGAGCGCGAAATGGCCGAGATCGTCACTCTGACCGAGACGCTCAAGGCCGAACTGCCGCAGATGCTGGCCGAACACCAGGCCGTTGCCGCAGCGTTGGGCGACCTCGCCGCCGCGGCCAAGCGCGCCAACAGCGCCGAGGTGATCGCCTTCACCGAGCAGCTCAAGCTGCACATGCAGAACGAGGAGGAAGTCCTTTATCCGGCTGCAATCCTGGTGGGCGAGTACCTGAAGCTCAAGCTGGGCGTGCCAGCCGAATGAACGACCTGGCCTGGCTGCCGCAGATTGATCAACTGATCTGCACCGGCTGCGGCGACTGCGTGGCGGTCTGTCCCACGCAGGCGCTGGCGCTGGTAGGCGGCAAAGCCCTCGTCGTCCAGCCGGGCGCCTGCAATTACTGCGCGATCTGCGAGGCGTTGTGCCCCGTGGGCGCCATTGCGCTGCCGTATGTGATCGGCTTTGACGCGGGCGCCCGCCCAGCCGCACTCGGCCCATGAGGTCCAGTCGTAGCCGCCTAGTCGGTACCTCCTCAAACCCCCGATCGTCCGGCAGGTATCCAGGCCGGGTCGCCTAGTGCGCCGCCACCGGCAGCTGGGCGCAAGCCAGCGGAGTCAGCGCCATCGAGGCGGGCTCGGGCCGGGCCTTCAGCACCAGCACGGAGCACGGGGCGTATTTCGCCACCGCGACCGCGAATTGATCTTGCGCCCCTCCATTGTTCTCAGGCGCCACCCCTTCGGCCACGATCACTAGTTCTGCCTCGGCGTCGTGAGCCAGCCGGACCAGCTCCGCCCGCGGCTCGCCGGGGGGAAATACGTTCCGAACGGTCAGGCCGCGCGCTTGCAGCGCTTCGCCCAG
>JADLEU010000186.1 GCA_020845955.1 Anaerolineales bacterium
AAAGTGATGCCTGAATTCGCCAGCACCTCCTACATGCAGCGTTACGAGCTCTTCTGCCGTAAGCTGGTCCGCGAGCGCCACTACACGGCATCCGCCTTCTTGACATCACGGCGAGATAGGGGATTAGAGGGACACTATACGGAACCAGCTGCTGATCTGACCGTAGTGGCTTTCGCGCGCTCGCTCATTGCACATGTCACCAGCCACGATAGCTGAACCTATGCCCAATGAGACCGTTTCGACCCATCGGTTGATCCAAGCCGACGCTCGTAGTTTGGGCTTCATCGCGGATGCTTCCATCCATCTTATCGTTACTTCGCCGCCTTACTGGAAATTGAAGAAATACAATGACAACCCCAACCAGATGGGGCACATCGATGACTACGAGACATTCCTGGCAGAACTCAATAAAGTGTGGCGGCAGGCGTATCGAGTATTGGTTCCTGGCGGCCGTCTCGTGTGTGTCGTAGGTGATGTCTGTCTCTCGCGTCGTGAATATGGACGGCATGTGGTTGTTCCGTTACATGCCGATATCTGCGTTGCCTGCCGAAAGATCGGCTTCGATAACCTAAACCCCGTTATTTGGCACAAGATCGCCAATGCCAATTATGAAGTCAGCAACGGCAGCAAGTTCCTTGGCAAACCGTACGAGCCCAATGCAATCATTAAGAATGACATCGAGTTCATATTGATGCAACGCAAGCTGAGCATGATTGATAAAAAGGAGCACGCGCTCTGGTTTCAGCAGTTTTGGCGGATCAGCGGCGCCTCCACGCGACAGCATCCAGCGCCATTTCCACTCGAATTGGCCTACCGACTTGTGCGGATGTTTTCTTTTCAGGGCGACACCGTGTTGGATCCGTTTTGCGGAACAGGTACGACAATGGTAGCTGCCTTACGAGCAGACCGTAACAGCATTGGCATCGAAATTGATGCCAACTACTGCCGCCAGGCCGCTTATCGGCTTCAGGCTGAGGCGAGCAGTTTTCTGACCCATGCACAACTTCAGTTTCAGAAGGCGGAGCTGTTGCCGACAGGTAAGGCTACCTTGCGAGAGACTGGAGAGGAATACCGTTCTGAGCCTGGCAAGCGAAAGCGACGCTCATGAGTAACTAGCCAATTGCGTCCGCTGGCCCGCCGGTATTGAGAGCCGGACTTCCAACAAGCGCCTCGCCGGCCAGTTCTAGCGCCGCCGGGTCTCCCGCCAATACTGTCTGCCATGTTCACATCCCGTAGTGGCCGGCGCGTCCCGGCCGACGACACCGCCCCGCGCAACCCGCCCACCCGGCGGGAGATCGCCCGCCTGCTGGGCTACCTGCGGCCCTATCGCCGCTACCTGGCCGCGGCCGTCGTGGGCCTGACCGGCGGCGCGGCGCTCGGGCTGGTGTTCCCCTGGATCATGCAAAACCTGGTGGACGCGGTGCTGGCGCGCCAGGACCTGGCCGAGCTCAACCGCATCACCCTGATCCTGGTGGCCACCTTCCTGGCGCGGGCCGTCTTCTACTTCCTGCAGAACTACGCCCTGGCCTACACCGGCGAGCGCATCGTGGTCGACCTGCGCCGCGAGACCTACGCCCATCTGCACACGCTCAGCGTGCGTTTCTTCAGCGACCGGCGCGTGGGCGAGCTGGTCTCGCGCCTATCGTCGGACGTGACCCTGGTGCGCGCCGCGCTGACCAACAACGTGGCCGCGGTGCTCAGCCAGGCTATCACCTTCCTCGGTTCGCTGGTATTGATGCTGGTGCTCAACTGGCGGCTGACGCTCTTCATCCTGGCGCTGGCGCCGCTGGTGGCGCTGAGCGGCGTGCTCTTTGGGCGCCAACTGCGCAAGCTCTCCACCACCGTGCAGGACCAACTGGCCGACGGCACCGCCCTGGCCGAGGAAGCGCTGAGCGGCGTGCGCGTCGTCAAGGCTTTTACACGCGAGCCCTACGAGGCTGAGCGCTACGCGGCGCAGATGGAGCGCGCCTTCGACGCGACCATGGCGCTGACGCGCGTGCGCGCCGCCTTTGGTCCACTGGTGACCTTCCTGGGCTTTGGGGCGCTGGCCGCCGTGCTCTGGTTCGGAGGGCGCGAGGTGCTGGCCAGCCGCCTGACCGGCGGCGCGTTGATCGCCTTCCTGGTCTACGGCGTCAACATCGCCGCGGCGCTGGGCAGCTTCACCGCGCTCTACGCCCAGCTGCAGGAAGCGCTGGGGGCCTCGCGCCGCATCTTCGAGCTGCTAGATGAAGAGCCCGAGATCCGCGACGCACCCGGCGCCCGCCTGCTGGCTCTGGCCGCCGGCCGGCTGGCCTTCGAACGCGTCTCGTTCGCCTACCCCGCCGCCGGTGGCCAGGCGGCCCCGGCGGTGCTGCGCGACATTACCCTGGAGATCGAGCCGGGCGAGGCGCTGGCGCTGGTCGGACCGAGCGGCGCGGGCAAGAGCACCCTCTTCAACCTGATCCCGCGCTTCTACGACCCAACCGCCGGGCGGGTGTGCGTGGACGGCCACGACCTGCGCGGCCTGACGCTGAGGTCGCTCCGGGCGCAGATCGGCATTGTGCCGCAGGAGACGCATCTGTTCTCGGGTACCGTGCGCGAGAACCTGCTCTACGGCGACCTGGAAGCCAGCCCGGCCGCCCTGGCGGCGGCGGCCCGCGCCGCCAACGCCGCCGAGTTCATCGAGCAGCTGCCCGACGGCTACGATACGCTGGTGGGCGAAAAGGGCGTCAAGCTCTCGGGCGGGCAGCGCCAGCGCATCGCCATTGCCCGTGCGTTGCTCAAGGACCCCCGCTTGCTGCTGCTGGACGAGGCCACCTCCAGCCTCGACTCGGAGTCGGAAAGCCTAGTGCAGGCGGCGCTCGACCGCCTGATGCACGGCCGCACCACGGTGATGATCGCCCACCGGCTCTCCACCATCCACCGCGCCAACCGCATCGCCGTGCTCGACGCCGGCCAACTGATCGAACTGGGCGCCCATGCCGAACTGCTCGCCTCCGGCGGCCTGTATGCGCGATTGTATCAGCTGCAGTTCAGGCGAGTCCCCCGCGCCCCTTGAGCCTCAGCAGACCATGGCCCTATGGCACGCTCAGCCCGTGCCGCTCGGCACGGTTGTTGCCCTCGTTCGTTTCCACCACCAGCCCCGTTGGCGAGCCATCGCCGCTGTAACTGTCGACGAAGAGATACAGGTCGCTGGTGCCGCTAGCGAAGTACCCCGGCCAGTTGCTGTTGGGTCCATAATAGCTGCCCGGCGCCGAGGACAGCGTCACGCTCTGGCCGGGGGCCAGCGCCGCGGTCACTTGCCAGGCCAGGCCGTAGCAGGGCGAGAGCGCGCACAGGCTGTCCCACACCTGCCCGGCTTGCGTCGGTGGACTGGACGGGTTGAAGTAGAAGTCCACCCAAATGGCGCTGGCCCGGATCGTGCCCACGTTGGTAATGACGACTGTGATCGCCACCGGCTGGCCGGGGCTGTAGGCGCTCTGGTCTGGGCTCAGGCTGAAGCTGCCAATCAGGTCGGGCCCGGTGGCGTGGCTGCGCATCACCACCGGCAGGTATTGCCGCTCGGCCGAGAGCCCGTCGAGCTGGGTGATCGTGGCGTCGTTGGCGTCCGGGGTCGAGGGGTCGTCGCTGCGCAGCGGTCCAAAGTTGCCGCCGGCCACTTCGGCCTGATTGACAATCTCGCGCGCGCCCGGCAGGAGCGGATTGGCGAGGACGGCATCGAAGACGATGGTCACCGACCGGTCGGCCGGCAGCTGGCCCACGCTGACCACGGCCACGTCGGCGGTCAGGTCGTGGGCCTGCGCCGCTGCTGCCCGCGCCTCCGCCTTTGTGCCCCCCGGTAGCCCGACTACCGGGCCGGCCTCCGGCAGCACGGTCAGGCTGACCGTTCCGATGCTGCTGCCCAGCACGTTAGCGAGCGTATAGCTGAAGCTGTCGGCCGGCGGCGAAACGAAGCCGGCCGGCGGTGTATAGCTGAAGCTGCCGTCGGCGTTCGCCGTCACGCTGCCGCCCTGGCTCGTGGTCCCGCTAAAGGGCGTGAGCGCTCCGAAATGGAGCGTATCGTTGTCCAGGACGCCCGGCGCCGGCACGTTGAGGGTGCTGCCGGCGGTGGCGTCGTAGGCATCGTCAACCGTCACTGGCGCGCTGGCGGGCAGGATCGTGATGGTCACCGTGGCGCTGTCGGCCCCCAGCACGTTGGCGAGCGTGTAGCTGAAGCTGTCATCCGGCGGGCTGACCACGCCGGCGGGCGGCGTGTAGGTGAAGCTGCCGCCGGGGTTCAGGCTGACGCTGCCGCCGCGGACGGTCGCAGCATCGTAGGCCGTGAGCGCGCCGAAGTTGAGCGTGTCATTGACCAACACGCCGCTGCCGGAGGGCACGTTTAGCTGCGTGTTAGCCGTGGCGGTGTAGGCGTCGTTCGCCGCGCTGGGCAGGCCGACCGGGTTGATGGCGATCGAGACCGTCGCCGTGTCGCTGCCCACGGTATTGGTCACCGTATAGGTGAAGCTGTCGTTGGGCGGGCGCACCGCATTGGGCGGCGGGGTGTAGGTGAAGCCGCCCCCCGGGCCGACCGTCACCGTGCCGCCGCGCGCCGTGGTGGTCGCGTAGCCCGCCAATTGGCCGAAGTTCAGAATATCGTTGCCGAACAGGCCCGGCGCCGGCGCCGTCAGCAGCATGTTGACCGTGGTCGTGTACAGGTCGTTGGCCGCCAGCGGCGGGCCGCTCGGGTAGACCGTCAGCGTCACCAGCGCGGTGTCGGCGCCCAGCGCGTTGCTCAGGGTGTAGGTGAACGTATCGGTTGGGGGCGACACAAAGCTGGCCGGCGGCGTATAGCTGAAGCTGCCGTTGGCGTTCAGCATCACGCTGCCGCCCCGGCTGGTGCTGGCCTGGTAGCTCGTGATCGTCCCAAAGTTGCGCGTATCGTTGCCCAGGACGCCCGGCGCCGGCGCCACGCGAGCCGTGCCGGCGGTGGCGGTGTAGGCGTCGTTCGCGGCCACCGGCAGCCCCGGCGGCAGGATCGTGATGGTCACCGTGGCGCTGTCGGCCCCCAGCACGTTGGCGAGCGTGTAGTTGAAGCTGTCGTCCGGCGGGCTGACCTCGTCGTCCGGCGGCGTGTAGGTGAAGCTGCCGCCGGGGTTCAGGCTAACGCTGCCGCCGCGCGCGGTCTCGTCGTCATAGGCCGTGATCGTGCCGTAGTTGCGCGTGTCGTTGACCAGCACGCCGCTGCCAGCCGGCACGCTCAATGGCGTGTTGGCCGTGGCGCCGTAGGCATCGTTCACCGCGACAGGCAGACCTTCCGGGTTGATGCGCACGAGCACGGCGGCCGTGTCGGCGCCCACGGTGTTGGTCAGGGTGTAGGTGAAGCTGTCGTTGGGCGGGCGGACCGTGTTGGGCGGCGGTGTATAGGTGAAAGCGCCGCTGGCCGCGACCATCACCGTGCCGCCGCGCACCGTGGTGGCCGCGTAGCCCGCCAATTGGCCGAAGTTGAGATTGTCGTTGCCCAGCAAGCCCGGCGCCGGCACGGCTAGCGTGGTGTTAACCGTAGTCGTGTACAGGTCGTTGGCTGCCAGCGGCGGGCCGTCTGGGAAGATCGTCAGGGTCACCAGCCCGGTGTCGGCGCCCAGCATATTACTCAAAGTGTAGGTGAACGTATCGGTTGGGGGCGAGACATAATCGTCCGGCGGCGTGTAGCTGAAGCTGCCGTTGGCGTTCAGCGTCACGCTGCCGCCCCGGCTGGTGGCCGCCTGGTAGCCGGCCAGCGTGGCGAAATTGACGGCGTCGTTGCCCAGGACGCCCGGCGCCGGAACGCCGAGCGCCTCACCAGCCGTGGCGTCGTAGGCGTCGTTCGCGGCCGCGGGCGGGTCAGGCGGATAGAGCGTGAAATTGACCGTGGCGGTGCTGGCGCCCAGCGCGTTGCTGACCGTGTAGGTGAAGGTGTCGGTCGGCGGGCTGACGGTGTCCGCCGGCGGTGTGTAGGTGAAGCCGCCGTTGGCGCTGAGCGTCACGCTGCCGCCGCGCGCGGAGGTGTGGGCATAGGCGGTGATGGCGCCCAGGTTCGGGGTGTCGTTGGCCAGCACGCCAGGGGCCGGCGCCGTGCGCGGCGTGTTGGCGGTGGTGGTGTAGACGTCGCCTACCGCCACAGGCGGCCCGGGCAAGTCGACGGTGATCGACACGGTCGCCGTGTCGGCGCCAGCGGCGTTGGAGAGGGTATACGTGAAGGTGTCGGCGGGCGGGCTGAAGAAGTCGACCGGGGGCGCGTAGCTGAAACTCCCATCCGGGGCCAGGTTGACGCTGCCGCCCTGCGCGCTCACGTGGGCATAGGCGCTGATGGCCGAGAAGTTGGGCGTGTCGTTGGCCAGGACGCCAGTGCCGCCCGGCACGACCAGCGACGCGTTGGCGGTGGTGGTGTAGACGTCGTCCCTGGCCACTGGCACATCCAGCACCATCAGCGCCACCTGGCCCGGCGCGCTGCCTGAGGCATTGTGGGCGGTGTAAGGAAAGCTGTCTGGCCCGACGTAATCGGCCGGCGGCACGTACTGGAAGCTTCCGTTGGTGGCCAGCGTGGCGCTGCCGCCTTGCGCGGTAGCCACCACTGGCAAGCCGGGCGGCAGCTCGACGATGGGCGCCGGCAGGCCGAAGTCGTTAGCCAGTAGGCCGGTGCTGGGGTTGACGACCAGCGTCGTCTCGAGGGTCGTCGTGTAGATGTCGGTCACGGCCAGGGGCGACGCGCGCACCGTGCCGGAGAGGATCGTGTTCGCGTCGAGCGTGTCGCTCACCACCACGCCTAGCGCGTCGGTTGTGCCGCTGTTGGCGACGACGATGATATAACGCAGGGCGTCGCCCGGGTCGGCCAGGCCGTCACCGTCGGCGTCGGCCAGCAGGGCGCCCGCCTTGGTGACCGACAGGGCCGGCTCGGCAGGAGCCATCCGCTCGGCACGTGCGCCGGCGCCAAGAGCGGGCACGGCGGCAGGCTGCTTCTGACCGGCGGCGCCAAGGGGCACAGCTGGGGCAGTCGTCAAGACGACAACGAGGACAAAACGCCCAGCCGCACCCAAGAACCGGCTGAGCAGCGGGACTGACATTATGAACACCCCCCAGTCACCATCGCTATAGTACTACGGTGCCAGCCGCATCATGACTGTAGCACAATTGAATTAGTGCGGCTATAGAAGTTTGCCACGGGATGGGGCGCTTGACTGGGGAGTTCCGCTGCGGGAGCGGTGGACTAACGGTTTTCGAACCTTCGCCTCGACGCGTGTCCCTAGAGTTCCGCCACTGCCCGTCCCAGCACCGCGCGGAACCGGCGCCCCACGACCTTCTTCCACGGCCGGCCGGCCGTGCGCTGCAGGCGGCGCAGCCGGGCCTGCTGCACGCGCAGATAACCGCCCACGGCCAGCACCGCCTCAGGTGAGGGGCGCGGGTCGCCAGCTTCCAGAAAATCGTGCAGCCGGTTGATGGTCACATCGGCGTCGTGCAGCGCGCCCAGGTGGTCCTGCAGCGCCACCACCGCGGCGATGTCGGCCTGGATCGCGGGGCCGAGCGCCTCGGCGAAGAACTCCAGCGCGTAGCGCAGGCGCTTGCCGGCGATGCGCAACGCGTGCAGCGTGGGCACGTCCGCGCCGGGCAGCAGAGGCGCATAGGCGCGCACCGCGCCGTAGTGCTGCCACAGCCGAGCCGGCAGCACATCGCGCACCAGAGTCGGCGCGGCCGGGTCGGCGCTGGGCCGGGCCACGCCCGCGCCTTCCTTATTAAGGAACCGGCCAAAGTCGTCGACGAAGTCGCGGAACGCGCCACCGTCGAGGTGGACCAACAGCGCTCCGCGCGCGGCCTCGCGCTGGACGTCCCAAGCGGCCAACACCGCCTCCAATCCGGCCGCGCTGGCCGGCGGCAGCCCGGCCTGGTAGCCGCGGGCCGCTTCCAGCAGCACGTCCAGGTCGCGCACGGCGCCTAGGCACGCGGCCATAGCACGCAGCCCGCGCCGGAATGGGCGGATGGCCTTGGGCTTGAAGTAACCGGCGAACAGGGCCAAGGCGGCGCGCTGGCGGCGGGTGGCAACGCGCATGGTGTGGACGGCTTCGATGTCGTCTCCCAGCCGGGCGCCGGCCTCCTGCGCCAGCATGCGCTCGAAGTGAAAGCGCAACACCTGCCGCCCGGCCTCGGCCATCGGCTCGTCAGCGCGCACGCCGGGGGACTTGGCTCGCTTGGGGGCGGCCGAGACCGTGGCCGCCTTGGTCCCTTCGTCCCCGGCCGGCTGCGCGGCGGTTTCCGCGCCGGCAGGCGCCTTGGCTGACCGGTCGCCCTCACTCGCGGCGCCCGCCGTGGCCGCATCCAGCAGCGCCAGGCCGCGCTCGAACTTGGAGCGCGGCTGCGGCGCAAGGCCCAATCCGGCCAGCGCGGTCTGTAGCGTGCCCAGGTCTTCGGGCAGCCCGCCGGCCAGCAGCTCGAGCTCCAGCTCAAAGTTCGGCTGTTCGCCCTCAGCCTGGGCCAACAGCACCTCGTCCAGTGACAGCTCGGCCACCAGGCGGGCGCCGGCCGCGGCGTCCGCCTCGCCGTTGGCGCTTTCGGCAGTGGACCACACCTGGCGCTTATGGCGCATCTGCCGCACAGTGAACATCTCGGCCAGGGGCAGCTCGCCGCTCAGGCGCAGCGCCAGGTCGCGGGCCGGGCTGCTGGGCCAGGCGGCGGGTAGCGCGCCGGGCGGCACGTCCAGCTCGAATTCCTGGCGCCGGTGCAGCGCATCGCCGGCACGGCCCAGGCCCTTGAGCGTGCCGCGCCAGCGCTGGCGGCGCTGGTCCTCACGCAGGCGCATAGCGTAGCCCCCCTGCAGCAGCCCACGCACGGCTGTGTCGAAATAGTGGTCCACCAGGTCTTGCTCGCCGGCCGGCTGCAGGCGATAGGCCCCCAGGGCCGTCAGCGCCAGCAGGCGCTCGAAGCGCTCACGGTCGGGGACGATGTACTTGGCTTCGATTTCTATGTTCACGTTGCGCACATCTCAAATTGCGCATCAGCGTACGTCATGCCGGGGATGATAGCGCGAATCCCCAGATCAGCAATGCCGGCTGGTAGGAGCGGACCTGCCCCCGCGAACGCGGGAGTCGCCGCCGCGATGGGGGCTTTTGGCCCGGGCGCCCAATCGCGCGCCGGCTGAAAGCCGCTGTATCGCGCTCCCACGCGCTACGGGGCCGCCTTTGGCCCTGGCAACGGCCTCGGCCCGACACGAATGCAGTAGAATACCTCTTCATGATCGACACCCCGCCCTCGTCCCGCCCGAACACCGATTTCGACTGGGCCATTTATGCCGACGCGACGTTTGCCGGGCTCTCGGTGCTGATCCCCATCCCGTTCGTCGACTCACTCTTTGAATGGATCTTCAACCGGCGCATGCTGCGGTCCATCGCGCGGCGCGGCGGGCGCGCCCTGGCGCCCGATGTGCTGGCGCAGATCGAGCGCGACGAGGGCTGGCTGGCCGGCTGCCTGCTGCTCCCGCTTACCCTGGGCTGGTCGCTGCTCAAGCGCACTTCGAAGAAGCTGCTCTACTTCCTCACCATCAAAGACGCCAGCGACCGCCTCAGCTATTACTGGCATCGCGCCTTCCTGCTCGATTACATGCTCGAAACGGGCCGGCTCGACAGCCCCGGCGCCGCCTACGTCGGACGGATGGCGTTGGCCCATACGCTCAACACGGCCGGCACCAGCCCACTGACCCAACTGGCGCGGCAGATCGCGGTCGCCCCCAAGAACATCTGGGGACCGCTGCGGCGCGCGCGCCGCGGCCAGGAAGACGCCGAGATCCAGGCCCGGCGCTCGCGCATCGCCCGCGCCTGGGACAGCTTCGGCGCCTACCTCACCGCGCTGGCCGAGCGCTACGACCGCGCCTATGCCCAGGCCCTGGCGACACACCAGGCGCAGGCAGAGGCAGCGGCCACCCGGCAGGCAGTGGAAAGCGCGAGTGAGTGAGTAAGTAAGTGAGACAGGGACCCCATGCCCTCACCAACATCAGCACCGGCACGCCCTGGGAACCCATCGTCGGCTACTCGCGCGCCGTGCGCGTGGACAACGCCATCTACGTGGCCAGCACCACCGCCACCGGCCCAGACGGCAAACTGATGCCCGGCGCCGGCCTGAGCGGCGTCGTGCGCACGCGGCTGTTCGTCACCGATATCAGCCGGTGGGAGGCCTACGGCCGCGCCCACGGCGACGTCTTCAGCCCGATCCGGCCCGCCACCAGCATGCTCCTGGTTAGCGTCCTGATCGACCCGGCCATGTTGGTCGAGGTGGAAGCCGAGGCCATCATCGAGCCGAGCGGGTGGCGGCGGGTGGAAGGTTAATCAATCCGTGAGTCTGTGGGGGCGTGGGTGAAAACGCACACACTCACGCACTCGCGCATCCACACATGCCCGCAATCCTGGCACTCCTCCTCATCGCCCTGGCCCTGCTGCTCTACTGGGAGCTCGTGCTGGCCGAGGGCGCGCACCTGGGCGCGCGGGTGGTGGTCTGGCTCTACGACTTGGTCGCGCCGCGCTACGACCGGCTGAAGAAGTTCGACCCCGAGGTCGAGGCCACCACGCTCGGCCTGCCCCTGGCAATGGCGCTGGCTGAGGTGGAGGCGCCGCGCGTGCTGGACGTGGCCTGCGGCACCGGTCGGCTGGCGCGCGCGCTGCTGCCGCAGGTGGCCTTTGACGGCTGCGTCATCAACGCCGACCTGTCGGCGCGGATGCTGCGCTGCGGCCTGGCGGCCACAGATGGCCTCGAAGCGCCCGACCGGCTGGCCTGGCTGCGCGCCGCCGCCGCGCCATTGCCCCTGGCGCCGGCCAGCTTCGACGCCGTAGCCTGCCTGGAGGCGCTGGAGTTCCTGCCCAGCGCCCGCGCCGCGCTGGGCGAGTGCATGCGCGTGCTGCGGCCCGGCGGCGTGCTGCTGTTGACCAACCGCGTTGGCCTCGACGCCTGGGTGCTGCCCGGCAAGACCTTTAGCCGGGCAGCCTTCCGCCGGCTGCTGAGCGAGCTGCCGCTGGAGGCGGTGGTGGTGCAGCGCTGGCAGATGGGCTACGACCTGGCCTGGGCGCGCAAGACCGCCGGCGAACCGAAACAAGGGTTGGTGGTAAGATAGCCCTATCCTCAGGCAGGAGCCATCAATGGCCGAACACTACGATTTGGTGGTCGTGGGATCGGGTCCCGCCGGCGCACAGGGCGCGGCCCAGGCCGCGGCCCTGGGCAAGCAAGTGGCGCTGGTCGAGCGCGAGCCCTACCTGGGCGGCGCCGGCCTGAGCACCGGCACCATGCCCTCCAAGCTGCTGCGCGAAGCCGCCCACACTCTGGTCGGCCTGCGCCGCCGGGCGCTGCCTGGCGTGAGCGTGGCGCTCGAGCCTGAGCTTCGCCTGGCCGACCTGATGTATCACCAGGACGTCGTGATCGAAGCCGCCTGGGGATCGATCCAGCGCCACCTGGAGCGCTACAACATCCGCGTGGCCCATGGCACGGCGGCCTTCAAGGATGCGCACACCCTGCTGGTGCGGCGCGAGACCGAGCAGGGCCAGGAAGTGACCGAGCTGACCGGCGAGGTGTTCCTGCTGGCCACCGGCGCCCGCCCCAAGCGTCCCGCGCTGTACCCCTTCGATCACCCGCGCGTCCACGACGCCAACACCATACTCGGCCTCGACCACCTGCCCAGGTCGCTGGCCGTCGTCGGCGGCGGCATCATCGGCTGCGAGTATGCCTCGATGTTCAACGCGCTGGGCGCGGAGGTGACGCTGGTGGAGGCCCGCGAGCGCCTGTTGGCGTTTGTAGACGACGAGCTGGCCGCGCGCTGGCAACGGCACCTGGAGCAGCGCGGCGTTCAGTTTGCCCTGGGCGCCGACGTGACCAGCCTGGAGCCAGGCGAGAGCAGCGTCCAACTGCGGCTGACCACCGGGCTGGCCCTGGCGGTGGAGGTCGTGCTGGTGGCCGTGGGCCGGACCGGCAACGTCGAGGGCCTCAACCTGCCGGCGGCCGGCATCGAGCCTGCCCCCGGCGGGCTGGTGCCCGTCAACGAGTACTTCCAAACCGCCGCGCCGCACATCTATGCCGCCGGCGATGTCCTCGGCTTTCCGGCCCTGGCCTCCACCGCGATGGAGCAAGCCCGCCTGGCCATCCTGCGCGCCTTCGCTCCGGGGACCGCCGCGCCACTCGGCAGCGCTTATCCGCTGGCGGTCTACACCGTTCCCGAACTGGCCATGGCCGGCCTGACCGAAGAGGCCTGCCAGCAGCAGCACCTGGACTACGCCGCGGGGCGGGCCGAGTTCGAGCACAACGCCCGCGCGCAGATCACAGGCGACACCAGCGGGCTGCTCAAGCTGCTGTTCGCGCGCGGCGATCGGCGACTGCTGGGCGTGCACGTCATGGGCGACCAGGCCTCCGAGCTTGTGCACCTGGGCGCGTTAGCCCTGGCCAGCGGCGGCACGCTGGACAGCTTCGCGAACGCCGTCTATAACTATCCCACCTTGAGCGAGACCTACCACGCTGCCGCCCGCGACGGCCTGGAGCGGCTCGCGCGCCAGGTGCCCACTGACTAAGACCGCGCCGCCGCGCGCCGGGCCCCCATTGCCATGTATCTCGTCCGCTACCTGAAGGACCAGGTCGAGCACTTCGGCTACCTGGAGGGGGAGACGATCGGCAGCCTGACCGGCGACATCTTCGGCGACTTTGTGCGCGGCGGCCCGGTGGCCGAGCTGAGTGAGGTCCGGCTGCTGCCCCCCTGCACGCCGGGCAAGGTCATCAGCCTGAGCCTGAACTACGCCGACCAGCTGCGCGCGCTAGGCGTGCCCGCCCCCGAGCTGCCGCCGCTGCGGTTCAAGGCGCCCAGCGCCGTAGTTGCCGCCGGCGAGCCAATCGTGCTGCCGGCGCAGGCCCAGGCGGTGCACCCGGGCGCCGCGCTGGCAGTGGTGGTAGGGCGGCCCGGCCGCTGGATCGCGCCCGACGAGGCCGCTGCCTACCTGCTGGGCTACGCCTGCGCCAACGACCTCCAGGCGCTGGACGTGGCCGAACTCGACCAGGGCTGGACGCGCGCCAACAGCTTCGACAGCTTTCTGCCGCTGGGGCCGGCCATCGCCACCCACGCCGACCCCACCGAGCTGGTCGTCAGCGGCAGCGTGAACGGCGTGGTGCGCCAGCTGGCCACCACACACGACCTGCTCTTCACCGTGCCGCAGGTGGTGGCCTTCGTCTCGGCGGCCATGACGCTCTTCCCGGGCGACGTGATCCTGATGGGCACGCCGGCCGGGACCGGGCCGCTGGCCGGCGGCGACGTGGTGGAAGTCAATATCGAAGGCGTGGGCGTGCTGCGCAACCCGGTGACACGCGCGCCCTGAGGCAGCGAATACTCAGGAGTAACCATGGGGCTGAAACCCGACCACTGGATCCGCAAGATGGCGCAGGAGCACCGCATGATCGAGCCCTACGAGCCCGGCCAGGTGCGCCAGGGTGTAATCTCCTACGGGGTCTCGTCGTACGGCTACGACATCCGTGTGGCCAACGAGTTCAAGATCTTCACTAACGTCTTCTCCGCGGTAGTGGATCCCAAGAACTTCGACCCGAAGTCGATGGTCGATTTCGAGGGCGACGTCTGCATCATCCCACCCAACTCATTCGTGTTGGCGCGCACGGTGGAGTATTTCCGCATCCCGCGCCGGGTGCTCACGGTCTGCCTGGGGAAAAGCTCCTACGCGCGCTGCGGGCTGATCGTCAATGTCACGCCCTTCGAGCCCGAATGGGAGGGCTTCGTCACGCTGGAGATCTCTAACACCACGCCGCTGCCGGCCAAGGTCTACGCTAACGAAGGCATCGCCCAGGTGTTGTTCTTCGAGGCCGACGACGTCTGCGAGACGTCCTACGCCGACCGCAAGGGCAAGTACCAGAAGCAGGAGACCATCGTGCTGCCGAAGCTGTAGCGGCAGCATTGATCCCGGCCTTATCCGCCCACACCCTGGGTGCGGGCGCCGCAGCGCCGCCGGGGGCTATAAACCCCCGGCTACCAAAAGCACAAAGCCGGCTCAAGCCGGTTGCCGCGCCCATGACCCCACCGCCCAAGCGCTAGCCCGCCAGCCCGTAGGGCTTCGCGCTCGCACTAGCCGGGCGCTTTGCGAAGCACCCCCTAGGGGCAGCGCCCGGCGGGCTACGTCGAAGCGCCCATCGACGGCAGTGGCCACGCCGATCGTTTCAACATTCCCGGAGTGGGTCGGGTGTCGTTTTCCAACGTTTTCGTCGTACAATGAGCGGTATAGATGACCGCCTGCTCGCGTGCGATCCTGTTAACGTCGAGCGCCGCTTCGAAAAGCGCCACCCGTCCTGGCCGCCTGTCTGCCAGACCTCATGCCTGGCTGCGCCCACACGCCCGCCGCGGCCCGCGCCATCCCCGCCTTCGTACAAGAGCGCGCCGCCGTCAGCTCGGCCCGGCGTCGGGCCATCCTCCGACTGAGCGCCCCTGGCTGGTAAGCATGCCCACGTATTGGTGAAGGGAGCCAGCCTTGGCCACGACCCGAACCCCCGCCGCCGCGCGCCGCCGCGCCGCCGCTGCCAACCTGCCCGACTGGGCCGCGCAGCTGCTGACCATGGACTGCGTCATCCACGGCTATCTCCCCGAGCGCCCGCCCTCCGGCGGCTGGTACGGGGTGTTGAGCTACCTGGCCCCGGCCGCCGCCAGCGGCGGCAACAACCACGCCGCCGGCGATGTTCTCGAACTGGCATCGGCTCAGGTGTGCGCCGCCCACGCCGCTGCGAAACCCGCTCCAGCCCCAAGCGTGCCGGCTATGCTGGCCATCACCCGCGCGCCGCGCATCCAGGTGGCCCTGGCCGGCATCCTGGCGCTGCTGCCTTCCGACCCCACCGGAGCGCGTCTGGCCCACGCCACGCTCGATAAGTTCACCAACCCAGCCGCCAGCGTGCTCTACGTTGGCCCCTACCTCCTGCGCGGTCGCCTGTGGCAGCCAGCCAAGCGCCGGCGCCCCGGCCCGTGGGCGCTGCTCAGCGACGCCGAGATCGAGTGCCTGCGGCCGGGCGTGGACCTAGCCGGGCTCAAGGGCCCGCTGGTGGCCGTGCGCCGCGCCGCCATCCAGGCGCAGCACGCAGCCTAACGCTGGCTCAGACGCGCGTGTCGGAATCCAGTGGTCCGGCCGCCGCGCTAGATGTAAAGATCGCGCTTGCCGTAAATCCAATACGCCGCCGCCACGCACACGGCAATAATGGCGGCCGAGAGCAACAGGTAGGTGCTATTCAGTCGGCCGCTGCGGAAGAGCTCGCCGGCGTCAAAGTATTTGAACGGCGTGAAGTATTTCAGGAAGGACAGGTCTTCCTGCATCGAGGCCAGGATCGACATGAAGTAGGTCATCAGGATGATGCCGACGGCGGCCGAGCCAGAGAGCTTGTACTGCTTCATGGCGCAGCCCAGCAGCAGGCCGATGGCCAGGAAGATCAGCTCGATCCCGAACATCGCCTGCATCTCGAGCGCCAGGAAATCGTAGAAGGCCTGGTCGGGGTGGTACCCACGCACCGCCACCAGAGACACCGCCCAGGTGATCAGCACGAAGCTGATACAGTTGGCCAGGGCCGCCAGCGCCTTAGCAGTGATAACCCGGCTGCGCGACACCGGCAGAACTAGCGAAAACTCGACTGTCTTGTCGCGCTCCTCCTTGGAGATAATGTCGCTGCCCCACATCGCGGCGGCGATGGCGCCCATCAAGCCGAAGTATATGAACATGACGCCGTAGAAACCAGCCAGCGTGGTCAGGTTGAAAGCCCGCATGTTCAAGGCCTCCATCATGGGCTCCGGGATCGAGTCCAGCAGGACCAGCAGGTCGGGGTCCCCGGCAAACGCCGAGAACTTGGCCACCGCAATCGCGATCAGCAGTGCGACGATGACGCTCCAGATCGCCAGCGACTTGAGATTGGCGCGCAGCTCGCGCCTGAAGATGTTCATCCTACGCCTCCTTACGACACCGCCGGGATGTCGCGGCGCAGGTACAGCCAGTAGCTGGCGGCCAGCGCTGCCAGGCTGACGGCCACGTTCAGCAGCACCAGGGGCGCGTCGTAGGCCGCGTTCTGGACGATGGCGGCCGGGTCGAGGTGCTTGAAAGGCGAGATCAACTCCAGCTTCACGTCGCCCAACACGCCGCTGAACGCGCTGAGCACATACGCGCCGAAGCCCAGGCCCAAGGCATACGGCGTCACGCTGCGCACGCGCTTGACCAGTAGCGAAACGACCAGCCCCACGCTCAGAAAGAAGAGCTGGAAGATCACGATGCTGAGCAGTAGCAGGAGCAGCGTACCCATCGCGTACTCCCGCCCGCTGCGAAAGAGCTCGAGGGCGGCGAAACTGCTCACCCAGACCGCCAGGTTGGTAAGGGTCAGGCCGGCCAGGGCGGCCAGCAGCTTGCTGTTGAGCACCTGCGCGCGGCTCACCGGCTTGGTCAGCAGGAAGTCCGCCGTCAATTCCGCCTCTTCGATCGAGACCATCCCAAAGCCGTAACCGCTGGCCTGGATCGCCAGGCAAAGCTGAACGAACAGGAAGATGAAGCTGTAATACCCCAGCACGGTGGACAGGTCCATCCGGTCGAGCCCGAAGGCAGCCCGCATTTCGGGGGGGAAGCGAGCCATCATCTCGTTCAGCAGCTCCGCCTGGTCGGCAAAGCCCGCAAAGAAGGAAAAGTAGACCACCACGAGCGCCGCCACTGCCAGCGACCAGATGGCCACCGATCTCAGCCGGGCGCGCACTTCGTGCTTGAAAATGCTCGCGTTCATGGCCGGCGCCTATTCGTAGTAGTGCATGAAGATCTCTTCCAGCGTCGGCTCCTCGATGCTCACGTCGGTCACCTGGAGCGCGCTGATCCTGTGCAGCACGGCGTTGATATCGCCCTTGAAGAAGAAGCTCACCGTTCCGTTCTCCGACTGCAGATTGGTCACGCCCGGCAGGTTGAAAGCGGCCGGGTTCAGGCCGTCAGCCGCCACCTGCACCTTCTTGTAGTTGTTCTGCTGCAGGGCGCGGATATTGGAGATCTCCACGATCCGGCCCTCGCGGATGATGCCCACCCGCGTGCACAGGCGCTGCACCTCACCCAGGATGTGCGACGAGAAGAACACGGTCACGCCGCGTGCGTTTTCCTCGCGGATCAGGTTGAAGAACTTGCGCTGCATGAGTGGATCGAGGCCGGCGGTCGGCTCGTCCAGGAAGAGCAGCTTGGGGCTGTGCAGCAGGCCCTGCACAATGCCGACTTTCTTCTTGTTGCCGTACGA
The DNA here is from genome assembly GCA_020845955.1 of Anaerolineales bacterium. GTDB lineage: Bacteria > Chloroflexota > Anaerolineae > Anaerolineales > UBA6663 > JADLEU01. The sequence continues at coordinate 17,236 of JADLEU010000186.1, forward strand.
CAGGTCGCTGATGCGGCGGTTCAGCTCCAGCTCCATAGTCTGCGCCAGCGCGCGCATCCGCTCGGTGCTGTCGTGGCCATAGAAGCTGGCCGAATACCTGAGCAGGTCGATGACCTTCATCCCTTCGTAGTAATAGACTTCCGAGGGCAAGTAGCCGATGTCGCACCGGATTTCGGGGCCGTGAGCCGCGACGTCTTGGCCAAACATCCTGGCGCTGCCGCTGGTCGGATGGATCAGCGACAGCAGCAGCCGGATGGTGGTGGACTTGCCGGCGCCGTTCGGCCCAATAAAACCGAAGATCTCGCCTGCCTCCACGCCGAAGGAGACATCCACAATGCCCCGCGCTTTGCCGTAATACTTGGTCAGCTTGCTGACCTCGATGATGCTCATCGCTCTGCTCCTTGGCGCCCGGGCAGCGCGAGGCCGCTTCAGCCTCACGCCCCGCGCGTTCTGGGCCGGCCGCGCGGCCTCACCTCCGGCTGCGGCACGGGCTGCCGCCGCACCTCCTCCAGCCGGCCCTCGACCATGTCCAGCCAGCGCAGATCGGCTTCGAGGCGCATCACGGTCTTGTCGAGCAGCAGGATCCGCGCTAGCTCGGTCTTGGGGTCAGCCTGACGCCGGCGGGCCGTGAGCGTGTGCCGGTCCCGCAAGAGCATGGCCCGCTGCTTCTGAATCACGCGGCGCGGGCTGGCCGCGCCCACGCTCATACTCAACATCAGCTTGATGAAAAACTCGTCGCGCAGGTGCTGGCCCTCGACGGCCTGCGCAAACCACTCGGCCAGGACCGATCGGCCCGCCGCGGTAATGGCATAGATCCGCTTCCCTGGCCCGCTGCCCCCTTCCACCTGATCCACCTGCACCAACCCTGCCCCTTCCAGCCGCGCCAGGGTGGTGTAGATCTGCGCGGGTTTCACGTCCCAGTTCTGCTCGCCGCCGACCACGGCCTCAAAGGCCGCGTGCAGCTCGTAACCGTGCCGCGGATGCTGGGCCACAAGCCCCAATAGCGCGTGTCGAACCGACATTTCGGAAACTAATCTACAAGTTCCTATTTACTCCGTAAAGCGTATAGCGAAACTAAAGGGCTGTCAATCCACCATGGCCGATCTCAATACCAGGTCGACGCGGCCAAGCGCCGCGGACCTCATCAGCCGCCTGCCCGACAAGCGCACGCGCCAGGACTGCCAGACCCTGCTGGCCCTGATGTGGCCGGCGGCGCGGGCCGAGCCCGAGAGGCGGGGCAGCAGCATGGCCGGTTTCGGCCGCTGTCACTTCAAGCACGCCGGCGAGTGCTGGGGCGACTGGTCCCTGACCGGCTTCGCCCCGCGCCCTGACCTCCCCATTCGGGCAGCCCGCGCTCATCTGGCTCTCAGTTTTTTCTAACAGATCGTTTACCCCTGGCCCCGCATAATAGAGGCAGGGTGATCAGGCCCGTGCGCTGCGCAGCGGCTGGCCTGGCGCGGCGGCGGGCGCAATGTCAGCCGCCGGCGGGCAAAATGACAGGCGTCTTTCTTGCCGGCGTGTTAGGCTGATGCCTGCATCGTCCCAAAACTGAATTCGCGCCGGCGGCCTGGTTCGGCCGCCGCGGAGGACTGAGTGCTCACGTACGAGACGCGCTATCAGCAACAGGTCGACCTGATCGGCCGGCTGCGGGCCGAGGTGGAAGGCCTCTTCCACATCAGCGACATCCGCGCCAGCGAGCGGGGCGACGCCGTGATGTTCATCGGGCGGTTGGTCCAGCCGGCCGAGCCGGTCTACCACGCGCTGCGCGAGCGCTTCCGCGGGTTGGGCTACATCCCCGTGCTGCGGCGTGACGGCAGCACCGATATCGTCGTGGCCCAACGCGGCCAGGTGCGCGCCGGGCGCTTCAACCCCTTGATCAACATCCTCCTGCTGGCGGCCACCATCTTCACCACCCTGCTGGCCGGCGCCAACTTCGCCGGCGTCAACGCCTTCGCGGCCCTGCGCGCCTTCCTGGCAACCGGGAACTGGGCCGACCTGCTGCCGTCCCTGGCCGCCGGGCTGCCCTTCGCCGGCACGCTGCTCTTTATCTTGGGCGTGCACGAGATGGGGCACTACATCGCCGCCCGCATCCACGGCGCGCACGTCACCCTGCCCTACTTCATCCCCATGCCCTTCTCGCTGCTGGGCACCTTTGGAGCCTTCATCCAGCTCAAGAGCCCGGTGGAGAGCCGCAAGTCGCTCTTCGACGTGGGCGTGGCGGGGCCGTTGGCGGGCTTCGTGGTGGCCGTGCCGCTGATGGTGCTGGGTTTGCTGAACTCGGAAGTGGTCATCCGCACCGGTCAGGGCACGCTGGGCAACTCGCTCCTGGTGCGCTGGCTGGTCGACTTCGTCGTGCCGCACGGCCCCAACCAGGCCATCGCCCTCAGCCCGATGGCGATCGCGGCCTGGTTCGGCCTGCTGGTCACGGCCATCAACCTTCTGCCGGTGGGCCAGCTCGACGGCGGCCACATTGCCTACGCCGTGCTGGGTAAGGCCGCCCGCCCGGTGGCCTGGGTCACCTTCGCGGTGATGCTGGTCATGGGCCTGACCCTGTGGAGCGGCTGGCTGACCTTTGCGCTGTTCGCCATGATCACCGGCCTGCGCCATCCCGAGCCGCTCAACGACATCACCCCGCTGGACGCGGGCCGGCGGCTGCTGGGCGCGCTGACACTGGTACTGTTCTTCTTGCTGATCACCCCCCGGCCGTTCTAGGCGTGAAGATGTGCAGGTGCGAACGGGCGCGGGCGTGAAGGTGGTTGTGGGCGTGGCAACGGTTGAGGGTGGATTGGTGCAGGGGTAGGTGCGCCAAGGCGTAACGGTGGACGTAGCGGTATCGGTATAGGGGTCGGTGGTTGGCGGCACCGCGCGGCGCGGAGATGGGTCTTGGTAGCCCCCCTCTCCGCGCTGTCGCTTAAGGTGCTATAGTCCTCGCGTGCTCCGCCGCCTCGCCACGCTGATCCTCTGCCTGCAAGCCGCCTGCGCGCCGGGCGCGCCGGCCGCCACCCGCGTGGTCCCGCGTTTCACCGCGCTGTCCCTCTCACCCACGCCTGCCGCGCCCACCCAACTGCCCGCGCGCACGCCCACGCTCCTGCCGCCCGGCAGTACTCTGCCGCCCGGCAGTACTCTGCCGCCCG
>JADLEU010000187.1 GCA_020845955.1 Anaerolineales bacterium
GCCTGATCGACCTGGCGCCGATACGCGAGCTGGCCCGCCTGGCCGTTGTGAAGGATCCACACGGTGCGCATGGGCCGATTATAGTTGGCCCGAGGGCATCCGCCGAGTACCCGCGGCCCGAGCCGCGCCGGGGCGCGCGCGAGTTTGGCCTGCCCATCGATCGGCAACGGCGCAGGCCTGCGTCTGGTTGTGCGAATTGATGGCCCTCGTGTAGAATCTGGTCCGTGACGGATCCCGGCCAGCAGTATCTGCTCAATAAGCGCTACCGTCTGCTGAGCCCCATCGGCGCGGGCGGCATGGCGGTCGTGTACAAGGCACAGGACCTGGCCTTGGGGAGGCTGGTGGCGGTCAAGATCCTGCGCGAACCGCTCACCGGCGACGCGGACTTCCTCGCCCGCTTTCAGCAGGAGGCGCGCGCGGCCGCTAACCTGGCACATCCGAATATCGTCACGGTGCACGACTTCGGGCGCGACGGCGGTCGTTACTACATCGTGATGGAGTACATCGAGGGCAAGGACCTGAAAGCCCTCATCAAGGAGGGCGCCCCGTTCAAAGTCGAGCGCGGTCTTGACCTGGCGATCCAAGTCTGCGCCGGGATCGGTTATGCGCACCGAGCCGGCTTGGTCCATTGTGACGTCAAGCCGCAAAACATCCTGGTCACCGCCGATGGGCGGGTGAAGGTGACCGACTTTGGCATTGCCCGCGCCTTGGCCAGCCTTCAGCCCGGCGAGACGACCGACGTCGTCTGGGGCAGCCCGCAGTACTATGCGCCTGAACAGGCCGCCGGCGAGGCCCCGACCCCGGCCTCGGACGTGTATTCGATCGGGGTGGTGCTCTACGAAATGCTGGCCGGGCGGCTGCCATTTGTGGCCTCGACCCAGCAGGCCCTGGCCATGATGCACCTGCGCGACGAGCCGCCGCGCTTGACTCTGTTCAACCCGGCCCTGCCCGAAACTCTCGAACGCATCGTGCACAAGGTGCTGGCCAAGGAGCCCTCCGCGCGGGACCGCACGGCCGACCAACTGGGCCGTATCCTGATTTCTTACCGCGAGCGAGGCCTGGAAGCAACGGGCACCCAGGCCGCGGCGCTGCCAACCGGCCAGACGCCGCCCCATGGCACGCTGCCGGCTGCCCCGCATGCCCTCGAAGTGCTGCCGGAAGCGCCAACGGTCTATCGACAGCCGCAGCGCGCCGAGGCCCCGGCCGGCGCGACGGTGCGCGCCGGGGATGCGCTGTCGGGCGAGGGCTACGCGGGCGAGGGGCTGGATTGGGTTGCCGTGACGCTGGGCTTCCTGGCCTTCGTCTCGGTCGCGGGTTTGATCCCCTTCTGGGCCTACGTGGCGTCAGTCTATTTTCGGCGCTGACATCCGGCGGCTGCCATCGGCCAGGCCGGCTGGCACGCGCTCCTGTTTATCGGATTCTCATCGATTCTAACCCTTCGGGGAGCCAGGCCGGCCTGTGCAGCGCATAGGCCGGATGGTATAATCGTCAAGCACGCTTGTGCATTTATTAAGTTATTGTTGGGGAGGCCGCAGTGAATACCGCCCGCCTGAGAAGTATTTTTGTCTATGTCCTGATCGTCGTCGCTATCGTGGTGCTGCTGTTCCAGTTCCGCTCGCAGGCGTCGGCGGCCGAGCAAATGTCGCTCACACAACTGGCCAGCGCGATCCAGCGCGGTGACGTGAACAAGATCGTCATCGACGAAAACACCCTGCGCGTTACGCTCAAGACGGGCGAGGAATTCGAATCGCGCAAGGAGCCGATTACGACCGGGCCTGAACAGTTGGCGGCGCTGGGCGTGACGCCCGAACAGCTCAGCACGATTACATGGGAGGTCAAGAAACCTTCGGACCTGGGCGGCATCCTGACCTTCCTGGGCTACATGCTGCCGGCCCTGCTGGTGGTGGGCGTGATCTACTTCATGCTGCGCCAGGCGCAAGGCACCAACAATCAGGCGCTGTCGTTTGGCAAGAGCCGCGCGCGGATGTTCACGGGCGATCAACCGAGCGTGACATTTGACGACGTCGCCGGCGTGGATGAGGCCAAGGAAGAGCTCAAGGAAGTCGTGGAGTTCCTCAAGGAGCCGGAGAAGTTCATTTCGCTGGGAGCGCGCATTCCAAAGGGCGTGCTGCTGGTGGGGTCGCCGGGCACGGGCAAAACGCTGCTGGCCAAGGCAGTCTCGGGCGAAGCGGGCGTGCCCTTCTTTTCAATCTCGGGCTCCGAGTTTGTCGAGATGTTCGTAGGCGTAGGCGCGAGCCGCGTGCGCGACCTGTTTGACCAGGCCAAGCGCCATTCGCCCTGCATAGTGTTTGTAGACGAGATCGACGCCGTCGGGCGGCACCGCGGCGCCGGCCTGGGCGGCAGCCACGACGAGCGCGAGCAAACTCTGAACCAGATCCTGGTGGAGATGGATGGGTTTGACACCGACACGAACGTGATTGTCATGGCCGCCACCAACCGCCCGGATATTCTCGACCCGGCGCTGATGCGGCCCGGCCGCTTTGACCGGCGCGTGATCTTGGACCGGCCTGATATGAAGGGCCGGGAACAGATCCTGCGCGTGCACTTGCGCGGCAAGCCGCTGGGGCCAGACGTCGATGTGAGCGTGCTGGCCAAGTCGACGCCCGGCTTCGTGGGCGCCGACCTGGAGAACCTGGTCAACGAGGCCGCCATCTTGGCCGCGCGCCGCAACAAGAAGGCCATTGGCCAGGCGGAATTCGAAGAGGCCATCGAGCGCGTGATTGCCGGCCCGGAGCGCAAGAGCCGGATCATCTCGGAAGAGGAGAAGCGCGTGATCGCCTATCACGAGGCGGGGCACGCGGTGGTGATGCACTGCATCGCCGAGGCCGATCCAGTGCACAAGGTGTCGATCATCGCGCGCGGCATGGCGGGCGGCTATACGCTGGCGCTGCCGGACGAAGACCGCACGCTGTATGCCAAGCGCAAGTTCGAGGCGGATCTGGCCGGGCTGCTGGGCGGCCGCGCCGCCGAGGAGATCGTCTTCAACGACGTGACGACCGGGGCTTCCAACGACCTGGAGCGGGCCACCAAAATGGCGCGCTCGATGGTCACGCGCTGGGGCATGAGCAGCAAGCTGGGTCCCATGGTCTACGGCCAGAAGGAAGAGTTGGTGTTCCTGGGCCGTGAGATCTCCGAACAGCGCGACTACTCGGAGTCGGTGGCGCAGGAGATTGACAGCGAGGTGCGGCGGTTTATTGGCGAAGCTTATACGCGCGCGCGCGCGCTGCTGGTGGAGTACCACGACCGGCTGGACGCCATTGCGCGCCGGCTGATCGAGGTCGAGACCATTGACGCGGTTGAGTTCGAGCAACTCTTCCCATCGCCGAACGGCCGTAAGAAGAGCAGCACGCCTGTTCCGGTGGCGGTGAGCGCCTTTACCTCCTACTGGCGCTAGCGGGCCGAAGACCGGCGCTTGCTGAGAGAATGAGCCTGCTCGCTGGGGCTCGGCGTCGCCAGGCGACCCCGAGCCCCATTGGTTTTGGCCGGCACGCCATGCGTGTGGCCGTCCTGGTTCGGCAGGTCGTTCCCGGTTTCGCCGGCCAGGGCATCAGCCCCCTGCCCCCTAATCAGCCCGCAATCCAGATCCTGGCGTAACGAATGCGCCTCCGCGCGCCGCAGGACCGCGCCGAGGAGGCCGCGCGGGCGCGCGCCCGCGCGGCTGAGAGATTCTCACCGACGCAAAGAAGGCCGGCAGCCGCGCTTGCGGGGAAGACCAATCTGCGTTATGCTAAAAAAACATAGCGGTGCTCGTCGCCGCCCGCAGCCCGGCTGCAAACCCATGTCGACGTGTCTACCGGGCCGCCGGCCAGGAGGTCGATGGCCCGGATCCTTTTTCTCCATTTGGGAGGGAGAATTGCCCATGATGCAACGCCGCCCATTCACCTGGCTTGGCCGCCTGGTCACCCTCAGCGCGCTTGCCGCGAGTGTGCTGGCCGCCTGCGCGCCGGCCGCGCCACCGGCGCAACCGACCGCTGCGCCCACCACGGCCCCCACCAGCGCGCCCACGGCTGAACCGACCAGCGCGCCCACGCTTGAACCGACCGCGGCGCCGACGCCAGCCGGCCTCACAGTCGTGGATGCGCTTGACCGCGCGGTGACCTTCGCCCAACTACCCGAGCGCGTGGTCATTGCCGGGCGGGCGACCACGCTCGTCGCCGACGCCTTCTTCCTGTTCCCTGAGGCCGCCGAGCGGCTCGTCGGGTTTGAACAGCGCGGTCAGTCCGCCCTGGCCTTCCTACCGATCGTCGACCCGACGTTCGGCGAAAAGACAATGTTGGAAATGAACGCCGCCGCCGAGCAGATTGCGCCGCTCAAGCCCGACGTGGTCATCCTCAAGAGCGCCATGGCCGAGAAGCTGGGCACGCCGCTCGAGCAACTCGAGATACCGGTCGTTTACGTGGACCTGGAAACGCCTGAGCAGTTCGAGCGCGACATCACAACTCTGGGCCAGGTGCTGGGTAATTCGGCCCGAGCGCAGGAGATCTTGAGCTTCTACCAGACGCGCGTCGATCGGCTGGCGGCCGCGACGAAGGACCTGGCGACGGACCAGAAGCCGCGCGTCCTGCTGCTGCAGCATTCAGAAGAGGGCGGCGAGGTGGCCTTCAACGTGCCGCCCGAAGCGTGGCTGCAGACCACCATCACGCGCCTGGCCGGCGGCGAGCCCGTGTGGACGGAGGCCGCCGAGGCGGGCGGGTGGACGATCGTCAACTTGGAGCAGATCGCCGCCTGGGACCCGGATCAGATCTTCATCGTCTCCTACAACGGCGATTCCGACGAAATCGCCGAGCGCCTGAAGACCGACGAGAACTGGCAGGGCCTCCGGGCGGCCCAAGACGGCCAGATCTACGGCTTCGCCGGCGATTACTTCAGTTGGGATCAGCCGGACCCGCGCTGGGTGCTGGGGATGATGTGGATGTTCACCAAGATCCAGCCCGAGTTGGCCGCCGAGGTGGACATCCAGCAGGAACTGGAGCAGTTCTACGTCGAGATGTATGGGCTGAGCAGTTCGGTCGTGTCTGAAAAAGTGACCTCGACGCTGTACGGCAGCCTTCCGTAAGCCGATGACGGCCTCGGCGCGCCTGCCGGCGCGAGGAATCCTGGCGGGGTTGGGCCTGGGACTGCTGGGCGTCTTCATTTTGTCCATCCTCTTCGGGCGGTATCCGGCGCCCTACTGGATACCGCTCGATCTGCTGGGCAGCGACGAGATGGCACAGCGCCTGGTCTGGTCGCTGCGGCTGCCGCGCCTTGTCTCAGCGCTGCTGCTGGGCGCCGCGCTGGCAACGGCCGGCGCCGTCATGCAGATGATCTTCCGCAATCCGCTGGTGGAACCGGGGTTTCTCGGCGTGACGCAGGGGGCGGCTTTTGGCGCGGCGCTCAGCATCCTGTGGATCGGGTCGTCGCTCCTGGTCACCCAGGCGGTCGCCATGCTGTTTGCCCTGCTCGGGCTGACCTTCTCGTATTCGCTCGCCCGCCACATCCGTTACGGCGGCTGGGTGTTGCGGCTGGTGCTGGCCGGGATCGCCGTATCGGCGCTGTTCTCCTCCGGTGTGGGCGTGCTGAAATACCTGGCCGACCCATTGACGCAGTTGCCGGAAATCACCTTCTGGCTGCTCGGTGGACTGTGGGGGGTCACCTGGCGCGATACCCTGTACCTGCTGCCGGTCGTCCTGCCGGGCCTCCTGGTCATCTTTCTGATGCGTTGGCGCCTGAACCTGTTGTCGCTGAACGACGAAACCGCGTTTTCGCTTGGCACCGCCCCCGGCCGGGAGCGGACGGTCCTGCTCATCGCCGCGGTGGCCGCGACTGCGGCCGTGACGGCCGTGGCCGGCGTCGTCGGCTGGGTGGGCCTGATCGTGCCGCATCTCGCTCGCCGATTGTGCGGGGCCAACGCCCAGTTCACGCTGCCGGCCGCCATGCTCATCGGCGGCATCTTCGCCGTGGTCTGCGATGACCTGGCCCGTGCCTTGCTGCCGGGCGAGATTCCGCTGGGCATTCTGACCGCCTTCTTAGGGGCGCTCCTGTTCCTGGCGCTGATGATGCGGCCAGCCTTCGCGGCGCCGGAATGAGCGCGCCGGCCCTCATCTCGCTCGCGCGCCTGCGCTTTGGCTATGAGTCCGGCCGGCCGCCGGTGCTGCCCGATCTGTCGCTGGAGATACCGGCCGGAACGATCACGGCCATCCTCGGCCCCAACGGGGCAGGCAAGACGACCCTGCTCCATCTGATGCTCGGTCTGCTAACGCCGCTGGGCGGCGAGGTGCGGGTGGCGGGACGCCCGCTGGCGGGCTATTCTCGCCGAGAACTGAGCCAGTTGGTCGCCCTGGCGCCGCAGTCAGAGCATATCCCGTTTGACTTCAGCGTCCTGGAGTACGTGCTGCTGGGGCGTTCACCCTATCTGGGGATGCTGGAAATGCCGGGCGCAGCGGATTACCGTCTGGCCCGCGAGGCATTGGATCAGCTCGAGCTGAAACCCTTGGCCGACCGCCCGGTGACGGCGCTAAGCGGTGGCGAACGCCAGATGGTGATGCTGGCCCGCGCCCTGGCCCAGCAGGCGCGCCTTCTCCTGCTGGATGAGCCCACCTCCCACCTGGACTTGAGCAACAAGGGCCGGCTGCTGCGCACGCTCGGCCGGCTGGCCGAACGCGGCGCCACAATCATCTTTACGACGCATGATCCGGAGGCCGCGGCGCTGGCGGCGCGCTATGTGGTGCTGATGCGCGCCGGCCAGGTGATCGACAGCGGTCCCCTCGAGACCGTTCTGAGCGCCGAGCGGCTGTGCGCCACCTACCACACGACCGTGCGAGTCGAACACATCGACGGCCGGCCGGTGGTCTTGTTGGACCAAAGCGTCATGCGGGGACCAGGCTGAGATGGGCCAGGCCGCGATCCACATCGTCACTGGCCCGGGTGGGACCGGTAAGACCACGCTCTGCGCCCGGATCGCGGACGGGGCCGCCGCGGTCCGCCTGATGGTCGCGGGCGTCATCTCGCCGGCCGTGTTTGACCAGGCCGAGAAGGTCGGCATCGATGTGATCGCCCTGCGCGCGCGGGAGCGCCGCCGGCTGGCGGCGCTATCCAATCCGGCGGCGGGCGCAACCCACACGCGGCGCTGGTCCTTCGACGCCGAGACGCTGAGCTGGGCAGACGCGGTGCTCCAAGCCGCCACGCCGTGCGACCTGTTGGTGGTGGACGAGCTGGGCCCGTTGGAATTCGAGCGCGGCGAGGGCTGGCCGGCCGGCCTGGCTGCCGTGGACGCTGGCCGTTACCGTTGGGCCCTGGTGGTGGTCCGCCGCGAACTACTGCCGGCGGCGGCAAGGCGCTGGCTGGCCAGCATCCCACTTGCTATCGCTCACATCGCACAAGCTGGGCCATTGGCGGACGCGTTCGTCCAGCAGGTTCTGGCGCCCTGACCATTCCGCATGACGCTCAACCCGGATGCCCAGCGTTGGAATGCCCGGTACCTGCGCCAGGCCGCCGGCCCCGCGGAGCCGCCGCGGCAACTCCTGCAGGACGTGGCCCACCGGCTCCCGGCCTCTGGCTTGGCCCTGGACGTGGCCATGGGGCGCGGCAGCAATGCCGCCTTGTTGCTGGAACGCGGCTTGCGCGTGATCGGCTTCGACATCTCCTGGGTGGCGGCGCGCTACGCCAAGGCCCGCTGGCCCGCGCTCAACGTCGCCGTGCTGGACCTGACGCAGGCGGTCCTGCCGTCCGACACGTTTGACGTGATCCTCAACTTCTACTATCTCGACCGCGCGCTGTGGCCGCAGTATTGGCGCGCGCTAAAGCCGGGGGGCTGGCTGGTCATCGAGACCATGACGCGGGACATGTTGAGGCTCAAGCCTGACCTCAACCCGAGCTACCTGCTGGAGCCCGGCGAGCTGCGAACTGCCTTTGCGGATTGGGATGTGTTCCTCGAATACGAGGGTTGGTGTGCCAGCCAGGACGGCCAACGCTCGGCGGTATCGCAATTGGCGGCCTGCCGGCCCCACACGGCTGCGTTCGCGTCCTTGGCAGGAGGTGGCCGATGACCTAGCGCAAGGTTTGCGCTGCCGGGCCGCCCTCCTTTGCC
>JADLEU010000188.1 GCA_020845955.1 Anaerolineales bacterium
TCAGCGCCTCCGCGAACCTTCGCGCGAAGGCCTCCGCCGCCCGTGCCGGGTCGGCCGCCTCGCCGACTGCCTTGACGCAGGCTGAGCCGACGATGATGCCATCGGCCACGCGGCCCACCGCGCGGCCTTGCTCGGGGGTGGCGATGCCAAAGCCCACGCACAGCGGCACGCCGCCGCTGACGGCCCGCACCCGGCCGATGAACTCCGGCAGGCCGGCCGGCAGGTCGCTGCGAGCCCCGGTGACGCCAGTGACGGACACCAGGTAAATGAAGCCGCGCGCGCCGCGTGCCGCCCGCTCGGCGCGCTCGGGCGGGGTGGTGGGCGCCAGCATGCGGATCAGAGGCAGGCCGCCCGGCGCCGCTCTCAGCGCCGCTTCAAACTCACCGGCCTCCTCGGGCGGCAGGTCGGGCACGATGAAGCCATCTGCCCCGGCCGCGGCCGCGTCGGCCGCCAGCCGCGCCAACCCATAGGCCAGCAGCGGGTTGTAATACCCCATCAGCACCAGCGGCACGCTCACGCCGCGCGCGCGCAGCGCCCGCACGCCCGCCAGCGCCCGCGCCACCGTCATCCCCTGCTGCAGCGCGATCTGCGTCGCGCGCTGGATCACCGGGCCGTCGGCCAGCGGGTCGGAGAAGGGCAGCCCGACTTCGATCAGGCTGGCGCCCCCGCGCGCCAGGGCGGCGATGACGTCTAGCGACACTTCGGGTGTTGGGTACCCAAGCGGGAAGTAGGGCATGAAGGCCGGGCGGCGGGTGAAGGCGGTTTCGATTGGAGGCATTACATTCCCAACTCCCGCATTACGGTATCCAAATCCTTATCCCCGCGCCCCGACAGGTTGACCAGCAAAATCTGGTCGGGGCGCATGGTCGGGGCGCGCTTGACGGCCTCGGCCACGGCGTGGGCCGATTCGAGCGCCGGGATGATGCCCTCGGTCTCGCATAGAAGCTGGAAGGCGGCCAGCGCCTCGGCGTCGGTGGCGGCGGTGTAGAAGGCGCGCTCCTGGTCGCGCAGCAGGGCGTGCTCAGGGCCGACGGCGGCGTAGTCCAGCCCGGCCGACACCGAGTGGGTCTCGGCGATCTGCCCGTCGGCGTCCTGCAGCACGAAGGTGCGCGTGCCGTGGATCACGCCCAGCCGCCCGCGCGAGGGGTCGCCGAAGCGGGCCGCGTGCCGGCCGCTCTCCAGCCCGGCGCCGCCCGCCTCCACGCCGATCAGCGCGACGTCCTCGTCGGCGCGAAAGCCCTGGAACAGGCCGATGGCGTTCGAGCCGCCGCCCACGCAGGCTACGCAGGCGTCGGGCAGCCGCCCGGCCGCCGCCACGATCTGCGCCCGCGCCTCGCGCCCGATGACGGATTGGAAGTCGCGCACCATGGTCGGGTAGGGGTGCGGGCCGAGCGCCGAGCCGAGCAGGTAGTGGGTGTCGCGCACGTTGGTGACCCAATCACGGATGGCCTCGTTGATGGCGTCCTTGAGCGTCTGTGACCCCGACGTCACCGGCCGCACTTCAGCCCCCAGCAGCTTCATGCGGAAAACGTTGGGCTGCTGCCGGGCGATGTCGATCGTGCCCATGTAGACCACGCACTCCAGCCCCAGCAGCGCCGCCACGGTGGCCGCGGCCACGCCGTGCTGGCCCGCGCCGGTCTCGGCCACGATGCGGCGCTTGCCCATGCGCTTGACGAGCAGCCCCTGGCCCAGCGCGTTGTTGATCTTGTGCGCGCCGGTGTGCGCCAGGTCCTCGCGCTTGAGGTAGATGCGCGCGCCGCCCAGCCGGGCGCTCAGCCGCGCGGCGTAGGTGACGGGGGTGGGCCGGCCCACGTAGGCGGCCAGCAGGCCCTCGAACTCGGCCTGGAAGGCCGGGTCGGCGCGCGCTGCGCAATACACGCGCTCGAGCTCGTCCAGCGCGGGCATCAGCGTCTCGGGCACGAATTGCCCGCCGTAGGGGCCGAACTTTGAGGGAAGGGAGGTCATGGGTGGAAACCCTCAAACGCGGAGGCGGCCGCGGCGACAAAGGCCCGCAGCCTGGCGTGGTCTTTCTGGCCGGGCGCAATTTCGACGCCGGAGGCCACGTCAACGCCCCAGGGCCGGACGGCGGCGATGGCGGCCGCCACGTTGAGGGGCGTCAGCCCGCCGGCCAGGAAAATTGGGTAGCGCGCCGCCAGACCGCGCGCCCGGTCCCAATTGGCGGTACGGCCGGTGCCGCCAAAAGCGCCAGGGGCGTAAGCGTCGAACAGAAAGGCTGGTCGTCCTGGGCTGCAGTTTGCCAGCGCGTCGAAGTCCTCCGCCAGGTCCGGGCCGCCGTCGCGCACCGCTTTGAAGGCGCGGCCGCGCAACCCGGACATTTGCTCGGGCCGCTCGTCGCCGTGGAACTGCGCCAGGTCGAGGCCGCAGGCGTCCAGCAGCGCCGCCACCTCGGCCGGCGGCTTGTTGACGAAGACGCCCACGGTCTTCACCGCCGCGCCGCGCCGGGCCAGCCCGCCCACCAGCCGCGCGCAGGCCTCGGCTGCTAGACAGCGCGGGCTCCCGGGGTAGAGATTGAACCCCAGGTAGTCCGCGCCGGCCTCCACGGCGGCCAGCGCGTCGGCCAGGCTGGTCAACCCGCAGATCTTAATTGCCATGGCCGCTCAGCTCGCGTGCCTTGGCGGCGATGTCGGGCGCGGTTACCAACGCCTCGCCCACCAGCACGGCCTCGACGCCCACGGCCGCCAGCCGGGCCACGTCGGCGGCGGTGAAGATGCCCGACTCGGCGACGACCGGCACCCCCGCCGGCACCCGCGGCCGGAGCTGCCGGGTCGTGTCCAGGTTCACTTCGAAGGTCTGCAAGTTGCGGTTGTTGATGCCCACCAAGCGCAGGCCCTCTAGCCGCAGCACGCGCTCGAGCTCGGGCACGGTGTGCACCTCGACCAGCGGCGTCAGCCCCAGGCCGAGGGCCAGCGCGTGCAGATCGGCCAGCTTGCCGTCGTCGGGCAGGGCGGCGGCGATCAGCAGCACGGCATCGGCCCCGGCGGCGCGCGTCTGGTAGACCTGCGCCGGCGCCAGGATGAAGTCCTTGCGCAGCAGCGGCGGCAGCGGCTGGGGCGCGCAGCGCAGCGCGGTGAGCGTCTCCAGGCTGCCCAGGAAGAAGCGCTCGTCGGTGAGCACCGACAGCGCCGCCGCGCCGTTATTAGCGTAAAGCCGCGCCAACGCGCGCAGATCCAGGTGGGGCGCCAGCAGCCCGCGCGACGGCGAGGCGCGCTTGAGCTCCGCGATCAGCCGCACCGCCGGTCCCGCGCCGTTGGGCCGCGGCGGCAGGAACGGCCGCGCCGGCGGCGCGTCGCGCGCCGCGGCGCGCTGGGCGGCCAGGCGGAGCCTGGCGATCTCGCCGCGTTTGTGCTCCAGGATCTGAGCAAGCATAGATCTCCTAAGCTGCTGGTCGCGCCGAAAGTCGCGCAGCGCGGCCAGCGTCCGGCGGCCGTAAGCCCCCGGCTAGCCAAATCGCGAAACCGGCTCAAGCCGGTTGTGGTTTCGAGCGTCAAGACCTAGCGTCCCTGCCAGCCCGGAGGGCTTTTTGCCTTAGCGAGCCGGGCGCTTCAGCGCTCGGCGGCCCTCGGAGGCGCCCGCCTCATTCCGCTGGCGGCGGCGCCAGCCGCTGGCTGTAGGCGATCAGCGCGTCCAGCCGCTCCAGCGCCGCGCCGCGGTCCAGCGCCTGGGCAGCCTCGGCCAGCGCGCCCTGGAAATCGCCGGTGTCGGCGGCGATGGCCGCGGCCGCGTTCAGCAGCACCGCGTTGCGCCGCGCGCCGTTCACCTGGCCGGTAAGGACCGCTCGCAGCACGGCGGCGTTGTCGTCGGGCGGGCCGCCGCGCAGTTCCTCCAGCGGCGTGAGCTCGAAACCGAACTTCTCCGGGTCCAGGTGGTAGGTGCGCACCGCACCGTCCTTCAGATGGCTCACCCGGTTGGGCCCGCACGGGTTGAGCTCGTCGGTGCCGCCGTAGCCGTGGATGACGAAAGCCGCGCGCGCGCCGAGTTCGCTCAGCACGCGCGCCAGCGGCTCGGTCAGCGCCGGGTCGTACACGCCGATCACCTGCACATCGGCGCCGGCCGGGTTGGTCAGCGGGCCAAGGACGTTGAAGATGGTGCGCTGGCCAAGCTCCTTGCGCGGGCCGATGGCGTGGCGCATGGCGGGATGGAACTTGGGCGCGAACAAGAAGCCGATGCCCACCTCGTCGATGGCCTGGCCGGCCTGCTCGGGCGTCAGGTCCAGGCTCATCCCCAGCGCGGCCAGCACATCGGCGCTGCCGCACAGCGACGAGGCCGCGCGGTTGCCGTGCTTGGCCACCTTGCGGCCTGTGCCGGCCACCACGAAGGCCGCCGCGGTGGAGATGTTGAAGGTGTGCGCGCCGTCGCCGCCGGTGCCGGCCGTGTCGTACAGCGGCCCGCCGCCCCGGTTGGGGCTGAGGCGCACGGCGTTGGCGCGCATGGCGCGGGCTGAGCCAGCGATCTCGGCCACCGTCTCTCCCTTCATGCGCAGCGCCACCAGGTAAGCGCCGATCTGCGCCGGCGTGGCCTGCCCGGTCATGATGATGTTCATGGCCGCTTGGGCCTCCTCGGCTGACAGATCGCGGCGGATGAGGGCTTGGGCGATATAGGGCTTCAACATGCTGGGCCTCCTTGCTGCTGCCTAGAGCTCCAGAAAATTCCGCAGCAGCGCTTTCCCGTGCTGCGTCAGGATCGACTCGGGGTGGAACTGCACGCCGAAGGTTGGGTGCTCGCGATGGCGCAGCCCCATCACTTCACCCTCGCTGGTGAAGGCGGTGACTTCGAGGCTGGGCGGCAGCGGCGCCGCGACGATCAGCGAGTGGTAGCGGATGGCTTCGAAGGGTGAGGGCAGGCCGGCGAACAGTCCGGCGCCGTGATGGTGGATGCGGCTGGTCTTGCCATGCATCAGCCGCGGCGCGCGCCGCACCGCCCCGCCGTAGACCGCGCCCAGGCACTGGTGCCCAAGGCACACGCCCAGGATGGGCACCTGCCCGCCGAAGCGGCGGATGGCGTCGTTGGAAATGCCGCCGTCGGCGGGCTCGCCTGGGCCGGGCGAGATGACCAGGCGCGTGGGCCGCAGCGCCGCCAGCTCGTCTACCGTCAGCGCATCGTTGCGGCACACCCGCGGCGCTGCTCCTAGCTCGCCGAAGTATTGGACCAGGTTGTACGTGAACGAGTCGTAGTTGTCGATGACGATCAGCGTCACGGCTGCGCCTCCGCGATCTCCACCGCCCGCAACACCGCCTGGGCCTTGTTGAGCGTCTCCTGATACTCGCGCTCGGGCACCGAGTCGGCCACGATGCCGGCGCCGGCCTGCACGCTTACCGCCCGGCCACGGCCCACCAGCGTGCGGATCGCCAAGCAGGTGTCCATCGCCCCGTCGAAGCCGAAGTAGCCCACCGCGCCAGCGTACGGCCCGCGCGCCTGCCCTTCGAGCGCGCCGATGATCTCCATGGCGCGCACCTTGGGCGCCCCGCTGACCGTGCCGGCCGGGAAGGCGGCTCGCACCAGGTCGAAGGCCGTCAGCTCGGGCCGCAGCTCGCCTTCTACGTGTGACACCAGGTGCATCACATGCGAGTATCGCTCGATCGCGAAGAACTCGGGCACCGTCACCGTGCCGTAGACACACACTCGCCCCAGGTCGTTGCGGCCCAGGTCCACCAGCATCACGTGCTCGGCGCGCTCTTTGGGGTCGGCGCGCAGCTCGGCCTCCAGCCGTGCGTCTTCGGCTGCGCTGGCGCCGCGCGGGCGCGTGCCCGCGATCGGCCGCAGGCTGGCCCGGCGGCCCTCCAGCCGCACGAACATCTCGGGCGAGGCCCCCAGCAGGTAGAACGGCTCGCCGTCCACCTCGCCAAAATCGAAGAAGAACATATAGGGCGAGGGATTCAGCCGGCGCAGGGCGCGATAGATGTCGAACGGGCGCGCGCTGGTCTCGCGGCTCAGCCGCTGCGACAGCACCACCTGGAAGATGTCGCCGGCGGCGATGTGCTCGCGGGCGGCGCGCACCAGCGTCTCGTACTCGTCCGGCCGCAGGTTCGACCTCACCGGCGCGGCCAGCGGGGCCTCGGCCGGGACGGGCTGGGGCAGGGGGGCGGCCAGCCGCGCCTCCAGGGCGTCCAGCCGCGCCTCGGCCGCGGGCGCGTCGCCGCCGAAGGCGTGGGCGATCAAGAACAGGCTGCGCCGGGCGTGATCGAAGGCCACCAGCGTGTCGGCCAGCAGGAACAGCCCCTGCGGCAGGTCGGGCAAGACCGGCAGCGGCTGCAGCCGCGGCTCGAACTGGCGAATCGTCTCGTAGCCCAGGCAGCCCACCAGCCCGCCGACAAAGCGCGGCAGCCCATCCACGTGCGCCGACTGGTATTGGCGCAGCTCGGCCTCCAGCACGTGTAGCGCGTCCCGGCCAGGCGGCGCCGGCAGCGTCTCGACCCCGCCCGGGCCGCGCCGCTCGATCTGGCCGCCGCGCAGCCGGTACTGCTGGCTGGGGTTGACACCGATGAACGAATAGCGCGCCACCCGTTCGCCGCCCTCCACCGACTCGAGCAGGAACGCCGGCCCCTGCCCGCCGAGTTTCAGGAACACGCTCGTTGGCGTCTCCAAGTCGGCCGCCACCTCCCGCACCAGCGGGTAGTGGACAACCGGCATGACGTGGTTCGTCATTTCAGCAGCCGATGCCACAGCCTCATCTCCATTCTCAGGCTGCCAATCAAGGCTGTCATTCCGCGGCGAAAAAACCGCCTCGGCATGACAGCTGGGGTGGGCGCAGGCAGTCGTAACGCCCGAGATCGCAGCCTGTTGCTGATCTCCCCCTGCTCACCTCTACTCCGTCCCAAACAAATCAATCGTGTCCTCATACAGCCGCGCCGTGTAATCCAGCCCGGTGGCCGCGCGCACCAGCCGCATCGTCTCGCGCGCCTCGGCCTGCATGCGCCGGATACCGGTCGCCAGCACATCCTGCAGCTGCAGCGGGTGGGCCTGGTAATGCGCGCGCCGCTCGCGGATGGGGTCCAGGAACTTGTTGATGGCAATTGCCAGGCGCTTCTTCACTTCCACATCGCCGACCCGGCCGGCGCGGTAGCGCTCCTTGAGCTCGGCCACCTCGGCTTGGTCGGCGTTGAAGTTGTCGTGGAAGATGAAGACCGGGTTGCCCTCCACCGTGCCGGGGTCGGTGGCGCGCAGCCGCCTGGGGTCGGTATACATCCCGCGCACCTTGGCCTCCACCGTGTCGGCGTCGTCCGATAGGAAGATGGCGTTGTTCGCTGACTTGCTCATCTTAGCGCTGCCGTCGGTGCCTACCAGGGTCGGCACGTCTCCGATCAACGCCTCGGGTTCGGGGAACACCGGCCCATACAGCAGGTTGAAGCGCCGCGCGATCTCGCGCGTGATCTCCACGTGGGCCTGGTTGTCTTTGCCGACTGGCACGATGTGCGCGCGCGGCAGCAGGATGTCCACTGCCTGCAGCACCGGGTAGCCCAGCAGGCCGAACGGCATCGTATCCAGGTTGGCGTCGCGGGCCATGTCTTTCAGCGACGGCAGCCGCTCGAGGCGCGGCACGGTCACTAGCATCTCGAATAGCAGGTTGAGCTCGTAGGTTTCGGGGATGGCTGACTGGACGAAGATCGTCGCGACCTCGGGATCGATGCCCACCGCCAGGTAATCGAGCAGGATCTCGTGGATCAGCGCCGGGATAGCGCTGATGTGGTCGCGCTCGGGCCTGGTGGTCAGAGTGTGTAGGTCGGCGATAATGAAGAAGGCGTCGTACTCGTGCTGCAGCCGGACGCGGTTGACCAGGCTGCCCACGTAGTGGCCCAGATGCAGGCGGCCGGTGGGGCGGTCGCCGGTGAGCAGGCGCGGCCTGGCCGGAACGGCCGGCGCGGCCGCTGGGGCGGGGTTGGGAGCAAGAGCCGTCATGAGTGCCTCCACGGTTCCGGGCGCACGGCCCGGCGAGCAACAAAAAAGTCCCCTTCGCCTTTTGGGACGAGAGGGGACTCCCGTGGTGCCACCCAGATCGAGGCCGGCGCGCCGCGCCAAACAAAAAACCTGCCGGTGATTGCGACAGGTTTGCGAAGGCCAGCCTCACTCTTGCGGGTACGCTCGGGCTGAGGCGCCCGGGGGCGCTGTGACCGATTAATACCCTCTGCCCGGATAACGGCGGCAGCCCCGGCGCGGGCTACTGGGCGGCCCAGCGGCCGGCCGTTCGCCCGCGCGACTCAGAGGTCCATTCCGCTTCCGCGTTCGGATCGGGCTCACACCGCCTGCCGCCCGACTCGCTGCCCGCCGCATTGAAGCGTACTCGTCCTCCTCGGCGTCGTTCGTGTATAGGTTAGCGGGAATACTAGCACTATCGGGGGAAGGGAGTCAAGGGGCATTTTAGCCCCCCGAATTGTGGAGCCGATACTTCGCCCAGGGTTATCTCGGCCGCCGGACCAAGGGACTTGTCGCGGCGTCTGCGGCAATTGACGGGGTCAAGCCCAGGTGGGGCAGGAGGGCAGACCCTAAAGGTCTTCAAGGCCGTCAGGGTCTCGAACAACGTGCCTAATACTTCACCAGCTCCGCGATCATCTCGCGCGTCAGGCGTGCTTCGAGGTGTTTGGGGCCGTTGGCGTCAGCCGTGAGGAAGGGGAGCGACACGTCCACCGTGCCCTGTGTCTTCAGCGCGTGCACCGCCTTGTGCGCCGCCTCGACGATGCGCTCGTAGGCCAGCTTGTCGTCGGCTACGCGGATGCCGGTCTGCTCGAACGCCTGGTTGAGCAGCCAGTTGACCACCACGCGCACCTCGCGCTCGGGCCGGGGCGGCCCGGAGGGCGCCGCCCTGCGGACTGGCGCCGGAAGCGGCAGAGCCGGCTCGTCATCTTGGCGGCGGCGCAAATACGTCCCCAGAGCATAGGCGCCCACCACCACCAGGATCGCCAGCACGATGATGACGGCAAACTGCATACCCATTTCACTTGCTCCGCTACCGCCTGGGATCTTGGGCGGCGAGGTGTCTGCCAGGCCGAAAGCTGGCTGTACTGCCGCCCTACGTGCCCATCCACCAGCCCATCCTAAGTAAGTGTAGGCAAATAATCCAATTGTGGCAAGTAGTTCACGCGTTATGACAGCTTAGTATTTGACAACCCGAGTTCTTCCAGGGTGAGTCCCAGGTCCGAGCGCGTGTCGGCGTCGGGATCGCGGTCCAGCGCCGCGCGCAGCGCCGGCCGGGCCGCACTGCCCGCCAGCCGCGCCAGCGCCCAGCCCGCGTGCCCGCGCACCACCGAGCTCGGGTCGCCCCGCAGCAGCGCCTCCAGCCGCGCCGCCAGCGCCGCCTGGCCGCTGTTCCCCGCGGCCACGCAGGCATTGCGCACCAGTTGGTCGCGCCCGGCGCGCACCACCGCCGAGCCCGCGAAACGGCGCGCAAAGGTTTGCGGCGTCAGCTCCAACAGTTCGACCAGCGGCGGGGCGGCCCGGTCGCTGTCGAGCGGATAGAAGTCTGTTTCCAGCGTCTGAATGGCGAAGCGCTGCCAGGGGCAGACCACCTGGCACACGTCGCAGCCGAAGACCCAATTGCCCATCCGCGCGCGCAGCGCCCGATCGATCCAGCCGGCGTGCTCGATCGTCAGCAGGCTGATGCAGCGCCTCGCATCCAGCACATACGGTTGGGGGAAGGCCTGGGTGGGGCAGGCGTTCAGGCAGCGCGCACAGCGGCCGCACAGGCTGGGGGCCTCGGGCGTGTCATACGCGTCGCAGACCAGGCTGGACAGCACTTCGCCCAGGAAGAAGTCGCTGCCTCGGCGCCGGTGGATCAGCATGGTGTTTTTGCCGATAAAGCCCAGCCCGGCCTGCTGGGCGTGGCTGCGCTCCAGGATTGCGCCCGTATCCACATACACGCGGCTGGCCACCGGGGCGGCGCTTTCGGCCTGCAGCCAGCCGGCCAACGCCTTGAGCCGGGGGAGCATCAGCGCGTGGTAGTCCCGGCCCCAGGCATAGGCTGCGATGCGCCCGCGGGCCGGGTCTTCGGCCACCGCCCTCGGCAGCCGCAGCGTGTGGTAGTCCAGCCCCACCATGATGAGCGTCTGTGCGCCGGGCAGGATCACGTTCAGGTCGCGGCGCCGCGCCACGCGGTCCGGGCGGCCCATGTAACCCATGGGGCCGTTCTGACGCGCGGCCAGCCAATCGAGATAGGCTTGCAGGTGCGGGGAAGGGTGGGCTGGCGCAAGGCCCACCAGGTTGAAACCCAGCACCTGGGCCTGGGCCCTAATCCGGTGGGCGGGGAAGGGGAGCGTCACCGCCGTGGGAGCTCTCGCAAAATTCGACCACTCGGTACACGGCCACCGCCAGCCGCCCGCGCTTCCAGGCGTTGGGCGCCGTGCCTAGTTTCTCGCACAGATGCTCCAGAAAGACCTCGGGCTGCGGCAGCTTGGCCCACACCTGCGGTAGGAAGGTGGCCCGCCGGCGGCCGTCACTGAGCACCACGCCGTCCACGCCCGGCCGCAGCTTTTCCACCAGGTCATCGGCGCCGGCGTAGGCCAGCCGCACGGGCGGGGTCAGCACGGAGATCTCGATCTCGATCTCGGGCGCCTCGCCCGGCCCGACGGGCGCGAAGCGCTGGTCGTTCAGCGCGGCCTGCGCCGCCCGCCGCGACACGTCAGCGTACAGCGGCAGCTCTGGCTCCAGCCCGCCCACGCACCCACGCAATTGGCCCGCGCGCGTCAGCGTCACAAAGCAGCAGCCCGGCCGCAGCACCGCGGCGGGCAGGCCGGCCGGGTTGATGGACGGCGGCCAGGCGTCGTTGACGGCCGCCGTGAGCGCCGCCCGCGCCAACTCCAGCAGACAGCGCTGGTCGGCCTTGGTCAACTCCTGACCCGCCCTCATCCCCTCACCTGCCTGCCAAGCCTGCCAGCCCCTTTGGACCGCTGTGGCCGCTTGGGTCCCGGCCACCTCTGGTCCTTCAGGCCATCTCACGATAGTCGCGGTTGAAATACAGCAGCGGCCGCAGCGCGCCAGCGGCGCTCGCCGGCCCCGCGCCGTCGTCACCCAACACCCAGCCGGCGGTGCCCGGCCCGGCCGCCGCCACCTCGCCGATATAGATCGTGTGGTCGCCCGCGACGTGCGCGGCGACCACGTTGCAGTCCAGCCAGCCGATGTTGTCGGCCAGGATCGGCGCGCCGGTGGCGGCTGTGAAGGTCTCCAAGCCCTCGAACCGGTTGCCGTGTTCGGTCTCGCGCCCGGCAAATCGGTTCGAGATCCACTCCTGCCCGGCGCGCAGGAACGATAGAGTAAACACGCCCGATTGCTCGATGAGCGCGCGCGTGCGCACGCCCTGTTCGATGCTGGCCAGCACTAGCGGAGGGTCGAGCGCCACCGAGCTGAACGAATTCACCGTCATGCCGTGGCGATCGGCGTCGTAGAACGAGGCCAAGATGGTTACGCCGGTTGGCCAGTGGCGCATCACCGTCCGCAGCAGCTCAGGATCAATGGGCACGAATGGATGATAGTCCCGCGACCGGACGGGCGTCAAGCTACATCTCCCCGCCAACTACTGACCGCTGGCTGACTACGGCCCCGCGCTTCCCAGCGCCTCTCGCTCCACCCTCGACGCCAGGTGCGTCAGGTCGCTCAGCCCGACCGCGAAGGCGTGCCGCCGCGCGCCGATGACGAGCGTGGGCACGCGGTTGAGCGTGTGGTGGCGGTGGTCGAGCGCCTCCAGGTTGCCGTGGTCGGAGGTGATGACGATGAGCCCGGCGGTGTCATCCCAGGTCGCCAGCAGGCCGGCCAGCACCGCGTCGAAGCGCGCCAGGAGCTGCCTGGCTTCGTCCAGGTCGCCGCGGTGCCCCATGTAGTCGGTCAGCCAGTATTCGAAGAAGGAAAAATCGTATTGCCCGGCCAGCGCGCCTAACCGGCGCCCGGCGGCCTGCGGCGTCAGCGCGCCATCCGGCCCCGGTTCGGGCCAGCCCGCGCCGGTAAAGTCGGCGCTCAGCGCCCGGCCAGCGCGCAGATCGCTGCCGGTGAACAGCGGCAGTCCCGCCGCGGTCACGGCCAGCGGCACCGCCGAATAGCTGCGCCGCCCGCTGCCGATGGCATCGAAGTAGCGCTGCGGATAGGCGTTGAGCAGCGCCGCCCGCGCGCCGCGCTCGGCCAGCCGGCTGAAGATCGTGCCGGCACGCAGGATCTCGGCCACGGCCGCGTTGGGCTTGGGTCCCCAATGGCCGCCGATCTCGAGCGGGACGTTGCGGCCGGTCAGGATCGCCGCTTGGCCAGTAGCCGACTGCGGCGGTCCGCCCACGCCCAGGCACGCGTCGGTAGGGACGAACACCGCCCGGCCATAATCGCCGGCGGGCGTGCCCGCCAACGGGCGTTGACCGCCCAGCAGGCCCATCAGCGTCGGGATCTCGGCCGTGACAAACGGGTTGGCCGCTGCGTCGTTTGCGCCCAGCCCCACGCCGTCCAGGAAGAGGAACAAAAGCATGCTATTGTCTGATGAAGTAGTACCACGCGCTGGGCCGACCGCGGCCCTGCTCATAGCCGTCGGGCAGGAACTCGGCCGCGAAGAGCGCCATCACCTCGGCCCGCGACAGGCCCGTGACGAGGCCGGGCGCGGGCTGGAAGGCATACAGCAGGTAGCGCGCGCCCGGCCGCAACCAGCGGCCCAGCCCGGCGGCGTAGCGCGCCCGGTCTGCGGCCGGCAGTGAGTGCAGGCAGCCCATGTCCAGGGCCAGGTCGAACGGCGCGCCCAGCGGCAATTGCTCTAGCCGCGTCACATCCGCCACCAGCAGATGGGCCTCCAGCCCGTGCAGCTTGCGCCGCGCCAGGGCAATTGCTCGCGGGACGTAGTCGATACCGGTCACTTGCCAGCCGCGCTCGGTGAGGTAGCGCACGTTGGTGCCTGTGCCGCAGCCCAGGTCCAGCGCGCGCGCGGCCGGCCGGCCTGCCACGGCCCGCACCAACTCGGGGGCGGGCACGCCGGTGTCCCAGCGCGGCTTGGCCAGGTACATCAAGCCGAACGACAGGCGCCGCAGCGCGCGCCCGGCCCAACGGCCCGCTGTGCCGCTCACGGGGTGATTGTCTGCTGGTCGAGCCAATAGCGCACGCGCGCGCGGTCCAGCGTGAGCGCAAACGAGCCTTCGCGGACGCCGTTGGCGCTGAAGAGCAGGAAGGCCGGGGTTGCAATGACGTCGTAGCGGTCGGCGAGCTGCGCCCCGATTGGTGAGTGAACGTCGACGCGCAGCACCTGAAGGCGGGTCGTGGTGGCGCGCTCCAGCCAGTCCAGTTCGGGCCGCGCTAATAGACAGAACCCACAGCGCTGCGACCACAGCGCCAGCAGGGTGGGGCGCTCACCCCGCAGCGCGCGATCGAAGGCGGCCAGGTCGGTCAAGTTGGCCAGCCGCGCCGCTGGGACGCGCCGCCTGATCAGCACGGTGACGACCGCGGCGGCGTACAGGCCCACCCCGCCTAGGTCGACGGTGCTCAGACCGTTGCGCATCAGCAGCGCCAGCAGCAGAGCGCCGCCCGCCAGCGTGGCCAAGAGGTAGGAGTTGAAGGCACACAGACGCACCAGGCCGGTCATTTGCCGTTCAGCTCACTCCGCAGGCCCTCGGCCGTAGGCGCTGCAAACCCGCGCCAGACCTCGCGGCCCGCGCCGTCAAACAACAGGAGGGTAGGCGTAGCCCGGGCGCGCCAGCGGGCGCCTAGCGTCTGGCCGGCCGGCGACGCAACCGAGATCCTGATCACGTCGACTTCACCGGCCATCTCGCGCTTGAGCCGATCGACGATCGGCCGGGCCATCAGGCAGGCCGCTCAATAGTCCGAGTAGAGCTCTACCAGCACCGGCCGTCCCTGGCCCAACTGCGCGTCGACCTGGGCCGTTTCGGTCTGGCCGCCGGTGCCGGTGCGCAGCGCCAGCCACAGCCCGACCAGCGTGGCGCCCATGACGCCCAGGGCCAGCAGCCCGCGCCCGCGCGCCCGCGCGGGCGCGCGCCATACAACCAGCGCCAGGCCCAGCCACAGCCCAAGCGTCAGGAGGACGAACGAGTGATGGTTGATGAACAGCGACACTGTTGTTGGTCACCCGGCCCGATTCTACCACCGGCGCCTTGCTCTCCCTCGCCTGGCAGGTGCGTTCCTACAGGCCGTGATGGATCAAGC
Source organism: Anaerolineales bacterium (assembly GCA_020845955.1). GTDB lineage: Bacteria > Chloroflexota > Anaerolineae > Anaerolineales > UBA6663 > JADLEU01. Next base: position 14,125 of record JADLEU010000188.1, read on the forward strand.
GCGCCTGCCTGGACACCTTCACACGCCCACACCGCCACCCATGGGTTCGGCCGCCAGCCCTGCCAGCATCCGTTGCACGTGCTCGATCTCGTCTTGGTTGACGGTGTGGCCCATATTGGCGTAAAGGCGCATGGTCACCTCGCCACCCAGGCCGCGTAACACCTCGGCCGTGTGCGCGACGCGCTCCTTAGGGATGTGGCCGTCCATCTCGCTGCTGCCCAGGAACACGGGAGTGCCGGCCAGGCTGCCGGCGTGGTCGCGCGGCGTGCCGTCTGGGCCGATCAGGCCGCCGCTCAGCCCCGCCAGCCCCCCATAGCGCCGGGCGTGCCGTGCGGCATACTCCAGCGCCAGGCAGGCGCCCTGGCTGAATCCCAGCAGCACCGTGCGCTCGGGCGGCAGGCCGGCGGCGGTGATCTCGCCCAGCACTGTGCCCAGGCGGCGCAGCGCCGCGCTGAGCCATGGCTCGTTGCGCGCCAGGGGCCGCATGAAGGGATAGGGGTACCAGGTATTGCCGGCGGCCTGCGGCGCCCAGTAAGCCAGGTCCGGCCGGTCGAGCTCGGCCGCCAACGCCAGGATATCCTGGGCACTGGCGCCGCGCCCATGCACCAGCAGCACCGCGGCGCGCGCCTGTGCTGGCGGCGCGCCAGCCGTCAGCACCGGCTGGCCCGCGTGGGGGTCCGGCGGCAGGCCGGTCACCGGCCGCTCCCCACCGCCTGGGCCCTGCCCGCCGGCAAGGTCAGCGGCTTCAGGCGCCGCTCGATTGCGCCGCGGTTGGGTTCCAGCCGGGGCGGGGGCTGCAGGCTGCGGCCCAGGCCATCGGACGGTTCGTCGACCGCGAAGCCAGGGCTCAGCGTGGTCAGCTTGACGCTGTGGCCGCCGGGATCCTGTGTGTAGATGCTCTTGATGTGCTCCCGGTCCAACACCGGCGACACGCGCCGAAAGGCGCGCACCAGCCGCTCGCGCCATTCGAGTTGCGGGGTCTCGCCGGCCACCGCCAGAGAAAAGTGGTGCGTCTGGCCGGCGCCGATCTGGCCCAGCGCGTCGGGCGCCTCGCCGCGCGTCCACCCTGGGCCGTCGGTGGCGATCTCGATGATGCCGCCGTCGGGGTCGTTGAAGTAGATCGACTTGAAATAGTGGCGGTCAAGCGGGCCGTCCACCTTTAGGCCGTGGTCGGTCAGGCGGCGCTTCCACTTTAGCTGGGCGGTCTCGTCCGCCACCCGCGGCGCGAAGTGGTGCGTGCCGCCGAGGCCGGGATAGCCGCGGGGCGCGCCCGGCCATTCGAAAAACGTGACGGCCGTGCCGGGCCGGCCCAGTTCGCCGCCGAAGTACAGATGATAGCTGCCGGGCTCGTCAAAGTTGACCGTCTGCTTCACCAGGCGCAAACCCAGCACGCGGGCGTAGAAATCGACCGTGCGTTGGGCATCACCGCAGACCAGCGCGATGTGGCGCAGCCCCAGGATCGTCATGCGCGCGCCTCCGCCGCGGCGCCGTCGCGCGCCAGCTCGGCCAGCAGCCCATCGAAGTCGAGCGGGGCGTTGACCATAGCGATCTCGCCGTCGGCCTGGCGCGGCCACTCGTCGCGCGGACGGTCACGGTAGATTTCGATCCCGTTGCCGTCGGGGTCCGCGAAGTAAATAGCCTCGCTAACGCCATGGTCAGCGGCACCGGCGATTGGCCAGTCGTGGTCGAGCACGCGCTTGAGCGTGCGCGCCAACTCCACCCGGTTGGGCAGCAGGATGGCGAAGTGATACAGCCCGGTGGCGCCGCGCGCGGGCGGCGCGCCGCCACGGCTCTCCCAGGTGTTCAAGCCCAGGTGATGGTGATAGCCGCCGGCCGACAGGAAGGCGGCGCTGTCGCCCCAGCGCTGCTGCACCTCGAAACCGAGCACCTGGGTGTAGAACTTCACCGCGCGTTCCAGGTTGGCGACCTTCAAATGAACGTGTCCGATCGTGGTGTGAGGATGAATCGGGTCAGACATGCGGGTCCTCCAGCGCCTTCAACTGCTTGTCCATCCAGGCAGCCAACGCAGCCAGCGAGCGGTCGCTGGCGTTGTGGGCTATGGGAAACTCGAAGTAGACCAGGCCGGCGCCCAGCCGCGCGAGCGTGTCGCGCGCCTGCCGCGCCCAAGCCAGCGGGATGTAGCTGGAGTGGGCCAGCACACGGCTGACGCGCCCCGGCTGGTTGAGCGCAAAGGCGTAGGCCCTCATGGTCCCTTGGCTGAAGCCTTGCAGGCTGGCTTCGTCGCTGCCGCGGCCGCGCAGGGCGATAGTGGTGGGGTACGGGCCGCCGCCGGCCGGGACGCGCGCTTGATGCGGCAGCGATAGGCGAGCCATGTTGGTCGACAAGGTCATGCGGGCCGCCTCCGCGCCGGCGGCGGCGTGGGCTTCAGCCACTTGCGGCCCCAGGCGTTAAGATGCTCCACCGCCGGGCCAAGCTCGCGGCCCTGGCGCGTCAGTCCATACTCCACGCGCAGGGACCGGCCGGCGCTTTCTACGCGTTCGACCAGCCCGGCGGCCTCCAATTCCTTCAGGCGCTGCGTCAGCGTGGCCGGGTTCAAGCCGCCCAACCGCTCCTGCAGCGCGCAGAAGCGCAGGCGCGCGGGTTGGGCCTCGTAAAGATAGTGAATCAGGAGCAGCGCCCACTTCTTTCCAAGGAGGTCGCTGGCGGCGGTGATGGGGCAGAATTCGGTCGTGGCCATGGGTGGCGCTCGGGTATCCAGGCTCAGGCCGGTTACTATAACAAGTATAGCACTTTAACTCATATAGCAAAAAGGCGGGGGGGTGACCTTCAGGGCGACCCCGTCTTCCAACCCGCTCAGCTAAGAGCCGAAACCAGGCCGCGCGCAGTTTGTCCTGCCAGATTGCCCGGCGGCCCACGCGCGGTCCGGCACGTGGGCATGGGCGTCACCGGCCGCTAAGCCGCCCGGCTAGCAAAGGCAGAAAGTCCCCTGACGGGTTTGGACGATCAAGCTCGGCAACGACCATGAGCGCCAATCGCGGCTGAAACCCCCACCATGCGTTTCACCTCTAGGGCATTCCAATCAGCCGTCGCTGGGCAGTTTCAGTGCGAGATGCCGCCCGCGCGCCGATTTTTCGGGGGGAAGTTTGACAACCGTTCTTCGCCGTGCTACCATGCCACTCCCCAAGATGCATAGACCTCGGAGGACGCTCGCCAGATGAAAGAGTACAGCACAAACTTAATCCGAAACGTTGCCTTGGTCGGCCACAGCGGAGCGGGCAAGACCTCGCTGAGCGAAGCTTTCCTGTTCAACACCGGTGTCATCACTCGCCTCGGCCGCGTCGAAGACGGCACCACCGTCGCCGACTTCGAAGACGAAGAGCAGCGCCGCCAGATCTCGATTTCCACCGCCGTCGTCCCCGTCGAATACCAGGACGTCAAGATCAACGTGATCGATACGCCCGGCTTCACCGATTTCGTCGGCGAGGTCAAGTCGGCGCTGCGCGTGGTCGAGGCTGCCATTGTGGTGGTGGACGCGGTGGCGGGGGTCGAGGTCGGCACCGAGCTGGCCTGGCAGTATTGCGACGAGTTCAAGCTGCCGCGCTTCGTTGTCATCAACAAGATGGACCGCGACAACGCCAACTTCCAGAAGGTGCTCGAACACGTGCAGAGCACCTTCAAGGTCAAGCTCATCCCGGTGCAATTGCCCTGGGGCGAGCAGCAGGGCTTCCAAGGCGTGATTGGGCTGCTGTCGATGATGGCCCGGCCCGGCCGCGGCGATCAGCAGGTCGACATCCCGGCGGAGTATGCCGACGCCGCGGCGGCCGCGCGCGTCAACCTGGTGGAGGCGGCGGCCGAGGGCGAGGACGAGCTGCTGGAGAAATACCTGGGCGGCGAAGAGCTGACGGCCGACGACGTTATCCACGGTTTTCACAAGGCCGTGCTGGCCGGTAACATTGTGCCGGTCTTCGTCGCCTCGGCTAGCGCCGACATCGGCATCAACCCGATCCTGGACGGCATCGTGCGGTACCTGCCTGCCCCGGTCGAAGAGCCCGTGGTGCACGCTCACGGCAAGGACGGCGACGAGAACGTGACCGTGTCCGACGCGAGCCCGCTGTGCGCCTATGTGTGGAAGACCACGGCCGACCCGTTCGTGGGCAAGCTCACCTACGTGCGCGTTTTCTCAGGCGTGCTGGCCTCCGACAGCCGCGTCTGGAACCACACCAAGAGCGCCGAAGAGCGCACCGGCACCGTGCATGTCGCCCGCGGCAAGGAGCAGATCGCCGCGAAGCAGCTGCATGCCGGCGACATCGGCACCCTGGCCAAGCTGACCTCCACCGCTACCGGCGACACGCTGGGCGACCGCGCGCACCCGCTGTTGGTCGACGCGCCCAAGTACCCGGCCGCGCTCTACTCGGTGGCCGTCAGCCCGCGGACCCAGGCCGACTCGACCAAGATGGGCCCAGCCCTCACGCGCCTGAGCGAAGAAGATCCCACCCTGCGCTGGCGCCAGGAGCCGTCGACCAAGCAGACGATCGTGGAAGGCATGGGCGACCAGCACATCGACGTGGCCATCCGCCGGGCCGAGAGCAAGTTCGGCGTCGGGCTGACCGTCGAGGCGCCCAAGGTGCCTTACCGCGAGAGCATTACGAAGAAGGCCGAGGCCATGCACCGGCACAAGAAGCAGACCGGCGGCGCCGGCCAGTTCGGCGAGGTGTGGATGCGCATCGAACCCTCGCCCGACGGCAGCTACAACTTCGGGGACGAGTTGGTGGGCATGAACCTGTCGCGCAGCTATCTGGGGCCGATTGAAAAGGGTGTCAAGAGCGTAATGGAGCAGGGCGCTATCGCGGGCTATCCGGTGGTGGGCGTCAACGTCTTTGTCACCGACGGCAAGGAGCACCCTGTCGACTCGAAGCCGATTGCCTTTGAAGTGGCCGGGCGCGAGGCCTTCAAGAAGGCGGTCGAGCAGGCCAACCCGGTACTGCTCGAGCCGATCATGAGCCTGAAGGTCGTGGTGCCCGAGGGCAACATGGGCGATGTGCTGGGTGATTTGAACACGCGCCGCGCGCGCGTCCAGGGCATGGATCAGGAGGCCGGCAAGAGCATCATCACCGCCGAGGCGCCCCTGGCCGAGGTGCAGCGCTACGCCACCGAGCTGCGCTCGCTGACGGGTGGCCGCGGCGTGTACTCGATGGAGTTCCTGCGCTACGACGTGGTGCCCAACCACCTGGCGCAGGGCATCATCGCCGCCTACAAGCGCGAGAAGAAGGGCGAAAACGGAGACGAGTGATCTCGCTGACGGGCAAAAAGAGCGCGCCGCCCCGGGACCAGCCTCGGGCGGCGCGTTTTGACTCACCCGGCGCCTTACCGATCGCGCAGCCAGTAGGCCAGGCCCAGGCACACCAGGGCCAGCACCAGCATCAGCGGCCGGCCGAGCACTACCCCGCCGAACAGCGCCACCACCATCAGTAGCAGCAGCCCACGCACGGTCTGCGCCCTTTGGCGGCGCGCTGCCGGGTCGACGATCATCCGGCTCGGCCGCGCCCGTGACTGCAGCCCGCGCCCCAGCCCGGTGAGAAAGACCAGCACCCCGCTCACCACGCCCAGCGCCACCACCACCAGCGCCACGCGCAGCATGAAGTCACCCATGACCGCCGCTCAGGGAGTGTTAGGAGGCCGCCTTCTTCCGGCCCTGCGCGCGCCGGCCGCGATAGGGGCCGACCTTCAGCACGTGCACCTGGCACAGGTCCGAGTGAAAGATGCGCGATTTGATGCGCGGATCGAGCTCCTTGTCGGGCGCGGCCGTGGTCAGCACAGTGGGCAGCTGGGCGTCGAAGCGGTAGTTGAATACCTGGAAGAACTTCTCGCGGAAGTAGCCGACGGTGCCCACCAGGCTGCTCACGTCGTCGATCACCAGGAACTCGGTCTGCTTCACCTGCTGCACCAGCTTGGCGTTGCGCTCGTCGGCCTCGCGCTGGCTAGAGGTGCGGAACAGGTCGCTTAAGTCTTGATAGGTGACGAAGATCACGGGCTGGCCCAGGCGGGCGCGCTGGTTGGCGATCGCCGCGGCCAGGTGGGTCTTGCCCGAGCCGTATTCGCCCGTCAGCACGAACCAGCCGCGCGAGACGTCGGCGTAGTCGCGCGCCGCCTGAATGGCTTTCAAGAACATCTGTCGCGCTTCGCCCGCCAGCTCGCCGCGGCTGTCGAAGGTGTCGAACGTCTGCTGGCTGTGGATGGCCAGCGACGAAATGTCAGAGGTCAGGCTGATGTGGCCGGCGCGAAAGTCGGGCGCTTGGATGGTCAGGGCGCTGACCATCTGGGCGTCAGACAAGCGGCTGGCCACGCGCGGCTCAATGTCCTTCGATTCGCGGTTGGTGGTGATCACCGTCGGCAGTTGGGCGTTGTAGCGGAAGTTGAGCAATTGGTAGAGTTTCTCCACCGCCCAGGGCGTGGGGCTTTCGGTGCCCAGGTCGTCGAGCACCAGGATCGGCGCCGTGCGGATGTCCTCGAAGCGCTCGGCGTACGAGTCGTCGGCGCCGGGCGCAAAGCCGGCCCGCAGCCGGTCGAGCAAATCCGGAGTGTTCAGGAACAGCACCGACCGGCCGTGGTCCAGGCAGTAGTTGGCGATGGCGGCGGCCAGGTGCGTCTTGCCGCAGCCGTAGGTGCCCATCAGCAGCAGCCATTTATCGGGCGCCTCAGCAAAGGCCCGGCTGCGCTCGAAAGCAGCGCGCACGGTGGCGCGGATGGCGGCGTCGGGGCTGACGCCGTCGGGCAGGAAGTTGTCGAAAGTCTTCCCGGCCAGCGTCTCGGTGTTGCTGCCGCGCCTCAACTTCTCGCCGTGCGCGGCCGACATGCTGTCGAGCTGGCACACGCAGGGCGCCAGCCGGCCGAAGTTGGGGTGGCCGGGGGGAACGTCATCGCGCAAGTAGCCCAGGCCGTGGCAGTAGGGGCAGTCCGGGTCGCCCAGGCCGTCGGTGTAGCGCCGCGGGTCTGGCTCGGGCGGCAGCTGCGGCGGCTGGCCGGCGGGCGCGTCAGGCTCCGGCATCGGGCTCCGCGCTGGCCTCGTCTCCGGCGCCGCCGTTGGCGGGGTCGATGTAGCTAAGGTAGCCGTCAAATCGGCTGAGATCTGGCTCAACACGCTCGCGAGTCTCTTGCTCATACCGTCCCTCGGTGCGCATGCGCTCTAGCACGGCCAGTACGTACTTGAGCCGCCGCACATTGTTCTTGACCGCAATACGGATGGCGTCTTCGATCCAGGCGGCCGGGTAGGTGGCGGCCAGGTCGCGCAGCTCTTCGCTGATCAGCGGCGTCAGCGGGCCGATGTTCTGCTCGTACAGGGTGTAGACGTTGGCGCGCACGTGGCTGAGCGTAATCACCGCGCCGTCGAACTCCTCCGGGCGCCACTCGCCCCGCGTGAGCTTCTCGACCGCCTCGCGCCCACGCGCGCTATTCAGGAAATACAGGCTGCGCTCGGCCTGGTCATCCTCGACGACCACCCGCAGCAGCGTGCCGCGCGCTTCGGCCCGCTCCAGCGCGTCGTCCAGCGCCTCCTGCGCCTGGCGCGGCGAGGCCGCCAGCCCCTGCATCAGCAGCTCGTCCTCGGCGAAGTCCTCGCGCTGCACGAAGCGGTATTGGCCCGGCTTCAGGCTCAGGCGCCAGAAGGCATACAGCGTCACCTTGAGCTCGCCGGCGTGGTCCACCAGCGGCAAGAGCTCAGAAAAAAACGGCTCGGGCACCGGAACGGTGCGCACCTTGCCGTCAGGGAAGCCCGAGAAGCCGCGCATACCCCACAGTCTACCCAGGGAGCACGGCCGGCGCAAGGGCGGAAAAGCCAGAGCGACGCAAATCCGCCGCCCTAGCGCCGTGGGCTCGGTTTTCCGCGGCGCTGGGGCGGCGGAAGAAGGCCAGAGCGGGCCGGCGCTAGACGTTGCGCAGGTCGACGTGACGCGTCTCGGCGTTCTCGAACTTGGTCAGCGCGCCGCGGAAGACGAGTTGGATGTCGGCGGTGGGACCGTTGCGGTGCTTGCGCACCAGCAGCTCGGCGATGTTCGTCCGCCCACCTTCCTTCTCGTACATGTCGGGCCGGTGGATGAACATGACGATATCACTATCCTGCTCAAGACTCCCACTTTCACGAAGATCTGACAGCTGCGGCACCTTGTCCTGGCGCTGCTCCACGGCGCGCGAAAGCTGCGCGCCGGCCAGCACCGGCACGTTGAGCTCGCGCGCCAGCTGCTTGAGCCCGCGCGAAATGGTCGACACTTCCTGGACCCGGTTCTCGTTCCGCCCGTCGCCCTGCATGAGCTGCAGATAGTCCACGATCACCAGGTCCAGACCGTACTCCTGGTCCAGCCGGCGGCACTTCGAACGGAGCTGGTTAGGCGTCAGCGCGGGCGTGTCGTCCAGGAAGATCTGCGTGTCGCTGAGCACGTTGGAGGCCTGCACGAACAGCGGCCACTCGTGGTCGTGGATGTCGCCGAGCCGCAGGCGTTGTGAGTCGATGCCGGTTTCCTGCGCGATCAGGCGCTGTACCAGCTGCTCGTTCGACATCTCCAGCGAGAAGACCGCCACGTGCTTCTTGTAGGTCAGCGCGGCGTTCTTGGCCACGTTGAGCATCAGACCGGTTTTGCCGCTGCCCGGCCTCCCGGCCACGATGATCAGGTCTGACTGCTGCAGGCCGCCCAGCAGCTTGTCCAGGTCGATAAAGCCGGTTGGCACGCCCAGCAGCTCGTCGCGATGCTCGAACAGGTACTTGATCCGGTCGTAGTACTGGCTGATGGCCTCCTTGATCGGGGCCAGGTCCTTGGTCAGCCGGCGCTCGCTGACCGCGAAGATGGCCGCCTCGGCGTCGTTCACTACCTCGCTGATGTCGCGGCCTTCCTCGAAGGCCAGCTTGGCCACCTGGGTGGCAGCCTCGATCAGGCGCCGGCGCATCGCCTCGCGCTCGACCAGCCGGCCATAAGCTTCCGCGTGCAGCGAGGTGGGGACGGTGTTGATCAGCCGGGTGAGGTAAGCGGCGCCGCCCGCTTCAGCCAGCTGCGCGTGGCGCTCGAGTTCTTCGGAGAGCGTGATAATGTCGATCGGCAGCCGCTGTTCGTGCAGCGCCACGAAGGCGTTCCAGATCCAGCGGTGCTTGTGGAGATAGAAATCGTCGGGGCGCAGGAAGGAGGCAACCTCAAAGTAGGCGTCGGGGTTGATTAAGACGCAACCCAAGACCGCCTCTTCAGCTTCGACGGCGTGCGGCGCCGAACGGTTGGGACCGTAATCGGCGATGGTATCGGTCATGGATTAGCGGGGGACGGGGCGAGGCCTACTTTTCCTCGTCGCCTTCGTCGGTGTCTAGATCTTCCAGGTCGAGCGACTCGACAAAGTCCTTGAACGCGTCCAGCCGGGTCTCTTCGCCCGAGGCTGTTTCGGTATCCATCTCGTCTTCGGGCAGCACAGCGGCCTTGTCCATCACCGGCTCCTCGATGTAGACCGGCACGTGCAGCCGCACGGCCAGCGCCAGCGCATCAGAGGGGCGGGAGTCGATCTCCAGGCGCTTGCCGCTGACGCCCATGACGATCCGCGCGAAGAAGACGTCATTGCGCAGATCCGAGATGACGATGTACTCGACCTCGCCGCCCATCTCGCCGATGACGTTCTTGAGCAAATCGTGCGTCAACGGGCGCGAGACTTCCATCTCCTGCAGCGTCACGGTAATGGCATCGGCTTCGCACGGGCCAATCCAGATTGGCAGGTAGCGGTCGCTGTCGACGTCTTTCAGAATAACCACGCGATGCTGAGACATCAAGCTAACGCGGATACTATCAATCGTCACTTCTACCATGTCCCATCCTCCGGTCAGGCGCTGGGAAATTCTAGCACAAGCAACAGGCGGAGGCAATCTGGCGGGGCGGTGCTATAATCGCGGCAATCGCCTGGTCTTGTTGCCGTAATGGAATTTGCTTCCACCGAGACGTATGTCGCCTGGATCACGCGGCTGCTACTATTGGGTTTTGGCCTGGCAGCGATTGCCGGTGTTCTGACACTGGTGCGCTCGCGCCGCCTGCGCTACTTCCACGTGCGGCGCGAAGCAGTGGTGCGGGGGTGGCGCTTGCTGATTATCAGCGCCGGGATGCTGGCCGGAGCGGGCCTGTCCTTTGGGCTGGGCGTGCCGCTCATCCGCCTGGCCGTGCCGCCCACCCTCCCGGCCACCGCCAGCTTGCCGCCTAGCCCCACCGTGCCCCCGCCGTCGCTGACGCCCTCGGCGACAGCTAGCGTGACCGCCACCCGCACTGAAACAGCGGGGCCTAGCCCCACGCCGAGCGACACGCCCACCGGCACCGTCACGCCCACGCCCGAGCTGCCCGGGCTGTACATCACTTCCCTCCCCGGCGCCACGGTCACGCCGCCGGCTCAGGCCGCGGCCGGCTCGGTGCGCTTTTCGCTGCGCGATAACTGCAACGTTGAGACCAGCACCGCCTTCTTCGACCAACTGCCCAAGACGATCTACGCCCACTTCTTCTACAACAACTGGCTGCCGGGTGTGCAGTGGTCGGGTGTCTGGCTGCGCGACGGCCAGGTCTTCTATGCCGAGACCCGGCTATGGGACGGCAGCACCGGCGGCTGCGGCTTTAGCGACTACGACAACGCGAAGAACTGGTGGCCGGAAGGCGTCTACGAAGTGCAGATCTTCGTCGGCCAGCGTTGGCTGACCAGCAACCGCTTTGAGGTGTGGCTGTCGTCGCCCACGCCCACCAACACCCTCAACCCCCCGCCGCGCCCACCGACGGCGACGCTCGAGCCTACCGCGACCCGCACGCCGCGGCCCACGGCCGCGCCCAGCGACACGCCTGGGCCGACTGCCACCCGCACACCGCGCCCCACGGTCGCGCCCAGCGACACGCCGTCACGCACGCCCGTGCCGACCAACACAATCTTTCCGTTTGGCGTGATTGGGCTGGCGGTGGTGGACCTGCCGGAAGGCTCGAGCGTGGCCAACCTGCGCGCCGCCGCGCCCGACGGCGCGGTCATCGCCCTCCTGCCGGAAGGCACACCGGTGACCATGCTGGTCGAGTTTGAGGTCCACGCGGGCACCGTCTGGCGCCGGGTGCGGTTGGAGAACGACCAAGTGGGCTGGATCCCGCAGTTCTATTTGCGCCAGACGGCGCCCTGATGGGTCTGGATGCGCGATCGCCCGCGTCTGTGTGAGAGCGACCCATCGCCGGGACAGCTCAATCGCGCGTGCAACGCGCTCCGGAAAATTGCGACGCCAATCGAGCGTATAACGCGCTCCTGCGCCGATGGGGCTGCCCACAAACTTGGATGGCGAGACCCGCGCGGGGCTAGCGGCGCAGGGGGCCCAGCGCCACGGCCACCTCGGCCGCCACGCGGGCGTTGTTCTCCAGCAGCGCCAGGTTGGCGGCCAGGCTGTGGCCTTCGGTGAGCTCGGCCACGCGGGCCAGCAGGTAGGGGGTGACGGCGCTGCCGCGTAAGCCCGCCTCGGCCGCGTCGCGCAGCGCCCGATCGATGGCGGCCTCCATGCGCTCGGCGGGTTGGGCCGCCTCGGCCGGGCAAGGCACGCACAACAGCGCCCCGCTGGTGAAGTCCAGGTCCCACAGCGTCTTGATGAGAGCTGCTACGCCGGCCGGGGTGTCGGCCCGCGCCGCCAGCGGCAGACCGCTGCTGCGCGCGTAGAAGGCGGGGAACTCGCCGGTGCGATAGCCGATCACGGGCACGCCGTGCGTCTCGAGCCATTCCAGAGTAGCTGGCAGGTCCAGGATGGCCTTGGCCCCGGCGCAGACCACTGCCACTGGCGTGCGCGCCAGCTCGGGCAGGTCCGCTGATACATCCAGCGGTGCGCCGTCGCTCAGCCGCCGGTGCACGCCGCCGATGCCGCCGGTGGCAAACACGCGGATGCCGGCCCAGTGGGCGGCGATCATCGTGGCGGCCACCGTCGTGCCGCCGTCGCGCTTCTGTGCCACCGCCACCGGGTAGTCGCGGCGGCTAATCTTCATGACGCCGCGCGCCTGGGCCAGGTGTTCCAACTCCGCGTCGTTCAGGCCCACTCGCAGCTCGCCGTTCAGCACCGCCACCGTGGCGGGGCAGGCGCCCCCCGCGCGCACGGCGGTTTCCATCCGCCGGGCCAGCTCCAGGTTCCGCGGCCAGGGCAGGCCGTGCGTGATCACGGTCGATTCCAGCGCCACCAGCGGGCGCCGGCCCTGGAGGGTGTCGCGGACTTCAGGGGTCAGGATGGGCAGAGGATAGGGCATGA
>JADLEU010000189.1 GCA_020845955.1 Anaerolineales bacterium
GAGGCGGTCATATAGGGTAAGGAAGTCCTGGCCTTCTGTCCGTTGCACCGGATGATCCGCCACACGCGCCGTTCCGAGCTTCCGGAATCTTTTGCCAGGGCCAGAAGCATCTCTTCCGCCACATCCGCCTTGAGAAGCTTTGAGGCCTTGTACCCCGGCTGTCCACCAACAGGGCCAAGCCAATTGGGAAATACTCGCCCTAAACTGATTGAGGTGGCCCAAGAGAGGGCGGAGTCGCCCTCTCCAAAGGACTAGCCTCAATTCCTGTCTTCCAACCGCCGGATGATGCCGCGAAGGCGCAGCAGACTCAGCCCGAAAGGCTGGGCAAATTGTGATGTCGTTCCGCCTCCAAAATAGCGCGTGAAGAGTCCGGCATCGCGGCGTTCTCGGTCGATAGGAGCGGTGGCTGGCAGCGTCGCGTACGTATGGTCAAGGAGTACGAAGACGCAGGCAGTGGGATCGAGTAACCCTGGCCGGTAATCTGGTGGGTTCGGTCCCTGCAGAGACACAACGTGGGCTTCAAACTTAGACACCTCTGGCACGGAGATGGGGCGACACAGATCGATGATTCGACAATAACGGGGTACATCCTTACAAAAGGTTATGGTCCACCGCCGTCAGTGAAGAGTGGCTGCGTATGGGTCTGGCAGCACAGTCGATGGAGTTGCGCGAAATCGGCAGACCGCGGGTAGTACCGTCCGAATATGCGTCCTATGGCTTGTCACGTAGTCCTCTGGAAAACGAGCTCAGCGATGATCACGTGACACAACCCATCTTTCGGCGCCCAGATGACGCGCCCAGCACCACATCGAACCCCGTCAGCTCCGTTATATCGAAAGACTAATAGGCCAGTAATTTACTTATTATCTATTTCCCTTCTAACAGCGTCAGCAATCTCAGCGGACGCTGTTTGATTCTGACCCAGAACCACTGCGAAGTCTCCGTGAATTACCAGCGTAAGAACATGATCACCGTCCACAGACGCGCTCTATGATCTTTGCCACCAACTGCTGACGAGCTCGCGCGGGATCATCCACTTCGCGGCACTGGTCCCAGTAGGCGGGGAAGTGCTCAAGCAAGTCGGCTGCCTCGACCAAATCATCGAAGTCCACAGGGCGCAGTGACTCCACCTCGCGCTGAAGCTGCTGGCGTTTTTCGAGGTATTCCGCCTTGTCGATGAACCCGTGTTCCCAGCGGAAGTCAATGCGCTCAATGATCTGCTGAATCTCGGCCATCCGAGCAAGGGAAGCCGCGTTCTCCAGGCGGGACTGCACGGCCTGCTCTACCCGATCACGTAGACCATCGGGAATGGTCATGCTTGAAAGTATCTCGGCGACCTGATCGTCCAATAACTCCTCGTCTATATGAGGCTGCGGGCATTTCTCATAGCCACGTTCACCCGACAGGCATCGATAGTAGGACTTGCCCTTGTTCTTGTGGTGCGAAGGACGCATCTTGCCATAGTTGTCATCGACCAAGGTCGCGGGCTTGTTTGCAGTGCAGTGAGCGCAGAACACGCGGTCATGCAGGATGAAGGTCCGCATCTTGCGCGTCGACTTGCGATGATGCGCTAGCTTGCCACGGACCGTCTGGCACTGTTCGAAGTTCTCGTCGGTGATGATAGCCTGGTGTTTACCATCGAACCATTCCTTTGTGTGCCGACTTGACTTGCGTCCCTGGCCCAAGCCGCCGGTATACTGCGTGTCCGAGTGCGAGGCTCGCCCCGTATAGACCACGGCCCACAGGTCGATGCCGCCAGCGAGCACCGGGTACGACACCAGGTTGGCTCGTGTTCCGGCGTCCCACAGGTAGGCAGCCCATGCGTCGAACACGGGCACGTTCACAAGCCGGGTGATGTGGTGTCGGAGCATCGCGACGCCTTGCGCCTCGTCAGTGCGTAGGATACAGGTGCGTGACTTGCCGTCGTAGTCCGGCGACGTGACCCGCTCGTGGCGGAGAATGACGGACGTGTAGCGCGCTTTGGGGATGGTCTGCATGAAGTCACGGTACTTGCCCGTGTTGCCTTCGCCCGGCGTCAGTTCCACCGCCGTGCCTTTCCACGGCACACAGTTGACCGTTTCGCCCTTGCTAAGCCTGGCGCGGATCGCCTCGACGGCCATCCTCGGCCCGCCGAAGTTGCGGGAGACGCACACGCCCTGGTCGATGGCGTAGCCGAAGCAGTGGACTTGGCCCGTGATGCTGCCCGTCAGCTCGCCCACGTATTCCTGGGCGATGGAGCTGCTTCCTACGCTCGCCGACAGCGCGACATGGTTTGCTGACATGGGTGGTACTCTCCTCTCTGATCAGGCGCTGTGCGAGCCTTTTGACTGGGACATCGCCGCTTCCAGCTCTGCGCGCGAAAGCCTGACGAATTCGCGACGGGGAAACGGTGTGAGCAGAGTGTCAACGTCGCCTGTCATTTCCTTGACCTGCGCTATATTGCGCTTCCAGCCGCGCGCCAGCCAGCCGTCCACGTTCTTGCTGGACTGCACCACGCGCAGCGCGTATCCAGCCCGGGCGCCGCACAGCTTGTCATAGAGCCGATCCAAGGCGATGTGCAACGTGCGCAACCGCGCGTAGTCGCTGGTCGTCACGCCGAGATCGACGAGGGTTATGCGCGCTTCACGCAGCACGTCGCCTCGGATGTCCAGCGCCCGCAGCACATATTCCCCGGTGAACTTCGGCGCGCCCCCGTAGAGCCTGCTCTCTTCGTCCTGCGTGACGTTGACAAGGATTTCGACCGTATAAGCTTGCATGGGATAATTGCTCTATCTCTGGACCATTGTTCACGTCACGCGGAGCAAGCGCGCAAGCGCTTCGGGGATGCTGAAAGAGGCGGGCTGGGGACCAATTGCGTCGTGCTCTGCTAAGCCACCACATTCGCACCTGGCGAGGCACCAAGAAAGGTCGAACGCATGTCGGATGAAGCTTTCCTCCATCATCTGAAGACAGGCTCCGGCTGGACCAAAGTGGAACTAAGGTTTCTTGCGGGCGAAGACGCGCAAATCGAGTACGATTCACGATGGATGTCGAGTGGAATAAATCGCTATCGTTTGGGCTTTAGGCACCGGCGGCTGTCGAACGCGAGCGGTGTACTGCACCTACATACCATCCAACGTTATGTCGATGCCGCGTCAACAGAATTGTCAGTTGAGCCACGACTGAGCGAGCTCATCGAATGGGATTTTGACGACGATGCGTCCTGGGACGCCTTCAAGCGACCCTATGATAGTGCCCTCTACGAATACGTCGTGCTGCCGGCCGCTGTTCCCTGGATTGCAGATGCGCCCGATCTTGACGAAATGAAAGACTTCTTCGGCCTTGCGAAATGGGATTCGGCTTTTGAGCTCCTGCTGTGGACCAACTATCCAGCCATTTTCGATCCTGGCGTGAAATGGACCAATGCGGAGATCAAGAGAGTACTGCGCTGCCTTGATAAGCTGAAATTCGCCCGTGTCTAGATGGTGCATCCTGCTCACTTCGTTGCCACGAGCAAAAAGAGGGAAACCGGCCAATCAGCCGGTCCCCTCTTCTGCCGAAGCGGTGCAGGGCCTAGAAGGGCGTCTCCTCCTCGGCCTCAGCCGGGGACTCAGCGCCCTGTCGTTCCGGCTCCTGCTTGCTGTGCAGGAGCTTCACCTCATTGGCCGTTAGTTCGAGCGACGCCGCGGGCTTACCGTTCTTGTCAGTGTACGGCGAGACAGCAACTTCTCCTGCAACCAGGACCTGCGTCCCGCTGCGCAGATACTCGGCCAGTCCTTCCGCCCGCTCGCGCCACAACGTGACGTTGAACCAGGTCGTCGTTTGCCGTCTGTCGTCACCTTTGCCGATGGTCTTGTGGACCGCTACACTGAACTTCAGTACGGCGATGCCCTGCGGTGTGTACTTCAGATCCGCATCGCGCCCGACGTTGCCAACGATAGTGAGGTTCTGGTAGGACATGGTTCGCACGCTCCATGAAAGAGAACCTTGAGAGTGCGGTATTGCCCTCTCGCAAAGCGTGGAACAGGCGCGAAAGCGCCAAGCGGCGGCCAGTAGTAAGATGCTGGGCACAACGAGGCCGGATCGACGACATTCTCCCGCTGCTACTTTGTTCGAGTAAGCCCGATGCCACACAACCTGCTCAGTTTGTGGGCAGAGCAAGTTGGCATATTTAGCTGAGCAGTCATATCGACGGGACCAGGCAATCGGACGTCCCCACACGGCTCAAGCGAAGCGCAAAAATCCGTAGCGTGTCACGAGCGAGGACGGTGGAGAACACCGCCGGGGGCTCGCGAGGTGCCTTGGACGTAACGGCTGCGATACTGCCAACTTTACATCTCACCAAATGTCCTCTAGAATAATACTTATCGTAGTGGCTGATACACTGGACTTAAACTATGGATAGACTTGCGCTACGACACTTCAGGCGATGTGAGTCACGCTCCGACGAAGTCTGCCATAACAGCGAGATGTGCAAGTTTAACGTCCGCAGCTCCGTGCACCAGACTTCTCGTATGCGGCGCACTGCCTCGGAACTAGCAGTCCACGACTACACTAGTCATCCCTCGGTTTGCCATCATAGCACCCTCCACCGGGATCAATCGCTTGGTTTGCGGTGTTGCTCCAGGAAGCGATCACAGAACGAGAATTGGCAAGATCCGAATGTATCACTTGTTGTGTGCTCTCTCAATTGGGTTCACTCGAATAGTGGAATAGGGTGGCCACTCGATCCGGAGAACCACGTCAAACGACATAATCTCAGCTGGACTTTACACATAGGAGGTAAAGAAGATGAGGCAGAATAAGCCTTCGACCTAACCACGACGAAAGGTTGAAGATGCTTACTCTGCCCATCTGGATGATAACGATAGTGACCGAGTTCGCGCC
>JADLEU010000190.1 GCA_020845955.1 Anaerolineales bacterium
CCGTTTCGTAGCACTTGGCCTCATCAATCAGCTGTTGAATGTTGATCATCCTGCTCTGGCCCGTTTATCTATTCGCTGCTCATTTTACCTCTTTACCTTCACCTCCCTGAATCACCGATTGAGCCAATTTAGTTAGCACAAATTCCGCCATTGCCTGTCCTACTTCCTGCCGATGCGTGGAGGCGATCAAGTGCGTTCCGCCTTTATAAGGGATCAGCCGAGCGCCGGGGATGTGTTCGGCGTGGAACTTTGCAGCCCCAAATCTGACGATGACATCGCGCGTGCCGTGCAGGATGAGGGTGGGCACTTTCAGGTTTCCAAGCGGCCAGTCGGGTTGGTTGGGCAGTTTCAGAACCTGGGTCATATCATTCATCAAACCGGCCTTATAGTCAGAAGGCGGGAACATGCCGTCAAGGATGGCTTGAGCCACTTCCAGTTTGCTTACATCGCGGAGATTGTCCACTTTCTCACCTAGCAGAAACAGCGGCCACCGAACCGGCGCATGGCTCATCATCCAAAACGGGAAATCAACCACCATCACACCTATCAGCCGCGCTACAAAGGCAAACGTCCGGGCAGAAAAAGCTTGCAGCGTCCCTGGCCCGTGTGCTGACAACAGCACAAGAGCCAGACATCGATCCGGGTGGCGCAGTGCGAACTGCATCGCACTCGGCCCGCCGCCTGAGATGCTTATCACCGCTGCCCGCTCGATCTTGAGCGCGTCCAGTGCAGCATCGGCCTGTTCTTCAAAACTGAGGCCAGTCGTCAGCGGCGTGCGGCGATAGCCCGCGCGTGTAACGGCAATAATCTTCAACTTTTCAGCGCCGAGCAAGCGCCCCACCAGCAGCCCTTGCTCACATCCACCGCCTGTGCCGTGTAGGACCAGCACAGGATACCCCTCACCGACCACCGCATATTCTACGGGGCCATTCGCGGTTTGCATTACCTCACCAACGGCCCGGAAGCGGCGAATTGCTTCGCGTTTCTCGCGTTGATAGCGAGGGATCAGGTAGGCGATCAAAACGATAAATAGCGTGAGTGTAATGATCAGGAATAGTGGCATGTTGACGACCTCCGTTCGATCCGGTCTTATGTTGCTCGCTCAACCAAGTTTGCCAGTCACTACTCAGGCGCCTTAACACCAATGAAGCTGGGCATGTACGGCGTGCCTGTGAAAGCCTGATAGAGTGCGTCCAACGCACGCTGGCCGTTCTTACGAGCAGTCGAGATATAGCTTCTGACCTGGCAGAAGACGTCCGCGCCTTCTGCACTGCGAAAGCAGCCTGACACTTTCTGCTGCACCTTGACCATGCGAATATCGCGTTCGGCCAGATTGTTATCAAATGGCACGGCAAAGTCATAGACGAACGCCAGGACCTTGTCCTTATGAACGAGGAGACGATCCAGTAAGTTTCGGGCCTTCGACTGTTTGATGCGACCCCGCTCATTCGGCGCTCGCACGGGCGGGGGATTGTCGCACTCGCCCCAGGCCACGGCGAAGTCATAGCACTGCTCAAAAATGGTCAGTTGTTGCTTGGATAGGGCCGTTAGACCCAGTTCTTTGGCGTGCTCAACCTTTGCTTTCATGTCCAGCAGAACATCCAAGAAGCCACTAGCCCATTCCTGGCAGTGACGCTCGATGAGAAAGACCAACTCGCGTACTAAGTGTGCATTGCACAAGCCATGTTTGGCATCCAGATACTTCAAGTAGGATGGCAACGCATCATGAATGTTCCAGCCCTTGCGCTTTGGCAGAATATTGATGGCCTCTATCGCCTCACTGCCGCGCTTGGGATGGACAGCATAGTACGTCGCCTGTTCTGTGCTGGCACTATGCAGCCATTCCAGCTTTCCATTGACCCGTGCCCCAGTCTCATCGAAATGCACGGGTTCTGTTGTCTCAATCAGATAGGCTTTGACCTGCTCATTGATGGGCGCAACGATTTCAGCCATCTCTACGGCTGCCGCGTACACCGTTCCGTCAGAAATCTTCTGCTGGCATAGCTCACTGAGAATCTCAGCCGCACGTTCCAGGGGAATAAAGTGGCCCACGTTGAGGTACACCGTATGTGCCCGCACCCGCGGCCCGTACTGCGTTGGCTGGTTCACCCCTTCTGGAAACGCCGCTGTGTTGACCGTGCCGCAGTGGGGACACGTCTTGATTTCGCCCTGATGCTCGCTCACTTCCAGGCGTATCGGCGGTAGGTCGAACACCTGGCGTTTTTCAATCTTGCTCGCTGCAACGTCCGACAAATCCGCTTGGCAGTGAGCGCACTGCATACTGGGTGCGGCTCAATGTGATCTGGCTTCTCGATTGGCTCTAGCCGATGCCCTTCATGGCCTGTCTGACCACCAGTTGGTTTGCCGCTTTTCTCTCGCCGACTCTTGGGCGCGGGCTTGTTCAACCCATCGCTGGATGGCGGCTTATTGCTATTCTGGCTGTTCTTGGCTATCTGGTCTTCCAGCGCCTGAAGCCTTGTCTCCAAATCCCGAATGATCTTCGCCTGCACCTCGAACAAGGCCAACACCGCTTCTTCGCCTTGCTTGTAGGCGGCTTGAATTTCTTCGCGGGTAGGCAACGGGCTAGACTTCATACCGCCTATTATGGCTCCCTTGCCTTTCAGGTCAAACACCCGTCTAAGCAGTTACCAGGATTAGAGCAAAATCCTTGAGGAATGAGCTATTATCGAGGGAGGAGCATAGGGATGGGTGGTGAAAAGCTACTCACAGGACTTACGGGAACGGGTGATCTATAACTGGCAAGCGGGCCAGACCCAAGCTTGGATCGCGCAGCACTTAGCGATCAGTGTCAGTACAATCAAGCGGTACATCAGCCAGCATCGACGGCAAGGCGATGTGCAAGCCAAACAGCCACGCTACAACCAGCCGACGATCCGGGATGAGCAGTTGGGAGCGTTGGTGGCACAACTGACCGCCCACGCTGACGCGACCATCGCCCAACATCGGCAGTGGTGGGGTGAGCAGCAGGGGCAGTGGGTCAGTCAAAGTATGATGTGGCGGGCAATTGACCGGGCGAGTTGGACGCGCCAAAAAAGACAGTGGGGGTCAAAGAACGGGATGCGGTAGCGCGCCTGTTATTCAGTGACTTGGCCCAGACGCTAGATGCCCGTCGAGTGGTGGTGGTCGATGAAAGTGGGACACCCCTAGATATGACGCGGTTGTATGCGCGTGCGCCGCGTGGGGAGCGAGCGGTAGACAGCGTGCTACGCAACTACGGCTGCAATGGCAGTCTCATTGCCGCGTTACGCCTGACCGGTATGACTGCGCCCTTCGTGATTGAAGGTGCGGTCAACACTGCCGTGTTTGAAGCCTACACCGCCCACGTCCTAGCCCCGACCCTGCAACCCGGTGATGTTGTGGGGCTGGACAACCTCAGTTGTCACAAAACCTGCACGGTGCGCCACCTCATTGAAGCGCGGGGCGCGTCTGTCTTGTTTTTACCCGCCTACTCCCCAGACCTGTCGCCCATTGAACAGGCTTTTGCCAAACTCAAACAATTGTTGCGGACGGTCAACGCCCTGCCCTTTGAAACTTTGCTTGAAGCTATCGCCGCCGCCTTGCCAACCATCTCGCCGCTGGATGCCATTGGCTTTTTCACCGACTGTGGGTTCGTCAATCTCGGCTAATAGCTCATTCCTTTAGGAAACTGCTCTAAGTGATTGAAGACTGAAAGCTGCGTGGGACAGTAATTGGGGTATTGAAAGGCTGGTCAAAACTAAGCCAGACAACACACGCAATAAATACTATCGGATTTAGCGCCCGATCCATTTCGGACTTGC
>JADLEU010000191.1 GCA_020845955.1 Anaerolineales bacterium
AGCCCTATCCTGCCCCCATGGGCACACGGAGCGTCTTCATCGTCGGCGCCTCGCTGTTCGCCGAAGTGCTGGCGCACACCCTGGCGGAGAATACGGTGACGGTCGCCGGCTGCGCATCGACGCCGGAGTTGGCTCTGCCGCTGCTGGCGGCCGCTCGCCCCGACGCGGTGATCCTGGCCACCGCCAGCGCCGGTCCCCCGCCGCCAGCGGTGATCGGCCAGTTCCTGGCCACCTATCCCGATCTGCCCATCATTTGCGCCAGCCTCAGCGCCAACGTGATCCGAGTGGTCGCCAGCCAGCAGGTCGGCACGCACCGGGCTGACCTGCTCGCCGCGATCATGGCGCTGCCCAAACGGAGTTGACCTATGTCCCGCTTCGCGCGTCGTAAGTTCCTGAAGTTGTCTGGCGCGGCCGCCCTCGGGTACGCGTTGAGCCAACTGCCCGTGCGCCTGCTAGACCCGATCGTCGTCGACAACCCGCTGGCCGGCTATCCCGACCGCGATTGGGAGAACGTCTACCGCGACCAATACCGCTACGACTCGACGTTCACCTACGTCTGCTCGCCCAACGACACCCATGCCTGCCGCCTGCGTGCATTCGTGCGCAACGGCGTAATCCTGCGCTCGGAAACGAATTACGACGTGGCGAACTACGCCGACCTATACGGCAACCGGGCCACGGCGCACTGGCACCCGCGCGGCTGCAAGAAAGGCCAAACCTTCCACCGGCGGCTGTATGGCCCGCACCGCCTCAAGGGACCGCTCATGCGCAAGGGCTGGCAGGAATGGGCCGACGCCGGCTTCCCCAGCCTGGACGAGGACGGCAACCGGTCCAAATACAAGTTCGACGCTCGCGGCCTGGACGAACTGCTGCCCGTGTCGTGGGAGACGGCCTACGATTACATCGCGCGCGGAATGATCGCCATCGCCACCCGCTACTCGGGTGAGGCCGGCGCGCAACGGCTGCGCCGGCAAGGATATCCCGAGGAGATGATTGCGGCGATGGGCGCGGCCGGCACCCGCACCTTTAAGTGCCGGGGGGGCATGGGCCTGCTGGGCGTGATCGGGAAATATGGCATGTACCGTTTCGCCAACACGCTGGCCTTGCTCGACGAACACGTGCGCGGGCTGAACGACCACGCCGAGGCCAGGGGCGGGCGGCTGTGGTCGAACTACACCTGGCATGGCGACCAGGCGCCAGGACATCCCTTCACGACCGGTCTGCAGGCCTCGGACGAGGACTTCAACGACCTGCGCAACTCGCGCCTGCACATCCAGTGCGGCAAGAACCTGGTCGAGAACAAGATGCCCGAGTCGCACTTCTTCGTCGAAGCGATGGAGCGCGGCGCGAAGATCGTCACGATCACCCCCGAGTACTCGCCGCCGGCTACCAAGTCTGACTACTGGATCCCAATCCGCCCGGCCACCGACACGGCGCTGTTTCTGGGCCTGTCGCGCTGGCTGATCGACAATGGGAAGTATGACGAGGCCTTCGTCAAGCGCTTCACCGACTTCCCTTTGCTGGTGCGCGCCGATACGCTCAAGCGCCTGTCGGCGGCGGAGGTGTTCCCCAATTACCAGCCGCAGCTCTCGGCCGACGGCCCAAGCTTTCGCCGGCAGGGTCTAACCCCGGCGCAGTACGAGCAACTCGGCGACTGCGTCGTATTCGACGCCGGGACGAATGCGCTCAGGGCCATTACGCGAGACGACGTCGGGAACGTCCTGGAGGCGCGCGGCGTCGACCCGCTGTTAGACTGGTCGGGCACGGTCGCGCTCGCCGATGGCAGCGAGGCGGAGGTTGTGACCGTCTGGGCGATGTATCGCGAACACCTGCGGGACTACGATCTCGACAGCGTGGCCGAGATCACCCACGCGCCCAAGGCGCTGATCGAGCGACTGGCGAACGACATCGCCACGCTGGAACCGGTAGCCATTCACATTGGCGAGGGCATCAACCACTGGTTTCACGCGACGCTGGCGAACCGGGCGCAGTTCCTGCCGCTCATGCTCACCGGCAACATCGGCCGGCCGGGAGCCGGCTGCTACACCTGGGCCGGCAACTACAAGGCCGCGCTGTTCCAGGGCGCGCCCGAGGTCGGTCCGGGCTTCAAAGGCTGGGTGGCCGAAGACCCGTTCGAGCCGAACCTGGACCCCCGCGCGCACGGAAGCAAGATTGTGGCCCACGCATACACCAAAGACGAGGAGCCAGCCTACTGGAACCATTCGGAGCGCCCGCTGATCGTGGAGACGCCGAAGTACGGGCGCAAGGTGTTTACCGGGCAGACGCACATGCCCACGCCGAGCAAGGTGCTGTACTTCACCAACGTCAACCTGCTCAACAACGCCAAGCACCACTACGAGATGATCAAGAACGTCAACCCCAATATCGAGCTGATCATCTCGCAGGACATCGAGATGACAGCCAGCGTGGAGTACGCCGACTTCGCGCTGGCAGCCAACTCCTGGGCCGAGTTCCAGACCCACGAAATCACGGCTTCCTGTTCCAACCCCTTCCTGCAGATCTGGAAGGGCGGGCTGCCTCCGCTATACGACACGCGCGACGACGTGCGCATCCTGGCCGAGCTGGCGGCCGCCATTGGCGACCGTGTCGGCGACGCGCGCTTCCGAGATTACTGGACGTTCGCGCTGGAGGGGCGACCAGAAGTCTACATCCAGCGCCTGCTCGATTCGTCTCTGACCACCAGCGGCTACCAGTTCAGCGACATCGCTGCCGGCAAGTATGGCGAACCGGGCGCGGCGCTGATGCTCTTCCGCACTTATCCGCGCATCCCGTTCTGGGAACAGGTGCGCGACTCGATCCCCTTCTATACCGCCTCGGGCAGGCTCGACGCCTACTGCGATATCCCCGAGGCGATCGAGTACGGCGAGAACCTAATCAGCCACCGCGAGAGCCCAGAGGCGACCCCCTACCTGCCCAACGTGATTGTGACCACCAGCCGCTTCGTGCGGCCGGACGACTACGGGATCCCGCTGAACCACGAAGGGTGGGAGGAGCGCACCGTGCGCAACGTGGCGCTGCCCTGGGAGCAGGTCAAGGCAACCACCAACCCGCTGTGGCAGAAGGGTTTCCAGTTCTACTGCCTGACGCCCAAGTCCCGCCACCGCGTCCACTCGTCCTGGAGCACGGTGGATTG
This sequence comes from Anaerolineales bacterium, assembly GCA_020845955.1. Classification (GTDB taxonomy): domain Bacteria; phylum Chloroflexota; class Anaerolineae; order Anaerolineales; family UBA6663; genus JADLEU01. The sequence continues at coordinate 3,155 of JADLEU010000191.1, forward strand.
GACCATCATCCTGGACTCGAATTTCGGCGACCCCTACCGGATGGACCGCCGCCTGCCTGGGCCGGGGGACCACCAGATCCACATCAACCCGCGCGCGGCCCAGGACTTGGACATCGAGGACGGCGACTACGTATACGTGGATGCCAACCCCGCCGACCGGCCCTACATCGGTTGGAAGCCGGATGACCCCTTCTACAAAGTGGCGCGGCTGATGCTGCGCGTCAAGTACAACCCGGCCTACCCGTACCACATCGTCATGATCAAGCATTCGCCGTTCATGGCCACCGAGAAGTCAGTGCGGGCCCACGAAACGCGCCCCGACGGGCTGGCCAAGTCCGAGGGAACGGGCTACATAGCGAACCTGCGCTATGGTTCGCAGCAGTCGGTCACGCGTGACTGGTCCATGCCTATGCACCAGACCGACACGCTCTTCCACAAGCAGAAGACCAACATGCAGTTCATCTTCGGCGGCGAAGCCGACAACCATGCCCTTAACACGGTGCCAAAGGAAACGCTCGTGAGGATCATCAAGGCGGAAGACGGCGGCCTGAACGGCCAGGGCAAGTGGGAGTCGGTCGCGACCGGTTTCACACCGGGCCACGAGAGCGACTTCATGCGCAGATATCTAGGCGGCGGCACCCTGGGCGTGCGAGGGCAGCGCTGATGTCACACGACGAATTTGAGCCAGAAGACCCGTTGGGCCTGGTCGGAATGGTGCTGCCCGGCGAGCCGGGACAACTGGAGGCCATGGCCGAGTGCCTGGTCGAGGAGTACGTGCGGCTGGGATGGGACGAGCCGCGGCTGATGACGCTATTCGCCAGCCCGATGTTCCTGGCCACGCACCGGATCTACCAGCAGATGGGCGAGGCGGCGGTGCGCGCCCTGATTGGCCGCACACGGGTCAAATGGAGCGCGGCACGGTTCCACGATCCTGCGCCCAGGCCCCAGCCGCCCAGGAATTGTTCGCTGACCTTAGCCGGCGGGCAGGAGGCTGCGCTGGTAGCGCGACTGGAGGAGACGAATGGCTGAAGTCTATAACTGGCACCTCGGCCGCAGCATGGCGTACGCCTTCCCGGAGGCGCACCCGCAGAAGCAGTTTGCCGCCGTATTCAACATTAACCGCTGCATCGGCTGCCAGACCTGCACGGGCGCCTGCAAGGCCACCTGGACGTTCTCCCGCGGCCAGGAGTACATGTGGTGGAACAACGTGGAGTCCAAGCCGTATGGCGGCTATCCCCAGCACTGGGATATCCACATTTTGCAGCGGCTGGACGAGGCGCATCAGGCCGCCGGCAAGCAGGCCGAATGGGACCAGGCGCAGGCCGGCGAGAGCGCGCCTTACGGGGTGTACCAGGGCCTGACGATTACCGAGGCGGCCGGGGCGGAACAGCAGGCCCTGGGGTACATTCCACCAGACACCGAATGGCGCGCGCCGAATTTCTACGAAGACACCTCGACCGGCTACCAGGGCGACCGGCTCGGGATCAGCACCGCAGGCGCCTCGCTGCCTGAGCACCAAACATGGTTCTTCTACCTGCAGCGGCTGTGCAACCACTGTACCTACCCGGCCTGCGCGGCCGCCTGCCCGCGCAAGGCGATCTACAAGCGGCCCGAGGACGGCATCGTCCTGATTGACCAGGCCCGCTGCCGCGGCTACCGCAAGTGCGTGGAGCAGTGCCCGTACAAGAAAAGCATGTATCGCGGCACCACCCGCACCAGCGAGAAGTGCGTGGCCTGCTACCCGCGCGTGGAAGGCAGCGACCCCCTAAGCGAAGGCGTTCCGATGGAGACGCGCTGCATGGCGGTGTGCCCCGGAAAAATCCGCCTGAACGGCCTGGTGGACATCGCCGCGGACGGCTCGTGGGCCGAAGCGCCCAATCACCCGCTTTATCACCTGATCAAGATCGAAAAGGCCGCCCTGCCGCTGTATCCGCAGTTTGGGACCGAGCCGAACATCTACTACATCCCGCCGCGCTGGGCGCCGCGGCCCTACTTGCGGCAGATGTTCGGTCCGGGCGTGGACGAGGCCATTGCCCGCTACGCCGCGCCGTCGCGCCAGCTGCTGGCCGTGCTGCAGCTCTTCCGAACCACGCAGCGGATGATCTTCCGCTTCGAGATCGAGGAAGGGCCGCTGGTGCTGGAGACGGAGGTCAACGGCCAGCCATGGCAGATGTTCAACGACACGGTGATCGGCTTCGACGCCAAGAACCGGGAAGTCGCGCGGCTGAGCGTGGTCGAGCCGATCCACGAGCGCCCCGCGGAACGGCTGAATTCGATATGAAAACAGCTCCGGCCGGCCCGGCCCAAGCCGGGGGAAAGGGTTGCCGCATGGAAATTGAAGGCGCCATTCGGCGCTCACAAGTCTATGGTTTCTTCGCCGACGCCTTCCTGTATCCGGCTGAGGATTGGACCGGCGACCTGCCGCGGGTAGCCGGCCTGCTGGACGAGCTCGGCGCCGCCGGTCTTGAGATCGGAGCTGACGATGCTGTGCGGGAGGCAGGGGGTTGGGCGCAGCTGGCCCTACAGGCCGAGCACCGCCGCGTCTTCGGGCTGGTGGGCTCGCTGTGTTACGAGACCGAGCTCGGGCTGCCGCACGAGTTCCGCCAGAGCCAGGAATTGGCCGACCTGGCCGGTTTCTATCGCGCCTTCGGGTTCAGAGTCGGCGGGCAAGTGCGCGAACGGCCCGATCACCTGGCCGTCGAGCTCGAGTTCATGCACGTCCTGGCGCTGAAAGAAGCCTACGCCTATGCCAACGGCCTCGCCGAGCACGCCGAAATCTGCCGCGAGGCCCAAGGCAAGTTTCTGCAGGCGCACCTGGGGCAGTGGATCGGCGCGCTGGCCCAGGCGCTGGCCAGTTCGTCGGGAGGCGGGCCATACTGCGACCTCGCCCGCGGCGCCGCGGCGTTTGTGGGCGCCGACGCGGCAAGCCTGGGCGTGACACTGGAACCCAAACAACTGGATCGCGACAAGCCGACACCGCTCGCGCCCGACCTCAACTGCGGCGGCTGCGCCGCCGCCGAGCGCTGTTGAGGCGATGCCAGTCAAGGAGCGTGAGAATGCATAAGCGTTCACGGTGGCTGGGCGGCCTGATCCTTCTGGGCCTCGCTGCCACGCTGACTTTCTTTCGAATCCCACTCGCCAGTTCGCAGGGCCTCACCCTTAGGTCAGCCCCTGTGACTGGCGCGCTGCCAGTGAGCGATCCGGGTTCGGCGCTATGGCTGGAAGCGACGGCGATCGAGGTGCCACTGAGCGCCCAAAACGTCACCCGGCCGATGCTGCCCGACACCCGCGTCAAGACGGTTACGGCTCGTGCGTTGCACACCGATAGCCAGCTCGCTATAATGGTCGAGTGGGCCGACGAAACCCATGACGACTCGATGATCCGCGTGCAGGACTTTCGCGATGCCGTCGCGCTGCAGTTCCCGCTGGCCGCCGGCCAGCCGTTCTTCTGCATGGGACAGCAGGGCGGCAACGTCAACATCTGGCACTGGAAGGCCGACTGGCAGGCCGACATCGCCGCCCGAGCGGACATGAACACCCTCTATCCGAGCATGCACGTGGATCAGTATCCGTTCACCGCCGCGGTCGATCCCCTGGCCGTCGCCCCGGCCGACTACGTCGATCCCAACTATCTGCCCGCGCTGGCCTCCGGCAACCTGTTTGCCAGCGCGACCCGCGCTTCGCCAGTGGAGGACTTGATCGCCGGCGGGTTTGGCTCGCTGACGGCCCAGGCGGCCGAGGGGCAGAACGTGCAGGGGTATGGCGCTTGGGCAGACGGCGCCTGGCGCGTGATCTTCGCCCGCGATCTGACTTCCAGCGAAGCCGAGGACGTGACTTTTGCCGCCGGCCAGGTCTACTCCATGTCGTTCGCCGCCTGGGATGGCGCCAACGGCGAACGCAATGGGCAGAAATCCACGTCGCAGTGGGTGGGCTTGCAGCTCGGCGCCCAGACAGACGGAGCAGCGCAGCCGGACCAGCCGCGGCCGTCCCAGTCTTCTGCCGCGGCGCCGTCCGACCCGCTGGGAATGCTGTACGTCTTTGGGCCCATGGTCCTGGTGGCTGGCCTGATCATGGCCCTGGCGGGGGGCGCGCTGGCGCTCTCCGCGCTGTTGAGGCCAAAGGATCGGCCGTGAACGTCTTTCCGCGCGACCTGCCGCGCTGGCTGGGGCTGGCCGCGCTGCTCGATTGGCTGCTGCCGCGGACGCTGGCGCGCTCGGCGATCTTCATGCCCAAGGCGCCGGTGGTGATCGGCCTGTATGAGGCCTTTGGACTCGTGGGTCAGATCGTCGCAACCCTGTCCGCGCTGCTGGCGCTGACGGCGCTCGCCTGGAGCGCCTGGCACGCCTGGCGAAGCGCCGGCTGGTTCGGCTCAGGCTTGCCGGCGGCTAGTCTTCTGCTGCTGAGCCTGGCGTTTGTGGTTGTCCCGCCAGCCGGTTGGCTGGCTGTAACCTACCAGAGCCTGCTGCTCGGCGCTATTGCGCTCGCGGGCCTCCAAATACTGGGCAGTGGCCTGAGCCGCGATCAGAAGACCGCTGGCGGCCTAGCGGCGCTGGCCCTCGCGCTCAGCGCTCTGTACCAGGCCATCCCTGCCCTCTACGCGGCCCTGCGCTGGCCCGGTCCGCCGCCGCTGGCGGCCTGGCTATTCGATGCAGGCGAGTTGGTGGTGGTCGTGTGCCCGGCGGCTTTGTGGCAGGCATACGGCCGAGGCGCCGGGCGGGGGATGTGGCTGCTGGCCGCCGTGCCAGCTCTGGTGTTTGCGGCCTTGCGCCTGGCCAACCCCGCCCTGACTGGCATCCTCGCCATCTGGTCCACCGGCTTGACGCTCTACCTGCCCTGGCCACTGTATGCCCTGAGCTTGTGGCTGGCGGGTGTTGCCGTGCTGGCCAGCCTGCGGCGCGGCGAGTGGGCCGGCTGGGCGCTGCTGATGCTGATGGCCGGCGGCTACGCGCCGCAGCTCAGCACCCAGGCGTTCCTGGGCCTGATCGCCCTGCGGCTCCTGGCCGCGCCCAAAGCGCGCGCGGGGTTGCCAGCCAGTGAGGCGCCGGCCGTCTACCGGGCGCCTGTCGAGGCGGCTCAGCCGGCGGGCGCCCGCTGATCGGCCAACAGGCGGTATGCCATGACGTTGCGCTCGTCAAGCCAGACGATGCCCAACCTGCCGCCCATCCTAGCGACCAAACTGTTCCTGCCGGCCATTCGGCCCGGCCACGTGCCGCGGCCCAGGCTGGTCACCCGGCTGAATGAAGGGTGCGCCCTCACCCTGATTGCCGCCCCACCCGGCTTCGGCAAGAGCGCGCTGATCGCCGAATGGCAGGGCAGTACGCGACGGCCGGCGCCCATCGCCTGGCTGGCGCTCGATCCCGACGACAACGACCCCGCACGGTTTCTCACCTATGTCTGCAACGCCGTGGGTCATCTCGAGCCCGGCCTGGGCGCCAAGGCGCTGGCCCACCTCCAAGCGACCCCGCCTCCTCCGTTCGGTCTTGTTCTGACGGTCCTCCTAACCGAGTTAGAGGCGCTGGCCCAGCCGGCGGTCCTCGTGCTCGACGATTACCACGTCATCGAGGCGCGCCCGATCCATGAGAGCCTGGCCATTCTGGTGGACCACCTGCCCCCGGCGCTGCGGCTGGTCGTCACCAGCCGCGCGGACCCACCGCTCCCGCTGGCACGCTGGCGCGTGCGCGGACGGCTGACCGAAATCCGCGCCGATGATCTTCGCTTTACGGGCGAAGAGGCGGCCGAATACCTGCGCCAGGCGGCCGGCCAGCGCCTGTCCCCGGATGAGGTGACACTCCTGGAACAGCGCACCGAAGGATGGATTGCGGGGCTGCAGCTCGCGGCGCTGTCGCTTCAGGGCCAGCCCAACCCGGGCGCCTTTGTGGCGGACTTCAGCGGCAGCAATCGCTACGTGCTCGACTACCTGACTGAGGAGATACTGCAGCGCCAGCCGGCGGAGGTGGTGTCCTTTCTGCTGCGCACCGCCCCCCTCGAGCGGATGTGCGCGCCGCTATGCGAGGCCCTGATGTCCGTGGGCAGCGCCAGCCTCGACAGCCAGGCAAGCCTCGATCCGGCGGCCGAGCGGGGTGAGACCTTGGCGCCGCTTGCCGGAGCGCAGGCAATCTTGGAGCACCTTGAGCGCCATAACCTGTTTGTGGTCGCCCTCGACGGCGAACGGCGGTGGTATCGCTACCATCACCTGTTTGCCGAGGTGCTGCGCAACCGCCTGCGCCGCCGGCACCGCGCCGTCGTGGCTGACCTTCACCGCCGGGCCAGCGCCTGGTTAGAGGACAACGGTTCGATCGGCGAGGCGATCCAGCACGCGCTGGCCGCCTTCGATCACGAGCGCGCCGCGAGCCTGGTCAGCGCCCACGGGATGGACACCTTCCTGCGCGGTCAGGCGACCCGGCTCGCCTCGTGGCTCGAGCAAATACCGCCGGCGGCGCGCTGCGCGCACCCTCCCCTCAACCTGCTGCGCGCCCTGACCTACATGGCGCACAGCCACTATGCCGAGGTCGAACCCTGTCTGCAGGAGTTGGAAGCCGCGCTGCCCGGCAAGCCAGCCTGGGACACGCCCGGCCTGCGCGCGGAAATCGGCGCGCTGCGCGCGGCCGCCCAGGCTTTTCTGCTCGACCCGCACGCCCTTACCAGCGCGCAACAGGCGCTGCAACGCCTGCCGGACGACCATTTGCTGCGGCCCATCCTGTTGATGGGCCTGGGCAACGCACAGTATGCCAGCGGTGAACTGCACGGCGCGCGCGACACGCTGCAACGCACCCTGGCCGGGCTGCCCGCCGACGATCGGTTCCTGTCCTGGCGGATGGGTCTGCGGGTGACGCTGGTGTTTGTGCTGCTGGCCCAGGGCCGGCTGCGAGAGGCCAGCCGAGTGGCAGATGAGACCGCCCAATTGGCGGAGGCAGTGCCCATGCTGCCGGGCGCCGCCCTGCTGCAGGCCCAGCTCGGCGTAATCGCTTACGAACGGGGCGACCTGGCCGCGGCCGAGGCACGCCTGACCGCCTGCCTGGCGCTGGCCCGCTCTAACGACGGCAACACGGCGGAGCTGTACGCCCGGAGCTGGCTGGCGGCTTTGCGGCAAGCCCAGGGAGACGCCAGCCGGGCGCTCGATGAAATGGAGCGAGCGGAAGCCCTGGCCCGCCAACACCAGCCCACACCCGCAACCCTCAGCAGCCTGGCCGGAAGGCGTGTATACCTTTGGCTGCAGCAGGGCAATCTGGCCGCCGTGGCCGACTGGGCCGCCACGGAAGAGGCACAGGACGGGAAGGCCGCGCTGACGCCGTTCGACACCCACCGCCTGGCCCGCGCCCGAGTGCTGATCGCGCAGCAAGCCTATGCCCAGGCGGGAGATCTGGCCGC
>JADLEU010000192.1 GCA_020845955.1 Anaerolineales bacterium
GGCGCAGGCGCTCTTTGCCGCCAAACTGTTGGCGGGCGAGATGCCGCCCAATATCGAGGAAGCCTTCGCCGCGGCCCGCGCCAACCTGTTCCCCACCCAGCGCGGGGATCTGGTGACGGACTGCTCGTGTCCCGACTACGCCAATCCGTGCAAGCACGTCTCGGCTGTGTATTACCTGCTCTCCGAGCAGTTCGACGCCGATCCGTTCCTGCTCTTCCAACTGCGCGGGCGCAGCCGTGACCAGGTGACGGCCGCCCTGCGCGCGCGCCGGGCGGCAGCCGGCCCGGGGGAGGTCGACGGCCGGGGAGCAGAGGCGGGCGTCGAGCGCGCGGCGCCCGAGCAGTTCCAACGGCTGGATGAATGCGTCGATCGCTTCTGGGATGCGGCAGCGGCCGCCAGCGCGGCCGCGAGCCGTCCGATCCCGATTGCGCCAGCCGAGGCCGAAACGGCTGCTGCGCCGGTCCGGAGCCTGGGCGAGCCGCCCTTTTGGACTGGCCGCCCGGCCTTCGGCCAGCGCATCAGCCGGGCCTATGCCGCCATCGCGCGGGCCGCGCTGCGGCTGGCCCTGGGCGACGACGAGCCCTAGACCGCCACAACTCAGGCCGGTTTGATGATTTCTGTCACTGTTTGCCTGGCCTCGTTCGGTTAGACTGGTGCCCAGCGGCAGGGCCAGCCGCCCCGCCGCGGCTCCAAGCTCAAACCGGAGGTGGCATGCACAAACAGAAATCCGCGACGAATGGCCGCCAGTCGCAGCGGCGTCCGGGGTGGCTGCCGCTGGCCTTGACGGCGAGCGGGGCGCTGCTGCTGGCTGTCATTGCCTGGTTGGCCTGGCCCCGCCCGGCGGCCCCGCTGGCTCCAATTGAGGTAGACGGCGCGCCCAAGCTCAAGATCGAGCCAGCCAGCATTGACCTGGGTGATGTGCCGTTAGGCCGGAGCGTGTCGGCAAGCTTTACCCTGACGAACGTCGGCGATCAACCGCTGCGCTTTGGCGCTGCCCCGTATATTGAGGTCGTCGCGGGGTGTTGACCGCCGGCGCCGGCCATCGGTGCGATGGCCTTACAGCCCGGTGAACACACGACCCTGGCGATGGAGTTTGTGATGCACGGCGACATGGATGGACCGCACAACTTCCTAGTGCACATGCCCACGAGCGATCCGACCCGGCCCGATGTGAGCCTGACCGTGCTGTCGAATTGGGTTCCGTAACCGCGCCCCCCCACGGCGCGCGAGGCCTGGCGGCCCGCGCCGAACGAAAGAAGCGCCAGCGATACGACCGGTAACCGCTCTAGCGAATGACGAAGCTCAACGCCACCAGGATTACAACAAAGCTGCCGGCCAGCAGAATGATGCGTTTGAGGTCTTGCCGGACGAAGGTGTAATCAAACTGCGCGCGGGGCGCTGCCGCGCGGGCCGGGCCGGCCGGTTCGGCGCCGCCGCGCGCCGCGTCGAGCGCGCTTGGCGGCAAGCTAGCCAGGGGCACATTCGGCGTGCGCAGTTTCTTGGGCTTCTTCTTGCTGCTCATCTATCAACGCCTCCAAACCAGCCGGCAGCGCGGGCCACGGTCGCGCCAGCCGGATCCAGCGCTACTGGGTCTTTAGGTCGGCAAAGACCGCGATGCGCTGGTTATCGACCAGGTAAGGATAACACGAAATCAGCGTCACGGAAGGGTGCTCGGTGGGATCCATCACGCTGACCGTGGTGGGCGCGACGACCTCGCTGCCAGTGACGACGTAGGTGAAGATCTGGCTGGCGGTGTAGAGCTGCACTTCATCGCCGGGGGTCAACTCGTCGAGCCGCCGGAAGATCTCGCCAAAGATATCGTTGTGGGCAGAGAGCACCAGGTTGCCGGGCTGGCCGGGGTCGGGCGTGCCGATGCGCTGGCCGACGCCTTTCTTAAGCTGTTCCCAGCCATCGCCCTGCACCACCAGCGAATCGACGTTGATGGCCGGGACCACCACGCGCACGGCCTGGCCGGGCCCCTGGGTGGGCACGACCGGCGGCGGCAGCGACTGCACCAGGGGGCGCAGGCTCTCGGGGATTTCGGCCTCGTTGGGCTGGCCGCCATCGGGCGAGGTGGGCGGCGTGTGGCCGGATGGAAGCACCACGGCCGTCACGAGGGGCGTGGCCGTAAAAGTCGGCACGGCGTCGGCCACGGCCGCCGCCACTTCGCGGTTCAGGCGGGCCAGGATCTCCGAGCCGTTGTAGAGCACGTAGACCAGCCCGAGCACGGCGCCCACCTCGACCACCAGCAAGATCAGGTCAAAAAAGCGGCGGGGCAGGCTGCGCGGGGCGCGGGCGGGCCGCGGCGCGTCGAGCAAGTCGGCATCGGGCGCCGTGCCGATCGGCACCCGCACGGCCCGGCCGGTCTGGCGATATTTGGCCAGCCGCGCTTCGCGGGCGATGCGCTTCTTCTCCGACAGCACCCGCTGGAGCTCGTCGATAGAGAGGTCGTCAACCGACCGGCGGTCCTTCATGCGCGCCGAATGATACCAGTTTTTTCGGCCAGGTGAAGACACGCGGCCGGCATTGGGCGTATACTTGCCTCCCAACGGCTCGCGGGCGCAACGCAGTCGGGGCAGAATGCGGAACGAGGTGCGGATGAGTGCTCGCTATATCGGTCTACTGCATCCGGGGACCATGGGCATCTCCATTGCGGCCACGGCCCAGCGCGGCGGGCATCACCTCCAGTGGGCCTCGGCCGGGCGCAGCTCGGCGACGCGAGCCCGGGCCCAGCAGTTTGATCTGGTGGACGCCGGGACTGTGGCCGGATTGTGCGCGCGCTGCGATTTGATCCTCAGCGTCTGCCCGCCGCACGCGGCCGAGGCAGTGGCGAATGAAGTAGCGGCCCACGCCTTTCGCGGGCTGTACGTCGACGCCAACGCCATTGCGCCGCAGCGCGCGGTCCGCATCGGGGCGGCCCTGGCCCAGGCCGGCGCCGAGTTCGTGGACGGCGGCATTATCGGCGGGCCGGCCTGGGAGCCCGGCCGCACCTGGCTGTATCTGTCGGGGCCGCGGGCGGCCGAGGTAGCCGCCTGCTTTGCCGCCGGCCCGCTGGAAACCCGCGTGCTGGCCGGCGAAGCGGGCCAGGCCTCGGCTCTCAAGATGTGCTACGCCGCCTACAGCAAGGGCACCACCGCGCTGCTGGCTGGCATCCTGGCCGCCGCCGAGCAGTACGGCGCGCGGACCGCGCTGGAGCAGGAATGGGACCAGGACGACCCTGGCTTTTCGGCGCGGGCAGCCCAGCGCGCGCGGCGCTCAACGGCCAAGGCCTGGCGCTTCGCGGGCGAGATGGACGAAATCGCCGCGACCTTCCGCGCCGCGGGCTTGCCGGGCGAGTTCCATGCCGCCGCGGCCGAGGTCTATCGGCGGCTGGCCGTTTTCAAGGACGCCGCCGAGGCGCCCTCCCTGGAGGTCGTGTTAGCCGCTCTGCGCGCCCGCCCGTAGCGCGCCGGGCGCAACGACCGGGCCAGGCTCCCCGCGGCTTGAATTTACGGCGCAGCGCCCTGCCCCGGCAAACCCGGCGGGCCAACCCCGGCCCGCGGCGGCCCGCCGATGGGATGGATCAGTTGTCGTAGGCCGAGCGCTCGTCCAGCGCCTGGCACTCGGTCTCGCTCAGGCGCAAACCGGCGGCGCCCAGGCTGTCGGCCAACTGCTCAGGCGTGTTGGCGCCGACGATCACGGCCGAGAGGTTGGGCTGGCTCAGCAGCCAGCCCAAGGCCATCTGGCCGGGCGTGGCGCCGCGGGCCCGGCCCAGGGCCTCGAGCTGATCGAGCAGATCGAAGTTCTTGTCGGTCAGCAGGCGCTGCACGCTGCCCAGGCGCCGGCTGGCCGGCGGTGGCGTGCCGCGGCGATACTTGCCGGTGAGGAACCCGCGCCCCAGCGGGCTGTAGGGGATGAGGCCCAGGCCAAACTGGCTGACGACCGGCCGCACGTGGCGCTCGAAGTTCTCGCGCTCGACCAGCGAATAGTGCGGCTGGATGGAAACGAATTCGTGCAGCCCGAAGTGGCGCGCCACCAGGATGGCCTCCATCAACTGGTAGCCATTGTAGTTCGAGCAGCCCAGGTAGCGCACCTTGCCCTGGTGCACCAGGTCGTCGAGGGCGCGCAAGGTCTCGTCAATGGGCGTGTTCAGGTCAGGCGAGTGGGTCTGGTACAGATCGACGTAATCGGTCTGGAGGCGGCGCAGCGAGTCTTCCACGGCGCGCAGGATGTGGGCCCGGCTGAGGCCTTCGCCGTTGGGCCCCGGCCACATCCGGCCTCGCACCTTGGTCGCCAGCACCAGGTCGGCGCGGTTGCGGCGACGCGCCATCCATCGCCCGATGATGGTCTCGGCTTCGCCGCCCGCCAGTCCCTCGGCCCAGCGGGTATAGACATCGGCGGTGTCGATAAAGGTCCCGCCGGCCTCGAAGAACGCATCGAGCACGGCGTACGAGGCCGGCTCGTCCGTAGTCCAGCGAAACTGCATCGTGCCCAGGCAGATCTCGGAGACCTGCAGGCCGGTGCGGCCCAGGCGCCGGTGCTCCATGACGTTACCTCTCTCCAACCGCGAATACTTCGCGCTCGAAAAAGTAGCGAAAGGGCGGCAGCTTGAACAACACGAAGCGGGTCAATGCCAGCAGCCGGTTTTCGCGCCGGTTCTGGGGGGGCGATTCCAGCCAGGTCTTGACGCGCCGAAACCCGGCCTGGCGCAGGGTGTTGCGCAGACTCAGCTGGCTCTGCTCGTTCACGTGCACCTCGACGTTGGCGCTCACGTTGAGGGCGCGCGGGTCCTTCGGGTAGCGCGCGCCCTGCCCCATCAGCCCGCGCATCAGGCGCACCAGCGGATAGGCATAGCGGTCGTACCAGGCATTGGGCGCCGTGTGGACGATCAGAGCGCCGCCCGGCTTGAGCACCCGGCGGATCTCGGCGAGGCTCTGCCTGAGCTCCCAGGGGTACAGGTGCTCAACGACGTCGAACATGAGCACCCGATCAAAATGGGCTTCGGGAAACGGCAGATACTTGGCATCAGACTGAGCCACGGCCATCTTGCCGAGCGCGGCCGGCTCGCCGGCCAGCACTCGGCTGGCGAGCTCGATGGCCACGGGCGCGTAGTCCACGCCGCAGGCATCCGCGCCCAGGCGGGCGCAATGGCGCAGGATCTCGCCCCGGCCGCAGCCCACATCTAAGACCTGCATACCCGGCTGGA
>JADLEU010000193.1 GCA_020845955.1 Anaerolineales bacterium
CGCCGCTGGGCGGCGGCGCTGGGCCTGGTGGACGCGGCCGCCGCGCTGTGCTTCCTGGTGGACGCCACGCCTGACTTCCGGGAGCAGCTCCACGCGCTACAGGCGGCGGCGCCCGGCGCCAGGTTGGGCGGGGTGCTGCTGACGCACGCCCACATGGGCCACTACGCCGGCCTGCTTCACCTGGGTTTCGAGGCGATGAACACGCGCGGGCTGCCGCTGTACGCCACGCCGCGGCTGCTGAACTACCTGGCGGCCAACGCGCCCTGGCGGCAGCTTGTGGAGCAGGGCAACGTGGCGCCGCGGCCGCTGGCGCCGGACGAGTGGCTGGAATTGGCGCCGGGGCTGAGCGTCCGGCCGGAGCCGGCGCCGCACCGGGCCGAGTGGAGCGACACGGTGGGCTACCGCGTGCGCGGGGCGTGGCGCGAGCTGCTCTACCTGCCCGACATCGACAGCTGGGAGGCCTGGGCCGGGCCGCCTTGGGGGCAAGACGTGCGCGCGGTCGTCGCCGGGGTCGATATCGCCCTGTTAGACGGCTCGTTCTATTCCCCGAATGAATTGCCCGGCCGGGACCTGGCCGCCATCGGCCACCCGCTGGCCGCCGACACCGCCGCGCGGCTGGCGGGCACGCCGGCCGACGTGTACTTGATCCACCTCAACCATACCAACCCGCTGCACCACCCCGGCCCGGAGCGCGACTGGCTGCAGGCGCAGGGCCTGGCGGTGGGCGAGGCGGGCGCGCGCTGGGAGTTATAGGAAAGGAGCCGCCATGCCACAGCTATGGTTTCCCATGATCGCCATCCTGCTGGTGCTGTTCTCGCTGGTCTCGGCCTCGGTGCGGGTGGTGCAGGAATACGAGCGCGGGGTGATCTTCCGGCTCGGGCGCCTGATCGGGGCCAAAGGGCCGGGGCTGTTCTTCATCCTGCCGGTCGTGGACCGGATGGTGCGCGTCGATCTGCGCGTGGTGACGCTGGACGTGCCGGCCCAGGAGGCCATCACGCGCGACAACGTCACCGTTAAGGTCAACGCGGTGGTGTTTTTCCGGGTGGTGAACCCGGAGGATGCCATCGTCAAGGTCGAGGACTTCCGCCGCGCCACCTGGAACATCTCGCAGACGACGCTGCGCAACGTGCTGGGCCAGTCGATGCTGGACGAGCTGCTCTCGAACCGCGAGCAGGTGAACCAGAAGCTGCAGCAGATCATCGACGAGCAGACCGAGCCGTGGGGGGTGAAGGTCAGCATCGTGGAGGTGAAGGACGTGGAGCTGCCACAGAGTATGCAGCGCGCCATGGCGCGCCAGGCCGAGGCCGAGCGCGAGAAGCGCGCCAAGATCATCCACGCCGAGGGCGAGTTCGCCGCCGCCCAGCAGTTGGCGGAGGCGGCCGGGCTGATGGCCACCCAGGCGGGCGCGATGCAGCTGCGCTATCTGCAGACGCTGACCGAGATCTCGGTGGAGAAGAACTCGACGATCATCTTCCCGGTGCCGATCGATTTGCTGAAGGGGATTGCGGACAAGCTGGAGGGCGGGACGTAGGGGATCCTCCTCGATCCCCCCGCAAGCGGGGGGAGGCTTGATCGCGGCCGCGAGCCGCTCCCACGCATTGCGGGCGCGCCCGAAGAGCGTGGGAGCGCCGTGTAGGCGCGATCGGCATCGCGGCTGGAAGCCGCTCCTACGGTGATGGAAGCGGCTTAGGAAAACGTGGAGACCGACCCGAGCGCCGCACGGCGGCAACGCAACCGGGCAGGGCTTCCTCGCGAGGCCCTGCCCGCAGCGTCTAGCGACAAACCGTTGCGCTGTCCCCAATGCGATTTACTCATGCATGCATGTTGACGCGCGCAACTGCTTATGGTCGCGTCGTATAAGCAGCTACGGCAAGTGAGGACATCTGCGGGAACCTTGTGTAAGCGAGGGCAGTGGCTACAGCAATAGGTGTCTTCGAAGATGTCATAGCCCGTCCAGGTTGGAAATGCTTCGGACGGGAGATTCGCTAGCCTCAGGATGGCCTCATACGCCGTTTGACGGAGCTGTGTATCCTCGCGCACACTTTCAACAACTCGCTTCAGTTTGGGCAGAGCCGGGCGCCACTTGTGCTGCCCCAGTGAACTGGTCGAGATCATCCGAACCTGCGTGTCGGGATCTTGCTCCGCCAAGCTTATTAGTTTGGCGACAAACCCTAGATCAGTGTCGTGCCAATGAGTCGCTAATGCACGCGTATCGATAATCCTGACTACTGGTAATAGCCCCAAATCTGGATCCACGCGCTAGCCGCGTTCGCCCCGCTGATTTCAGCGATGAAGTCACCATTGGTATCCGCTGTTACGATCCCCGACCCGTCCTCGTTCGCGTTGGCAACAAGCGCCCAGACCGCCAGACTGTGGAAGCTGTCACCCGTCAGGCGCTTGAGGCCGAAGAAGGTAGCGCCTCCACCGGCCGAGCTCCAGTTACCGAGGATCCGAACGTAATAGGCCTTGATCGAAGCGGTGCTTCCGGGAGCACCCGAGAAGCCGCTGACATCAATGGTATACGTGCCAGTATTCTTGGCATCCCCATCCCAGGAAGTGCTGGTCCACGGTGATGTCAGCGGCACAAAGACATAGCCCGACAGCCCACCGCAAGTGACCGTGCCGGCCTGGGCAATGGACTGCATATATTGTCCAGCGCCACAGGTACCGGTCACACGCGACTGAACAGTGGCGGAATCAACTGCAAGGGTAACATTTCCACTGGTGCCGCCGCCGCTCACGCCATAACCGGCCGTCACCGCAGTGATGTCGCCGCCGCTATTCGCGTCGGCGCCGCAGGTGACGGTGCCGTCCGAGTTGATGACGCGAATGTAGTTCCCGGCGCTACAGGCGCTGCTGACTCGCCGTTGGAGGTAACTGGTGTCGGCACTGAGGGTCACACTGCCGCTTGCGCCGCCACCGGCCAGACCTGTCCCGGCTCCCACGCCCGTGATGTCTCCCCCGCTATCGTTGTCGATGTCGTCGGCGAAGCCGGCCGGCTTACCGGTGACGCCGGCCCAGGCTACCGCCTCCGCGCTCTCGGCGCTGCCGGCCGTGTTGGCGTTCTCGGCGTTGAGGGCGAACGGTACCGACGCCACCCGCGTGCGCGGCGTGAGCTCGTCGTCCTGGTCCACCGTCACCCCGATCCAGCGCTCCCCGTCGAACAGGTTGGCCGGCAAGGGGGTTACTGACCCGATCAGGGCCGAGTACAACCCATTGGTGGTGGTGATGGTCTGGGTCTCAGTGTACAGGACCGTCCCGTCAACCCCCGCCGTGTAGACCCGGAAGGTCAGCTCATAGGCGTCATCGGGCAGCGGGTCTCCTTCGCCGCCGGCGAGGTATCCTTCAAACCCGACCTCGTTGGGCACTGTCACCGTCGTCCGCAGCGGCGCCGAGAGCACGCTGGCCACGTTCAAGACCGACAGCGCGATGGAGATGATCAGCAGCACGCTGCTGGTGACAAAGAGCTTCTGGACTGTCCGGGGTGAAAGCGTGAGCATGGCACCCTCCTAAATCCGGCATGTCTCCCACTGGGGCAACCGAGCCCTCGCGCGGCGATGATTGGCGCTACGACCAATATAAACCCAGACCGCAAGGCCGGTTGGTCGCAATTGGGTCGCAGTTTCGCTGGGGCTTCGCGAGCATGCCCACCGGGGTCAGGCCGCGGGCGGCCGCGGCAGATAGTAACCTTCACCCCGCTTGTTGAGGATGATGCTCGGCGCACCGGGCTGTGGCTCGACCTTCTTTCGCAATCGTGAGATGGCGTGCTTGATGTGCCTGACGAGGTGGGTCTGCTGCGCGGTTTGGTGCCAGACAGCCGTGGCGAGCTCGCCAAGTGGCACCACCCGGCCAGCATTTGATGCCAGATAGACCAATAGGTCATACTCGTGCCGGGTCAACGGGACAACCTGGCCGTCACGCTCAATGCTCTGATTGGCCCGGTTGATGACCAGGCTCCCGAAACGCCATCCCGCAACAACCTTGGAGGCCTGATCGAAAAAGGCCAACATCGCCTCTAGCACGGCGCCTCGTGGTACGAATCCCAGTTCCCGGCCGGCCGCATAGGCCGTGTGAACGATGCGCTCTGGCGGCTCCTGCCAGGCGACGAGGTAACAGGCGCCTGCCTGGAGTGCTGCTGCCAGCGCCGGCATCGGAATGGGGGTGTCGATGAGCGCCATGAGCCGGGCTTGCGGGTTGAGGACGTGCAGGGTGGCCCAGAATTGCGGGAGGCAGATGTGATCGCTGGCGAGGTCGACGATGAACACATCAGCCTGGCCCATCCCGTTGGGCAGTGCGGCGACGGCAGGGTCGCTTCCGACGATATTCAGATCAGGATCTGAAGTGAGGATCTGCGCCAAATGGCGCCGCCGCCGAACGTCTGGAACGATGAGCCAAAGAGCAACCATGTTGATCTCCCTGGGTCAAGGTGACAGGTTTTGTCTGATTTCACGGCGATGCCGGCAGCGCGGATTGTATCCAATTTCTGGGGGCGGGCAACTGTGTTCGGTCGGCCCTGGGGTAAGTCCCCCGCTGGTCCACAATTGCGGCCGGCACGGGGACTTGCGCTTGAGATGGCGTGGAAGCCGAGCCGGGCGGCCTCATAGACGGGTTCCGGACCCTGGCCATCGAGGGACCATTGGGTGACGCCGAGGCGGATCCTAGGCCTTTGCCCATTGGCAGCCCCTGGGACCATCGCGGCGATAAGCCGCTCCGGCAAACAGGCTGCTGCCACACGTGGGGGAGCACGCGCGGCTGAAGGTCGCGCCCATATCAGCCGACTTGCTGATCTTCACTCAGGTCCAGCCATAGCCCCTGAGCCTCACAGGGCGCTTTGGTTCCGCCAACGTAAGGGGCGTCCCATTGCACCCCCGGATGTCCTGCACGCATACCTGGCAGTGCGCGGCCCGGCCGAGGCGCTGCCGGGGGAGTTGTTCATCTTCAAGCATCTGCGCTTGGGATCACGCTACTGCGCCATTCGGCTGGGCACTTGTGTCAAAGCGTGCGGGGTAAAGGTGACGCCCCACCAGCTCCGGCATAGCTGCGCCACGCTGCTGCTGAATGCCGACTACTACCGGGCGATGGTGCAGGTGGAGCAGCGCCTGGCGCTGGGCGAGCCGGCCGCTGCCGCACCGCCCAGCCACGGCGACCTGATCGCGCTGGCGGACGCGCTGCGCGGGGGAACGTTGAACGCCATTCAGGTCGAGACGTTGAGCGCCTTGCGAGCGGGGTTGCTGGCGTGGGCGGAACAGCCAGGTGGGCCGGCACAGCCGGAGACGCCGCCGGTTCCAGCCGGGTGAGTTTTTCGCATTGGGGCTTCCGGCCGGGCAGGGAACAGAAATGGGCAGAGCCCACAAGGGCCCTGCCCGGCCGTCTAGCCACCCACGAGGCGCTCCGGTTGCGCTCCCGCAGAGCCGTATCCTCCGCGCAGGCAGCAGGGAGTGTATCACCCATGTCCCATTCTCGCCATGCTCATAACGGAACGGGGCGTTCACCAGAGTCTCCTACAGGCCGACCAATCCCCCAATTGGGGCAGTCTCGTCTCACCCACCAGCAACGAGGTCTTTATCTTTTGCTCGCGAACTTACTTCCGCGGATAACCCTCGTTGCGGCAGAAATCTAACGCCTGATCCGACAATTCACCGATAGCTTGCTTGAGCCAATCAGGTGACACATCCCATTCACGAAACACAATGTTAGGGTCACTAAGGTCAAACAATGCGCTCAACTTCCAAGCGTCCTCCTCTAGAATAAAAACGTAGAGGTCGCATCGTTCTTGGGTTGGGAGCGACATTATTGCTGTACCTGCGGGTGATACCCGGTCTATAATCAACTCTACATTGGCTACGGCCTCGAATCGATCACTCGCGTACTCCAATACGAGCAAGTTATCAACGGTCACCGACTTGGTAACCAACCAGAAGGGCTCATCGTTGAGACTTGGGCCAGCGCGCGCCAATCCGAACAGCTCGAGAAACCTGCCGGTCGCAACGGCTGATTGGAGACCGGGGTCTTGGTGCGATGCCATTGTGAGCCAATGAGAATGGAATGAGTAAATCGCCTCGCTAACCTCGGCGTAATGCATCTGAGTGAGGTCGTATATGGCTGCTGCTGTCTGGGTAGCAGCCGGCCTGGTAAACATCCATCCGTTGGGCAATAGGCAAACCAGCACAGTGAAGCCAACGAGGATCGAAATCGCCACGATAAGGCTGGCGACCAACTTCCTTGCCAACACTTCACCTGCCAAGCCAGTATGCATACTGCGGTTCCGTATTGAGGCTCCAATTGCTGGTCAGGCCAAGAACCTGGAGTGCGGTTGGGAGATCATCAAGGATATATATCGCGCCTCCAGGATTCCAGCCAGCATTGCGAATCTCTTCATTGGTCTGTAATCCGCGAAGGTGCCAGGTGGCCGAATTGAATGCCGACGGCGTAAGTCCAACCGTAGCAGCTCGCAAGGCGCCCGCTTCAAGGTTGGCCGCCACGTACTCAATATTCATCTCATTGTCCAGCAATTGCAGCGTCAGGTCGACATACGCGGCAGATTCAGATTGATTGCCAATACCGCAGACACCGCCTAAGCCACAAGCAATCTGCGGTCTAAACGGGTTGTTGATATCAATTGTCATGCCCAGTGAGTTAGTGGTCTGCAGTGTGCTTAGCTCAACGGTTGTGCAGTCACCCAAGCTGCTACAAGCTTGGCCCTTCCAAAGGTTGGCCGCCGTTTCTAGCCATACGTTTCCTATTCCCACAGTAGCTCTTGCTGGAACTTCCTGATTTGTGACATACCTCAAGAGGCGGCCAAAGTCGCGCTCACTCCATGCATCCAGGAGATAGCCGCCTGAGACAGTGCAACCGAATGATGCGACAAGGTTTTCGAGTTGTTGGCTTCGGCGGCTACGCGGATCAGAGTTTGGTGGAACATTGCCAATGCGCCTTTCACTAACGATGGTAGCAGCGATGAGACCCGCAAAGCCGTTGTTGTCCATTGTCGGAATTCTGTTGTGCCGTTTGGCGCTACCCAGGAAAGCATCTTTCAATCGGTGAACATTCCGCACCGCTTCACAATCCCATCGTCCAACCGGGCAATTGGGAGCATGGCCCGAAGGGTCAATCCGGTTGATGGGGTCGCCCTCGACGTAGGCCCAGCCATTGAGTGACAGTGGCCTGCTATCATCGCGCCACGTATCCTTGCTCAGGAACCTGCCGGATTCCGGGTCGAGCCAGCGGGCGCGCAGGTAGAGCACCCCAACGGAACTGTCACGCCACTCCCCGGTGAAGTCGTAGTTGGTAGTCCCCGTCCCCACGCTCTCCAACACATCACCGTACGGCTCATAGCGCCGCGCCAGGGTCACCTCGCCCGCCTCGTCCGCGAGCTGGCGCACCGAGCCCAGGGCGTCGCCCAGGAAGTACTCGAGGGCGGCGCCGTCGAACTGCGCGATCCGCCCGC
>JADLEU010000194.1 GCA_020845955.1 Anaerolineales bacterium
AGCGCGCCTGGCCCCGCGCCCGCGGATCGGCCGGCCAGAAAGACGGCGAACCCATAGGCCGCCAGTCCCAGCCCAAGCACGGCCAGGGCGACAATCAGTTTGCCAAAGACCCACGTTCGATCCGGCATTCGCTGCCTTCTTCCGCTCCCATCCCGGCACGCCCCCCGCCCCTCGCGGGATCGGTTTTCAACCGCGATCAACCGCCCGGCCGTTCTCAGCCGCCCGGCCGCCTAACACCCGCCCGCGTGGAGAAGCAGAAGGGCCGTCCGGTCCTGCGAAGGCGCGGCGCGGCCCGGCCGCAAAGCGCCCCGCGCTGTCGTTGCGCCAGACCCGCACCGACTGCGCGCCCACTGCCAGCACGTCGGGGTCGCCATCGCCGTCCAGGTCGCCCACGGCCACGGCCTCGTTGCGGCCGTAGCGCAGTGCCTGGCCGCCGCGCTGGAACCGGCCAGCGCCGTCGTTGAACCAGGCGCGGCCCTGGATCTCGCCGGCCGCGAACAGGTCCAGGTCGCCGTCACTATCCAGGTCGGCCAGGAACACCGCCGCGGTCAGCCCTCCATCTAGCCGCTGATCACTGTCGGCGAAGCGGCCCTGCCCGTCGTTGAGCCAGACCTCGTCCGGCCCGCGGTTGCCCACCACGGCGTCGGCGTCGCCGTCGCCGTCCACGTCGCCCAGGGCCACCGCCAGGCTCTCGGCCTGTCCCAGGGCCTGGCCGCTGTCGTTGAAGGTGCCCTGCCCGTCGTTGAGCCAGACGGTGTTGGGCTGCGCCGGCCCAAACTCCCAGTCCTGGTCGAACGGCCGGCCGTTGGCCAGGAAGACGTCCAGGTGGCCGTCGCCGTTCAGGTCGGCCAGCGCCGCCGCGCGCGAGGGAGCATCGCCGACGAGCTGGCCCGAGCTTAGCCGGCCTTCCGGCGTCTGCAGCCACACCTTGCTGAAGGGAGGCTGGTAGGCATTGCCCACCTTGTCTGGGGTCTCGCCCGGCGGCCGGCCGCAGCAGCCGGCCGCGAAGACGTCTTGCCGCCCATCGCCGTTCAGGTCGCCGATCACCGGGACCAGGCGCATCACGCCCTTGGGTCCCGGTTCGGCCGGGCCGCCGTCGTGACGGAACGCGCCGCCGTCGTTCCGGTACAGCACGAGGCCCCCGGCGGTGATGTCCAGCAGGGCATCGGGCAGGCCATCCCCGTTCACGTCGCCCAAGGCTACCGAGTAGCCCGGCCAGTTGCCGATGGGCTGCGCGCCCTGGTCGAGCCGCCCGGTCCCGTCGTTGTAGAGGGCATAGGCCGGGAAGGGCATGTTGCCGTGGCCGACGGCCAGGAAGGCATCCAGGCTGCCGTCGCCGTTCAGGTCGGCCAGGGCGGCCTGGTTGACCTTGGGCGTCGTCTCATCCGCCTGCCAGACGGCCATCAGCCAGGTCCAGGCCAGCCAGGCGGCCAGCCCGAGCAGCGCCGCGATCAAGAGCACGAAAACCAGCCGGCGCGCCGGCCCGCGGTGAGTTGACACGGTCCCTCCAGCGTTCGTCTGCGCGGCGAGCGCCGGGCGCGATTGCAGCGCGTAGAGCCGCTCGCGCAGGCCCTGGCCGGCCAGCGCGGCGACTTCGCGCGCGGCCAAGCGCAGCATGGCCAACCTGCCGCGCGCGGCGGCAGTCGAAAGCTGCTCGCCGAAGACGGCCGCCATCTCGGCGCCGAACCGCGCCCGGAACGCGGGCGGGTAGAGCCACAGGCCCAATTGAAAAATGCGCTCAGCCAGCCAAACCACGATGCCTATCCGCCACCCACGCACTGCCGTGGGCGCACTCACGCTTCATCGCGCCGCGACCAGCACCGCGATCAACAGGCGGGGCAGTGCGACTCACGGCGCCTGGTCCCACGTGCCCGTCCGAGCAGCGCGCCCACTCGGCGCGCTGCCCGGCTGGCCGCCTGGAGCACCTGCGCCCGCACAACCTCGCCTGCCTGACTTCCGCAATACGGCGCATGTGGATATGTCGTTGAACGACATATTATGCGCCTCGCGCCCGTCTGTCAACCCGCGCGGCACAAATTCAACGCAATTCTATCCATCGCCGCGATCCCGCATCGCGGCTGCGAGGCGCTCTCACTTCCGACCTCCAGCCTCCAGTGTATCCCTCCTCTGCTTCTTTCGATCACCCCTCTTATTCGGCCAATCCCGATCATCTTGCCCGTCTGCTGCCTGAGTCAAGGCAATCGCCGCGCCTCGCGCCAACCGCTCACCCCCTCCAGGCCATGACGGTGATCATGGTAATCGCCCCGGCCCGGGTGCTAGACTGGCGAGGGGTCTCTGCAGGAGGGTTGCCGCCATGAACAACCTTTCCGCCCCAACCAAAGTTTCTATCGTCACCGCCGCCTGCCTGGTGGGCCTGGTGGTGGCCCTGCGCGACCTGGTGCGCGTCCCAGCCGAGGTCATCGCGCGCGACATCGTGCCCTTCATGATCGTGTACTGGGCGATTGCCCTTTACCCGGGCCGGACGCCCGCCGCCGGCTGGACTGGCCTCAACCGGCCGCTTTACCGCGGCGCCCTCATTATCTTGATGCCGTTTGCGATCGTGCTGGTCTACGCGCTGCGCCAGCCATAGCGCTGGCCGCCGCCTGCTGCTGGCACATCCGCCGACCACCACCGCGGAGGTGCCGTGAGCAAACCCGAACTGAACTGGACATTTGGTGAGGCGCCCGCCGCCGGCGCGGCGCGGGGGGCAGCGCCGCGCCGGCCGCTCGATGCACGCGCCGTGCGCCGCTTCTGCCTGGCCGCGGGCAGCCTGCTGGCCGTGGGCGCCGTGGCGGCCGGGCTGCTGGTGCAAGGCGGCTGGCGCCGGCTTAACACCCAACTCGCGGCCGAGGCCGCCTACGAGGACGAGCACGCCCGCGCCGGCGACGTGGCGCTGGTGCTCGCGCTGCAGTCGACGCAGGCCGCGCTGTCCAGCGAATGGCACGACCGCCGCGCCGAGGAAGCGGCATTAGGGCTGGCCGCGCCGCTGCCCGCCGCGCACCTGATCCCCGACGACGCCGCGCCGGTGGTGGCCAGGGTGGAAGCGCTGGGGGGCAATGAATTCCTGGCCACGGTTGTGCGCACCTATCACGACTCGGCCGGCCGGGCCGTGGCCTTTGCGCTGCCCCAGCGCTACCGCAACTTGGGCCCCGGACTGTGGGAACGCCTGCCGCCCGATCTCAGCGAGCTGCAGGCCACCACGGTCTTCGCCGGCGAGCGCCTGTCGGCCACGCTGCCGGTGGCTGATTTGCCCTGGCTGGGCGAGAGCCTGCTGGCCGCCGACCAACTGCTGACGCAGGCCTGCGCCGATTGGGGCGATGTGTGCGATCCCGACTGGAAGCTGCTCGTGCGCTACTTGGGCGTACTGGGCGCCCCCCCGCCGCGCCGCGCCTCCAATGCCTCCGGCCTTGGCCCATACCCGGCCGCCTTCGACCTGGCCGGTCTGGCGCCGCGCTACCGCCAGGCGCTGGCGCTGCTCTCGCCCCACCTCTCCGGTCTGCCCGATGACGCCGGCGCGCGCCAGGCGCTGACCCACGCGCTTACCGTGCACGGCCTGGGCTACCTGGCCGGCATCCTGGCCGGCGCCCCCGGTGGCCACATCGCCGGCGCCGTCTTCCGCGACGCGCTGGCGGCGCGCGCCGAGCTGCGCCTGGGCCTCTCGCCTGCCCCGACCTACGCCGCGTGCGCCGGGCACTACCTGCCGCTGAGCGCGTTGTGGGGTACCGCTCACGACCCCGGCAGTGCCGGCGAGCCGCTTGGCGCCACCACCCTGGCCGACGAGCTGCCGCTGCGCCTGCTTGCGCTGGACTTCCTCGACGCCGCGCTGGCAGGCCAACCGCCCGGCGCCGACGCCACGTTGCTCGCGGGGTTGCACGGCACGCGCCACAAGGGCGACCTGCTTCTCTGGTTGGACGAGGTCCTGGGCGCCAGCAGGGCCGCGCGCGCCGCGAGTGACTGGCAGCGCAGCGCAGCGCGGCTGCAAGCCGCTCCTACGAGTTGCTCTACGCAGGCGCGAGTGGGCAGGTGGGCAGGAGCGCCGCCGGGCGCTAAACCGCCCGGCTGGCCAGGGCGAGAAGCCCGAACGGGTTGGGGTGATCCAGTTCGGCAACGGCCATGAGCGCCAGCGCGGCCGCAAGCCGCTCCTACGGGGCGCTACAGCGCGCGCGGTTCCTTGGCTGTGGGAGCGCGTTGCAGGCGAGGCCGCCGCGCTGCGGCAAGTGTCAGCAGTCGAATACCGACCAGCAGATGTCGTTTCGTAACCGCTGATCGTCCAGGACGAGGTCGCGAATCGCATCCGGCAGCTGCCCGCGCTGCCAGCGACACTCGAGCCGGCCGGCATGTTTGCCCTCGCCTTCCGGCGCGGCCGCGCGCGCGGCTTTGACCGCGTAGGCCGCGGCGCCCAGCTCGTGCGCGGCGACGTGCGCGACGGCCGCCGCCTGGCCGGCGGCATGCGCGGCATGGCGCGCCGCTCCGCTCAGATCTCTGGCCGCCGCGTTCGCCGCCCCGGCCGCCGCTCGGGCCTGGGACATCCTGATTTCGCCGCGCGCCCAAGCCCGCGCCTGCTCAATGGCGTGGCGGGGGCGCGAGTCCGAAGGCTTTGCCGCCTCGAAGTGGCGCAGGACGTGCTCGGCGCACGCGGCCGCCCACCAGGCGAGAAGGTGGTGGTCTGCTTCCGTGAGCGTCCCACCGCGGCGGATGGTGATAAAGCGAGGGTCGCGATCTTTGGGAAGGATCATGCTGGGCCTGTCTCCTGTGACCATTGTAAGCCTATCTCCAAACGCTGGGCGGCGCCGGGCGCGTGGCAGGCGCGAGCGGGCAGGTGAGCAGGAGCGCCGCCGGGCGCTAAACCGCCCGGCTGGCCAGGGCGAGAAGCCCGAACGGGCTGGGGCGATCCAGCTTTGCAACGGCCATGAGCGCCAGTCGCGGCGCGGCTTCCCAGCCTGCTATAATCCCTTCACGCCGTAGAGGTGCCGTGAGCGAACCCGAGTTCAACTGGTCCCTCGCCGATGCGCCCGAGCCCGGCGAGCCCCCACCTCCTTCACCCAAGCCGCCCGGGCGGCTCACGTGGCGCCCGCCGGCCGGCGCGCGCGCCGCGCGCCGCTTCTGGCTGACCGTCGCGCTGCTGCTGGCGGTAGGCGCGGTGGCCGCCTGGCTGGTCGTGCAGGGCGGCTGGCAGCGTCTCAACGACCAGTTGGCGGCTGAAGCCGCCTACGAAGACGAGCACGCCCGCGCCGGCGATGTCGAGTTGGTGCTGGCGCTGCAATCCACCACCGCTGGCGCGGCCGCTGAATGGCGCGAACGCCGCGCCGAAGAAGTGGCGCTGAGGCTGGTCGCGCCGCTGCCCGCCGCGCACCTCACGCCCGACGATGCCCCGCCAACGCTGACCGAAGTCGAAACACTCGGCTCAGACCTGTTCGAGGCCACGGTCGTACGTGCCTACCACGACTCGGCCGGCCAACCGGCAACGTTCGCGCTGCCGCAGCGCTACCGCAACCTCGGTCCGGGGCTCTGGGAACGGCTGCCGCCCGACCTGTCTGCCTTGCAAGACACCACCGTGCTTGTGGGCCAGCGCCTGTCGGCCACCCTGCCGGTGGAAGACCTGCCCTGGCTGAGCGAGAGCCTGCTGGCGGCCGACCAACTGGTGGCGCAGGCCTGTGCGGAGTGGGGCGACCTGTGCGATCCCGACTGGAAGCTCCGCATCCGCTTTTCGGGCGCGCTGGCCGCCAACCCGGCGCGCAGCGCCCCTGGCCCGGGCGCCGCGGCCGGGCTGGGTCCGTACCCGGCCGCCTTCGACCTGGCCGGCATGGCGCCGCGCCTCAACCAGCCGCTGCTGCTGCTCTCGCCGCACCTGGCCGGTCTGCCCCAAGACGATGGCGCCCGCCAGGCGCTGACGCATGCCTTCACCGTCCACGGCCTGGGCTACCTGGCCGGCCAGGCCGCCGGCACGCCGGCCCGGCGCTTCACGGGCGCTCTGTTCCGTGACGCGTTGGTGGCGCGCGCCGAGCTGCGGCTGGGCCTCGCGCCCGCGCTCACCTACACCGTGCGCGGCGAGCACTACCTGCCGCTCGACATCTTGTGGAACACCGGCCAAGGCCGCGGCACTGACCCCAGCCTGCCCGGCCCAAACGCCCGCGCCGACGACCTGCCGCTGCGACTGCTGGCGCTGGACTTCCTCAACAGCGCGCTGGCCGGCCAACCGCCCACGGCCGACGCCGTGCTCCTGGCGGGGCTGCGCCGCCACCCCGGCGAGTTCGAGCTCTGGCTCGACCCGGTGCTGGGCGAGGGTGGCGCCGCGCGCGCCGCCAGCGGCTGGCAGGCCGCGGCCCTGGCCGCCTTCAATGGCGGCGGCTCACTCGATTGGCGCGACCTCGAAGGCCTGGCCTATGGCTGCGGCGGCGAGACGCGCCTGATCCGCGTCGGAGAGGCGCTGGCGCTGCCCGTCAACCCTTCAGATTTCCTCTTCAGCCAGTCCATGCAGGCCGTATCGCCCGACGGCCGCTACCTGGCCTACCTCGGCTCCGACGGCAGCGGGCAGCGGCGCCTGAAGGCGCTGGATTTGCGCCGCGGCACGCCGCTGTTCCTGGCCAACACGTCCGAGGCTTTCATCGTGGGTTGGTCGGCCGGCGGCGCCCTGGTGACCATCGAGCGCGCGCTCGAGACGCCCGAGGCGCCGACCAATGGCCTAACGGACTACCGCGCCTGGCGCATCGACATCGCCGGCGGCGACCGCGGCCGGCTGGCTGACGACCCGGTGCTGCCCAACTTCTTCAGCTTGTTCGCGGGCACCACCAACTGGACCCCGGACGGGGCCAGCGTGCTGCTCAACGGCTACTATGGCCGCGCCGGCGAGCAAGACCTGGACGCCCTTCACCCGGCGCTGCTGCGCGTCGATCCGCCGGGGGCTGGCACGGCACAACGCCTTCCGCGCAGCGGCTATGCCGCGCTGCTCTCGCC
The DNA here is from genome assembly GCA_020845955.1 of Anaerolineales bacterium. Taxonomy (GTDB): domain Bacteria; phylum Chloroflexota; class Anaerolineae; order Anaerolineales; family UBA6663; genus JADLEU01. Next base: position 6,955 of record JADLEU010000194.1, read on the forward strand.
CGACGGCCGCCAGGTGGCCTATACGGTGCCCGCCTCGGGTGAGAATGGCTCCGTGGACTTTGGGCCGGTGGAGGTCTACGACCTGGCGACGGGCACTTACCGGGTGCTGCTCGGCGTGGGCGATCTGTCGGTGCCGGAGGCGGCCGCCGCCGAGACGTTCTTTCTTCTGCCGCTGGCCTGGTCACCCGACGGCCAGTGGCTGCTGGTGATGGCGTTGGGCGAGAACAACGCCGCGCGCCTGCTGGCCCAGCCCGTGGCCGGCGGCCCGCCGCTGGAACTGCACGCGCGCGAGGACCAGGATTTCGGGCTGAGCCCGCTGCGCTTTTCAGCCGACGGGCGCTACCTGGCCTACCTGGAACCCGGCGGGGACACGGCCACCCAGCCGCTGCGCTTGCTGGACACGGCCACGTTCTCCAGCGGCGCCTACGCGCTGCCCGAGCCCCTGGCGCTGGGCGTTAACAGCATCGCCTGGTCGCCCGCCGGCAGCCGGCTGGCCCTGGCCGGTCCCGGTGGCGTGCGCCTCCTCGACGCGGACAGCGGCCAGATGCGTTGGTTGACGCTAGAGAGCTGCGACATCGTGTCGTGGTACGACCTGGGAAGCTGAACCGATCGCTGACTGGAGACTCCGCATCGATCCCCTGCCGGCCGCACCCGAGCCCGCTCAGCCCGATACGCCCGCGCCAACCGAGCGCGGCCAGGTGGAGATCCTCAGCCTGCGTCTGCCGGGGCTGAGCCACAACCCGCGCACGATCCGCGTCTACACGCCGCCCGGCTATGCCGCCGCCGGCCAGCGCTATCCCGTGCTCTACCTGCACGACGGCCAGAACTTGTTCGCGCCAGGCGCTTTTGGCGATTGGCTGGTGGACGAAACGCTCGACCAGCTCGTTGCCGAGGGTGTTACGCCCGGCCTGATCGTGGTGGGCGTCGACAGCAGCCCGGCGCGCTGGGACGAATACAGCCCGTGGGTCAACCGCCGCCTGCGCGCCTGGATCGATCCGGAGCGCGCGCGGCCGATGCAGGGCGGGGCGGGCTCGGCCTACCTGGCGGCGCTGGTGGCGGTCGTCAAGCCCGCCATCGACGCGCGCTGGAGCACCCTGCCTGGCGCCGCCCATACTGCCATAGGCGGCTCGAGTATGGGCGGCCTGATCTCGCTGTACGCGGGCATCGCCCGGCCCGACGTCTTCTCCAAGGTCATGGCCATGTCGCCGGCCGTCTGGTTCGCCGAAGACGGCGGCCGCTGGCTCGAAGACAACCAGCTCCTGCGCTATCTTAACAGCCTGCACCTGCCGCGCGGCGTGCGCTGCTACCTCGACGCGGGCGCCGCCGAGGCCAGCCGCCCCACTGATCCCGCCGTCGTCGATCGGCGCGGCGCGCCGCTGACCTACGCGCGCGCCTACGTGGAAGGCGCGCGGGCCGTCGCGGCGGCGCTGGCGGCCGGGGGCGTGCCGGCGGAGAATCTCAAGTTCGTCGTCGCGCCCGGCGCTTTCCACCACGAATCGGCCTGGGCCGCGCGCCTGGCGCCCGCGCTGGCCTGGCTGTTTGAATGGCAGATACGGCCCTGACGCTGGGTCACCCGGACCGTGGTATTCTGAACGTGACACCCATCCAGTCCACCCCGCCGG
>JADLEU010000195.1 GCA_020845955.1 Anaerolineales bacterium
AGGTCGGCCTGGTCGCGCAAGATCACGAAGAGACGCTCCCCATAGAAGCCGGGTTGGCCAGCCAGGGCATACAGGCCCAAGGCCGCCAGACCGGCCAGCGCCGCGCCGGCCCAACCTGCCGGCCGGATGCCCCGGCCGCTGACCGGGCCGCGCGCGAAAGCGGCCAGGCCCAAGGCAAGCAACCCAGCCAGCAAGGCCAACCCAAAGGCGGACCAGGCCGCGCGCGTGGCCCAGGCCAGGATCTCATGCTCGCCCAGCACGAGGACCAACTCGTCGGGATCGACCAGCGCCAGCGCGGCCCCAGTTGCCAGGCCGACCAGAAGCGTGACGGCCAGCCAGGCCGAGCGCGGCGGCGTGGCGCGGTGAGCGCGCACCGCCAGGGCGCCGGCGGCGAGGCCGAGCGGCGGCAGCACAATGAGCAGCAGCAGTTGGCTGCCGCCAAAGCCAAACCCGGCGCCCAGGATGGCGAACGTCACCACGGCCCCCCAGGCCGCCAGCGCGAGGCCGCCGGCGCGGCCGGCGCCAAGGGAGGCCTCGAGGCCATGCGCTGGCGGCGCAAGCCGGTCAACCAGCAGGCCGGCGAAAAGCCCCAGGCTGAGGCCGGCCGACAGGTCGAGAAGCGTATCGAGCGGCGAGCCCAACGCGCCCCACAGCAGGAACGGCGCCGCCACCAGCGGCGCCAAGATCAGGGCCGGCGCCACACCTGCCGGCCGGGCACGGCCCGCGCTCGGGACGGCCGCGCGCCGGCGCCGGACGCTGCAGGCCAGCAGCGCACTGGCGCACAGCAGCGACAGAAGGATCTGGGCCAGGGCGGCGGGCTGGCTGGCAGTGCGCGGCAGCGCGCGGGGAAAAGCCAACACCGCAATAAAGGCAATCGCCAAGGCCCAGGCGCGGTAGACGGCGCGGAGGCGCGGCGTCGTGGCCAGGAAGGCCAGCAAGCCGAGCGGCAGGGCTAACAGCAGCACATGGCCCCAGGAGATGGGCAGCCACACCAGGCTGGGCATTTCCTGGCCGGAGATCAGGAGGGCCTGGTCGAGGTACCAGGCCACGACCTGAGCCGTGACGCTGGCGGCGATGGCCCACAGGCCGGCCGCAACCAGCAGGGCGTAGCTGAGGCACCCAGGACCCGGCGCGGCATGGGGGTCGGCGGACGCAGGCGTGGTCATAGATTGGGATTATAGCGCGGGGACCGAGAGCCGCGCCCGCAAGCGCCCGTTGCCGGCCCGGCTACTTAGGCAGCGCCTCGGCGATGACTTCGGCCACGTCGCGGACCTGCATGCCGCTCTTGGCCGTGTTGGCGGCGTCGCTAAGCATGATCAGGCAGAAGGGGCAGGCCACGGCCAGCGTCTGCTGGCCGGTGGCCTGCGCCTCGGCGAAGCGGTTCGCGCTGACGCGCTGGAGGCCGTGCTCCTCTTCCTTCCACATCTGCGCGCCGCCGGCGCCGCAGCAGAACGATTGGCGGCCCGAGCGCGGCAGCTCGGTGATCGACGCGCCGGCGGCCTGGAGCGCCTGGCGCGGCGCGTCCAGGATGCCGTTGTGGCGGCCGAGATAGCAGGGGTCGTGGAAAGCGACGTTAGCCTGGCGGGCCGGGTCGAGCTTGAGCCGGCCCGCGGCCTGCAGTTCGGCGATGAGCTGGGTGTGATGGACGACGCCGAAACGGCCGCCGAAGTCGCCATATTCGTTCTTGAGCGTGTGCAGGCAGTGGGGACAGGTAGCCACGATGCGGCGGCGCGCCGGCGCGCCGCCGTTGCCCGCCGTTTCGCCGGCCAGGACTTCGTTGAGCGTCTCGACGTTCTGCGTGGCCAACTGCGCAAAGAGGAACTCGTTGCCCGAGCGGCGGGCCGGGTCGCCGGTGCAGCGCTCGAGGCGCCCCAGAACGGCGAAGTTGACGCCGGCTGCCTGCAACACCTGGACAAAAGCACGGGCGGTCTTGCGCGCGCGCGGGTCGGTGGCCGGCGCGCAGCCCACCCAGTAGAGGATCTCGAAGTCCGGGTTCTTCTCGACCGTGGGCACGTTCAGGCCCTCGGCCCACTCCAGCCGGCTCTCGGGTCCGATGTTCCAGGGATTGCCCTGGCGCTCCATGCCCTTGTAGGCGGTCTGCAGCTGGTCGGGGAAGCTGCTGTCCATCAGCACCAGGCTGCGGCGGATATCGAGGATGTCGCGCATGGGCTCGTTGCCAACCGGGCAGATGTCGATGCAGGCGCCACAGGCGGTGCAGGCCCAGACCTCCTCGGGCCGGATGGCGAATTCCAGCAGACCCTGGGGTGAAGGCTGGCCGGCGGCCAGGGCAACATTGTGCTCATTGATGAAGTAGCGTTTGTTGATCTCGAGCGCGGCGGGCGACAGGGCCTTGCCGGTGATATTGGCCGGGCAGGCATCCTGGCAGCGGTTGCACATGATGCAGGCGTAGGCGTCCTGCACCAGCTTCCACTCCAGGTCTTCCAGCCGGGCCGCGCCGTATTGGGTGATGGTCTCGTCGTCAAAGTCGATGGCGTAGAGCTGGCCCATCGACTTGCGCTCCGGGCGTAGCAGGAAGTTGGTGGGCGCCAGGAACAGGTGCAGGTGCTTGGAGTATAGAAAATAGGGGATGAAAAGCAGGATGGTGCCGAGCGCGCCCCAGAAGAAGACGTGCTCCATGACGGTGAGGGTCAGCGGACTGAGGCCCGCCCAGAGCGAACTGACGAGGCTGGCGAACGGCCGCCAGAAGTCGCCTGCGCCGCCGGCAGCCAGTGCGAAGCTGTCGCCCAAGAAGCGCGACCCGACGTGCACGAGGATGAAGCCGCCGACGATGGCCGAGTCGCGGCGGATGCCAGGGCGGGCCCGGGGATGGACGGTGGTGGTCTCGCGGAAGCGGAACGCGGGGGAGCGGAAGGCAAAGCGCCGCAGCAAGAGCGCCAGCATGCCCACCAGGGCGGCCACGCTGAGCACGTCGGCGATCAGGCGATAGACGCCGCCGAGGGCGCCGGCGCCCAGGAAGACGAAGTTGGGCAGCAGGCCCTGCAGCACGTCGCCCAGGTTGACAAGCAGGTAATAGATGAAGGCCCAGCCGACGAAGGCGTGCAGCAGGCTCGGCAGCAGCCGCGTGCGCCAGGTGGGCAGGAAGCCGCCGGCTTTGACGGCGGCCTGGAGGGCTCGCTCGACAACATGGTCCAGGGTGATCGAGCCGCGCCCGCGCCGGATCACGCGCCGGATACGGTCGGCCGCGCGCAGGGCCGCACCGGCCGAGGCCAGCGCCAGCAGCAGGAAGATCATTTTCTCAATTGTGGTGAGCATAGGGTGTCCTCATCACGGTGCCACGCTGGGCGAGGCAGCGCGCGCTGCCGGCCGCCCCCGGGCCGGCTGGCGGCCGGTCCACAGGCAGGCAGAAGCCCTGGAAGGCTTGAATTCCAGAATACCACAGGCAGATTCGGAAGACAAACTGAGGCGAGCTACGAACAAGCGCCGGCGCGTGCGAGCGCCGGCGGGCAGGGGAACGATTGGCGCAGGTCAGGCAACTTCAACGGGATGGGGCGCAGCCAGATAGGCCCTCACGTCGCGGAGCGCGGCTGTGTAAAGCCGCATGAGCTCTCGATCATTGCTGCGGTAGCGCCGCACGGTCTGTTGGGCGCAAGCCGCGCAGCCGCGCATGGCGCGAAAGGAGTCGGTCTCGCAGTCGAGACAGCCGTTGAGCCGGATCATCATGAGCGAAAAGGCCAGGCTCTCAGGGTCCGTCTCATCAAGCCGGGTTACGCGCTCGACCAGGCTGCGCCAGTCGGAACTGCCGGAGTTGCGTAGGGCCGGAATCACACTAGGCGGAAACATGATTTCCGTGTTGACGTACATTACTGCACCTGGCCGGGTTGTGGTTTGTGGTCTTGACGCCGATCAGAGGCATTATAGAGACCCGAACTCGCAAATGCAATAGGGAGGCCCCCTAGAATGGGGAAATTCATCAAAAAACAATGGAGCCCCGCTGGATGGATACGGAGGAGTGGCCGACTCGGCCGCCCGCCCAGGCGCGCTCACTACCGGTAATCTTGTCATAAAGCCGTGCTGATCGC
>JADLEU010000196.1 GCA_020845955.1 Anaerolineales bacterium
ACCTGGGCAATCTCGGCAATCGGTTCGATCGTGCCAATCTCGTTATTGGCGTACATCACAGAGACCAACGCCGTGTCTGGGCGCAGGGCCGCGGCCACTTCCTGGGGCACCACACGGCCATCGCGTTCGACGGGCAGGATGGTCAGGTCGAACCCAAAGTGGTCACGGAGCTGCCGCAGCGTGCCCAGGACGGCCGCGTGCTCGATGGGGGTCGTGACCAGGTGCCGGGCGCCGCGCCGTTCGCGTTCGGCCAGGGCCGCGCCGCGGAGCGCCAAATTGTCGGCCTCCGAGCCGCAGCCGGTAAAGATCACCTCGGCCGGCTGGCAATTGAGCACCTGGGCGACCGTGGCGCGCGCCTGTTCCAAGGCCCGTTCGGCGGTCTGGCCCCAGCGGTGCACCGACGACGGATTGCCGAACTCGGTGGAGAAGTAGGGTAGCATCGCGTCGAGCACACGCGCATCAACCGGTGTGGTGGCGGCGTGATCGAGGTAAATCGCTTCAGCCATAGTGGGCATTGTAGCATAGGGCCTAGCCGAATTAGGCTCTCGCTGCGGTTATAATGAACATTATGATGACTTCAGACCTGGCCACTCGGCTCGAAGCCGCGACGGTGGCGCTCAATCGCCTCCTGTATTCTGAAGATGTCGGGCTGCCGGTGGCGCCCGGCGCCTACGACGCTCCCACGGCGCGGCTGGCGGACCTATACGGCGGGCTGTTCGCCTCGTCTGACCCCTGGCTGCGCGCCTTTGCCGTCGAAGCTCATGCCGAGGCGCGGCAGGTGACGGCAGACGCCGCGGTAGTTGCCGCCCAGGACCAGTGGCTGGTGGTGCCCGGGCTGGCCAGCGGCGCAGCGCCCCTCACCTGGCGCAACTGGAAGGGCTTCGAGCGCGAGGCCGGCGCCGATGGGCGCTTGCAGGCCGGCTTTGAAGCGCTGGTGGCGCGCTCGGAGCGGGTGGCGCCGGCGCTCGAGGCGCGCGCCGCCCAACTCCGGGCCGACTACGCCGCGCACGGCCTCACCCCGGTGGAGGTGTTCGCGTTGCGCGAGGAGACCACTCCCGCCGCGCTGCGGGACCTGCTGCAGCGGGTGGGCCGGGCCACCCGGCAGCCTTTTGCCGCGGCCCTCGACGCGCTGAGTCAGACGGTGTTTAGACGGCCGGCTGGCCCGGTCGAGCTACGCGCCTTGTACCTGAACCGGATGTATGAGCCGGGTGCGCGCTGGTTTTCAGCCGAGGGCGCCGTCCCCACCGTGCAGGCGGCCTTTACCCGCTTGGGTTTCGACCTCAGCCGCGTGCCGGTGGACGTGGCCGACCGCCCGCGCAAGTACCCCGGCGCGATGTGCTTTCCGGTCAGAGTGCCGCACGACGTGCGCGTCTCGGTGCGCACCACCGGCGCCCACCACCTGGTGGATATGCTGTACCACGAGTTTGGGCATGCCGCGCACTTCTCCGGCATTCGGCCCGAGCTGCCGTTCATCGACCGCTATTGGCTGGCCTCGGGCCAGCACGAGACCTTCTCGACCCTGTTCGAGTACCTCCTGGCCGAACCCCTGTTCCTGGCGGAGGAGTTTGGGTTCGCCGGGCCGGCGCTGGATCGCCTGCTGAGGTTTGCACGCTTTAAGACGCTGCTGACCTGTGCCTGGCTGGGCGCGGCGGCGCTCACGGCGCTGGACGCCTGGGAGGCCGCGCTGCCCTGGCCCGCGATTGAAGAGCGCTTCGCGGCGAACATGCTGGCCTTCACGGGCGTGGCGATGCCGGCCGGGTTTGCCCGGCTGGAACCCTTTACGGCCTCGCTGTCCATCTATCCGGCCGGCTACGTGTTGGCGCTGGCCCGCGTGGCGCATTGGTTGCGCGCGCTGCGCGCACTCGGTGGTGAGGCCTGGTGGCGGTCGCCGGCCGCGCGCGAGGATATCCGCGGGCGCGCCGCGATTGGGGGCGCGGTTCAGTTTCCGGCGGCCTGGAGCCAGCCCGACGCGCTGTTGGCTGACATGGTCGGGTAGAACCTAGCTGGCGATTCGTGGAGGCTGGATCAGCATAGACGCGGGGTGCGGGGGCGCGGCTGAGCACAGCCGAGAGGGGCCGCCGTTCGTGTGGGCAATCCGCTCCTACCGGCATGTGGGGATGACGTGCGCCCGCGAGGGCGAACGTTCGGGCGGGAGGGGGCGGCCAGGATGGGCAACCTAACGCGCTGTGCAGCGTAGAATACTTGCATATGAGCACATCAGCCTCGGAAACCTGGCAACCCCCGTTCGGTTTCAGCCCGGTCGAGTCCAAGCTGCCCGGCGTAACGGTCTACGCACCGGCGCTCAAGGTCGAAACCGGGCCGGAGGCCCTCACCTACAAGTGCCCGCGGTGCGGCGCGACCACCGCCTACGACCCCGCGGCGGCCAGCGTCATCTGCGCCAACTGCGGCTACGGGCAGCCGCTCGAGGCGCAAGTGGTGGGCCGCGCGGCCGCGGTATCGGAGTTTACGGTTGACACCCTGGCGCGCCAGCAGCGCGGGTGGGCCAGCGAGCGGCGCGCGCTCCACTGCGACGCCTGCGGCGCTGATCTGTCGCTGGCGCCCAACGATCTAAGCACAAGCTGCCCTTTCTGCGGATCCAACCGCGTGGCGGCGCGCGCGGCCAGCGAGGACGCCCTTCGCCCGGCGCACCTGATCCCCTTCAAGATTCAGCCTGACCGCTGCCCGGCGCTGGCCCGCGAGTGGCTCGGGCGGGGCTGGTTGCACCCGGCCGGGCTGTCGGCCGCGGCCGGCTCGGCCCGCTTCACCGGCATCTACCTGCCGTTCTGGACCTTTAGCGCGCGAGTGGTCGCCGACTGGCGCGCCGAGGTCGGCTACGAACGCACCCGGCAGGTGTATGACGCCGGCAGAGAGGAATGGCGCACCGAGACCGTCATCGACTGGCGCTGGGAGAACAGCCGCGTGGTGGCGCCGGCGCATGACCAGTTGGAGCCGGCAACCACCAAGGCCGGCGCCGCGCTGCTCGAGCGCGTGGCGAACTTCGACCTGAACGCCTTGACGGCCTTTGACCCCGGTTTTCTGGCCGGCTGGCAAGCCCAGCCGTACGAGATCCCGCTGCCCACCGCCTGGGACACGGCCCGCGCCAAGATGCGGGAGCGCGCCAAGCAAGCCTGCCGCGACGACATCGCCTCGGCGCATGTGCGCAACCTGAGCGTGGCCGCCGCCTTTGAAGACGAAGTCTGGCGCTACGTCCTCCTGCCGGTGTACCTGGCGCCCTATCGCTTCGAGGGGCGCGTTTATCAGCTCATGATCAACGGGCAGACCGGTGGCGTGGCCGGCCAGAAACCAGTGGCCTGGGCCAAGGTATGGCTGGTGGCGGCCGCGCTGCTGACGCCTGGTGTGCTGCTGGCGTTGTTGGGCCTGCCGTTGACGCTCGCGGCGGGGCTGGGCACACCGCTGATCGGCATCGGCGGGCTGTTGTTTGTGGCCGGCCTGGCACTCTCAGGCTTTATTGTGTGGCAGGCCACCCAGGCAGGCTTACCATGACCGCGCCCTTGCCGGTTGACATGCAGGTCACGCCCGAAGGCGCTGCGGCCTGGGGGTTGCCGCTGCAGGCCGCGGGCTGTTCCGAGTGCGACCGGGTCTACCTAGTGCCGGCCACGCGGTTGGGCATCCGCTGTCCGGCGTGCTCCGGCGCGAGCCTGGCCCCGCGGCCCGCCAGGCTGCCGGCCGAACCACCCGAACTGCTCGTGCCCTTCCACCAGCAGGCCGCGGCGTTGGGGACCGCCCTGGACGAATGGGCGCGGCGCATCTGGTTGCGGCCCAAGGAACTCGCCGGCGCAGTGCTACAGGGGCGGCTGGTGCCGGGCTACGTCCCCATGTGGCTGGTCGATGCGGATGCGGCGGGAAGCTGGCAGGCGCAGGTGGGCTATCACTACGACGTGGCCAGCGCGAACGAGCACTACCAGAACGGGCAATGGGTGACGCAACACGTGATCGAAACGCGCACTCGCTGGGAGCCGCGCGCTGGGCAGGTGCGGCGCGCCTACCACAACGTTGCGGTCCCGGCCCTGGAGGACCACGCGCGCCTGACTGCACAGGTGGGCGAGTGGGCACTGGACACGGCTCGTCCTTACACCGCGCAGACGCTGGCGGAGGCCGTCGTGCGCATGCCCAGCCTGGAACCAGGGGCGGCCTGGCCATTTGCCCGCAGCCGCCTGGATCAGCGCGTGGCCGCCGACTGTCAATCCGCGGCCGGTGGACAACACATCGAGCAGGCTCAACTGGCGATCGAGTATCGCCAACTGCACTGGACCCAACTCTTGCTGCCGCTGTACAGCACCGCCTACCAGGATGACGACGGCCAGTGGATCCCGGTGGTGATCAACGGTCAAACCGGGCGCATCAGCGGCGTGCGCCGTGCTTCGCAGAAGGCGGGCTGGCAGTGGACGGGCGCCATCGCGGCCGTGGCCATGGTGCTGTTGGTCGTGGCGGCGGCGCTCGCGGTCGCCGGGGCGCTCTTCCCCCCGCTGGTGGGCATCGGCGGCGCGCTGCTGATCTTAATCTTGCTGATCGGGCTGATTGCCCCGATCCCGGCGCTGTGGGCCTGGCAGCACAATCGCCGAGGGGCGGCTTGATGAATCGGCGCCGACGCATATAATCAGCGCTCTAACCCATAATCCAAACGAGTATCTCGCAGCAGATGAGCCCGCGCGGCCGCTCCCGATGGCCGCGGGCTCTTTTGTTGTCCGGCCGGAGGAGCTATGCCGCGTCGCAGTTTGCCCTGTCTGCTCAAGGATGAGTTCAGGGGTTATTCGAGTGCCAAGTTCCGCCAGGACTTGCTGGCCGGCCTGACAGTGGCGGCCGTAGCCCTGCCGCTGGCCCTGGCCTTTGGTGTGGCCTCGGGCGCCACGGCCGCGGCCGGGTTGGTGACGGCCATCCTGGCCGGCCTCGTGATCGGCGCGCTGTCGGGCGCGCCCTATCAGATCTCGGGCCCCACCGGGGCGATGAGCGCCGTCCTGATCATCCTGGCGCAATCCTATGGCCTGCCGGGCATCTGGATCGCCGGCCTTCTGGCCGGCGGCCTGCTGCTGGTGATTGGCCTGCTGCGGCTGGGGCGCTTCATCGCCTTCATCCCCGGTCCGGTCATAAGCGGTTTCACCACCGGCATCGCGCTGATCATCATTATCGGCCAGATCGACAACTTCCTGGGCGTGCAGACGCCGGGAAGCGAGTCGGCCGCGCTCAAGCTGCTGGGCTACTTCCGCGGCGGCTTCGCGCCCTCATGGCAGGCTATGGCCCTCGGCCTGGTCGTGGTGGCTACGATGGCGCTGTGGCCCAGGCGCTGGAATGCTCGCTTCCCGGCCTCGCTGCTCGGCCTGATCCTGGCGACGGCGCTCGCCATCGTTACGCGGTGGCCGGTGGCCGTCATCGGGGTCATCCCGCAGACGCTGCTGCTCGACCAACGGCTGACCCTGGCGGCGGTGCCCTGGGGCCGGCTGCAGGAGTTCGTGGCCCCGACACTGACCATCACCGCGCTGGGCGCGGTCGAAAGCCTGCTGTGCGGAGCGGTGGCCAGCAACATGACAGGCGTCCGCCTGCAGGCCAACCAGGAGCTGGTGGCACAGGGCCTGGGCAACATGCTCATACCCTTCTTCGGCGGGGTGCCGGCTACGGCCGCCATTGCGCGCACCAGCGTGGGCATCAAGTCGGGCGGGCAGACCCGCCTGGTGAGCGTGATTCACGCGCTGGCGCTGCTGGCCTCCATGTTCTTCCTGGCGCCGATCATGTCGCGTATCCCGCTGGCGGCTCTGGCGGGCGTGCTGATCGTGACGGCCTGGCGCATGAACGAATGGGAGGCCATTCACTTCATCTTCGGCCGGCGCTTCAAGACCGCCATGATCACCTTCCTGATCACCATGGCGGCCACGATTGCGCTCGACCTAACCCAGGCCATCCTGATCGGCGCGTTCCTGTCGGGGGCGGTCTTCCTCAACCAGATCGCCAGCCTGAGCGTGGACGTGCAGGCGGTGGATGTCGCCAAGCTGCGCCAGCGCGGCATCGCCACGGCCGGCCGCTGCCGCCACGTGCGCGTGGCTTACCTGACCGGACCATTGTTCTTCGCCGCCACCGGCACGTTCAACGAGGCTTTTGCGCACATGGGCGAGACCCACGCCCTGATCCTGTCGATGCGCGGCGTGCCGCTGCTAGACACCTCAGGGCTGCAGGTGATGCAGGCGCTGCACGCGCGGGTGCGCCGCGCCGGCGGTACGCTGATGGTTGCCGGGGCGCACGACAACGTGCGGCGCATGCTGGAGCGCGGCGGGCTGCTGGACGCGATTGGGGCCGAGAACGTCTTCTGGAGCGCCGACCAGGCGATTGTGGCCGCCGAGCAGCCGCCCTGCCGCCACTGCCAGGCGAACGGAAGCGCCGCGCCGGCCGGGCCCGTGCCGGCGGTGGTGGCGAGCGGGGGCGCAGCTTGAGCGGGGCGCTGCTAGGCCAGCTGGCCGCGCTGGGCGCGGCCGCGTGCTGGACTTTTACCAGCCTGCTGTTCACGTTCGCCGGGCACCGGGTGGGATCCCAGGTGGTCAACCTGGCCCGGCTGCTGCTGGCGCTTGTGATCCTAGCGCTCGCGCACCGAACCTTCGCGGGGGAGTGGCTGCCGTTGTGGGCCGGGCCCGAGCGCTGGGGTTGGCTGGCGCTGTCGGGGCTGATTGGGCTGGCGCTGGGCGACGCGGCGTTGTTCCAGGCGCTGTTGTTCATCGGGCCGCGGTTGTCGACGCTGCTGATGGCGCTGGCGCCGATCATTGCCACGCTGGCTGCCCGGATCTTCCTGGGCGAGCGGCTGGCGCTGTTGGATCTGTTGGCCGTCTTCCTGACGGTGGGCGGCGTGGCCTGGGTGGTGGCGGAGCGCCAGCCGTCGGCCGCGGCCCCGGCGGGCGGCCGCGCCGGCCGCCCGCGGTTCGCGCTGGGGGTGGCGTTGGGCGTGGCGGCGGCTACGGGCCAGGCGCTGGGGCTGATCACTTCGCGGCTGGGCATGGCCGGTGACTTTCCGGTGCTGTCGGCCACCGTCATCCGGATGCTAGCGGCCGCGGCGGCAGTGTGGCTCGCGGCGCTGATGATGGGTCGAGCGGGGCGGCCACTGCGGGTCATGCGGCGGGAGCCCCGCGCGGCGCTGCTCATTGCCACGGCCACGCTGTTGGGTCCGGTGGCGGGGGCATCGCTGTCGCTGGTGGCGATCCAGAATGCCCCGATCGGCATTGCGTCCACCTTGATGGCGCTGACGCCCGTCCTGATCCTGCCGTTTGGGTGGTGTCTCTTCAAAGAGCGCGTCAGCCTGCGGTCCGTCGCCGGCACGGTGGTGGCGTTGGCGGGCGTGGCGCTGATCTTCTTGGCGTGAGTGCGTAGGCAGCGTACTGGAAACCGCAGAATGCACCTCGCCGGATTGAACCTCAGGTCGTCGTCGGGGCGCCGAGAGGCCTGTTATTGAGAGGTGTTTGGGCCAACGACGGCCCTGGCGGGCAGGTGGTCAGGTGGGGAGGTGGGCGGTGAGAGGTCGGAGGAGGCCGGGGAGCTGGAAGCTTGACGAGACGGCAGGCGGAAGGTGGAAGGCTGAAGACAGGTGGCAGGAGGCACGCGAAGCCAGCGGACGTCAGCCGGCAGAAGGCAGGCTTGGGTGATTGGGTTGCTGAGGGGCGTGGCACCGGTCGAGGAGGAGTGTAGGGGAAGAATTGTTCTATCAGCCAGGGAACGGCGGGGGCAGTTCTTGGTGGGGCCACCAGGTTGGTTGGCGGGGCTCTGGGCGCGTAGCCTGGCGCCATGGTGTTCGCCTATTGGAGGTGAGGGGTGGACGGCCGGGCCGGCTTGCGCGCTGGCGGGAGCTGGATAGGATTCGGCGCCAGAAGCCTGGCAGGGCGCCAGACCGGCGAGGCGCGAGGCAAGCGAGGGGCGGCAGCGGCGTGCCCGGGCCGGTGGGCCCGGCCACCTACACCCGGCCGGCCGCCCCGGTGCTCTTGTGTGCGCGGCTGTGCGCCCGGCAGCAGAGTGTGTAGTTCACTGTCACGACAAAGGCAATGGGCGCATGGTTTCGTCGCTACATTCTGACAACCTCACCCTCCCCCTGGCCCAACTTTCCCGCCTCGACCTCGACCGGGCCGGCGGCAAGGGCGCCAACTTGGGCGAACTGATCCGCGCCGGCTTCCCGGTGCCGCCTGGTTTCGTGGTCACCACGGCGGCCTACGACCGCTTTGTGGCGCACAACGGCCTCGGGCAGGCTATCGCTCAGGCACTCGCTCAGCCGGAGCCAGGCGCCGCGGCCATCCGCGCCGCCTTCGAGGCCGCCGCACCACCACCCGAGGTCGAGCGCGCCGTCCTGGCCGCTTACGAGGGGCTTGGCCCTGGCCCGGTGGCGGTGCGGTCCAGCGCCACCGCCGAAGACCTGCCCGAGGCCGCCTTCGCGGGCCAGCAGGATACGTATCTCAACATCCTCAGTCACCAGGCGCTGCTCGAAGCAGTGCGCCGCTGCTGGGCGTCGCTGTGGACCGACCGCGCCTTTGCCTACCGCCGGCGTCAGGGCGTCGATCAGCGCGGCGTGAAGCTGGCGGTCGTGATCCAGCGCATGGTCGCGGCCGAGACGGCCGGCGTGATGTTCACTGCCAACCCAGTCACTGGTGAGCGCGATGAGGTCGTCATCGAAGCCAATCCCGGCCTGGGCGAGGCCATCGTCGCCGGTCGTGTGACGCCCGATCATTTCGTCCTGCGCCGTGGACGCCTGGCCTGGCGCATCGTCGGGCGGCAGTTGGGCCGGCGCGAGGTCATCATCCGCGCCCGCCCGGGCGGCGGCACCGAGGAGGTTGCCGGGCCGGCCGTGAGCCAGGCCGCGCCGACGCCAGCAATCGCGGACAGCGCCCTGCGCCGCTTGGCCGAGACCGGCCTGGCCGTCCAGCGCCACTTCGGCAGCCCGCAGGACGTCGAATGGGCCTGGGCCGGCGGCCGGCTCTACATCCTCCAGGCGCGGCCCATCACGGCCCTGCCCGCGCCCCCGCCGCGCGCCAATTTCGCCCAGCGCATGCTGGCCGCCAACTTCGGCGAGATGCTGCCCATCCGCCCCTATCCCCTGGACCTGACGACGTGGGTCCCCGCCCTGTCCAGCGCGGTCGAGCCGGTTCTACAGATCCTGGGGTTCGCGTGGCGCTTAGGCCAGATGTTCACCATCGATGACGAGGTCGTCCTCGCCTACAGCGGCGACTTGCCGCGCCCCACGTGGCGCACCTTGTTGGCTCCGTTGACGCTGCTCGGCCTCGTGCTGCGCTGCGACCCGCGCCGCTGGCAATCTGACCCGCTCCTGGCGGAGGGACTGGCCCGCGCCCGCGCCCTGGACGCGCTCCAGGTCAGCGCGCTCTCCTGGCAGGATTTGCTCGACACGCTCTCCGCCGCCCAGCAGATCCCGTTCCTCGTCGCGGGCGAAATCCGTCGCCGCTACTTCCCGCGCGCCGCCTTCGCCCTCGTCCGGATGCGTCTACTGTTGGGGCTGTTGGGGCAGCCGCGCCAATTCGGGCCGCTGATCTCGGGCGCCGCCAACCTCACCGTCGAAGCCAACCAGGCGCTCGAACGGCTGTCGGGCCAGATCCGGGCCAACCCAGACCTCGCGGGTATCTTCTCTTGCCACGCGCCCGGCGATCTCTGGCCCGCCCTCGATGCGCTACCCGCTGGCCGCGCCTTCCTGGCCGAGCTGCGCGCCTTCCTCGACCGCTACGGCCACCGCGAAACCGTGATTAGCACCGCCCTCGAGCCCACCTGGAAAGACGCGCCCGAGGTCGTGCTCGGGCTCCTTAAGAGCTTCGCCGCCCACCCGCCATCCCCCCGCGGCCCGCCCGGCTGGCAGGCCGCGCGCGACGCGGTTCTGCAGCACCCGCTGCTGCGCTTGGCCCCTCTGCGCTCGGCCTTCCTCGGCCTCCTGGCCGAGGCGCGCCTGGTTGTGCAGATACGCGAAGATACCCACTACTACGCTACCCTGGCCATGCCTATCATCCGGCGGGCCGCCCTCGAGCTGGGCCGGCGCCTGGTCCAGGCCGGACTGCTCGACGCGCCCGCGGACGTCTTTCACCTTACGCGCCCAGAACTCGAGCGCATCGGTGGCCGATTGCCGCCGCCCGCGGACCTGGCCGCCGAGCTGCGCGCGTCGGTCGCGCGCCGCCAGTGGACCCGGGCCAACCTAGAGAAGGTGCCGCTCGTGGATCCGCGCTTGTTTCCGACAAGCGCGCCGCGGGGCAGCGAACTCTTGCGGGGCCAACCCGGCAGCCCCGGCCTGGCCGAAGGCCCGGCCCGCATCATCCGTGACGGCGCCGACTTCGATCGGCTGCTGGCCGGCGACGTGCTAGTCGCCCCCTACACCAACCCCGCCTGGACCCCGCTCTTCCAGCGCGCTGTCGCCGTCGTCGTCGACAGCGGCACTGTCCTCTCGCACGCGGCTATCGTGGCCCGCGAATACGGCCTTCCAGCGGTGATGAGCACCATCACCGGCACTCGCACGCTCCGCGACGGCGAGCGCATCCGCGTGGATGGCAGCCAGGGCGTCGTCTATCGCGTCTGATCGAAAAGGAGACAAGCGGGACAGGCCCCGCGAACCCTTTCACGCCGCTTTCGCCTTCAAGACAAGGGCGCGTGACAAGGGTGACAGATATGACGCTCTTTTGTGTCAAATTGTGAAGATTCGTGGCAAAGATGTTAGGCTTCCAGCGCGGCCTTCATCCGCTTTAGCGCCTCGGCCAGCCTCGGCCGCGGGCAGCCGAAGTTGAGCCGCACGAAGCCCTTGCCCCCCGGCCCGAACTGCGCCCCGTCGACGCATGCCACCCGCCCCAGGTCCAGGAAAAATTGGCACGGATCCGGCAGGGAGGTCTCGCGGCAGTCGAGCCAGGCCAGGTAGGTCGCCTCCGGCGGGCACATCCGCACGCCCTGCATCTCGGCTCGCACGAACTCGGCCAAATAATCACGGTTGGCTCGTAGATACGGGAGTAGCTGCGCCAGCCACTCGTCCCCCTCGCGGTAGGCCGCCTCCCCCGCGATCAGGCCCAGCACGTTCACCCACGCCACCAGTCCGCGCCGCGCCTTGACGTACGCTGCCCGCAGGTCCGCGTTCGGGATCACGGCCACTGAGCACTGCAGCCCGGCCAGGTTGAACGTCTTGCTCGGCGCGATCAGCGTGATCGTCTGCTGCTCGACCTCCGGAGCCAGGGTCGCGATCGGCACGTGCCGCCGGCCGTCAAAGACCAGTTCGGCGTGAATCTCGTCCGAGCAGATCGTGACACCGTGCCGCAGGCAGATCTGCGCCATGCGGGCCACCTCGTCGCGGCCGAACACCCGCCCGGTGGGGTTGTGGGGATTGCACAGCAGGAACATCCGCGTGTTCGCGTTGAAGGCACCTGCGAACACGTCCCAATCGATCCCAAAGCGCCCATCCGCGTCACGCGCCAGGGTCGCGTCGTGCCGCGCCAACCCCGCGTGTGCAGCCGTGTCGAGCATGGGGTGATAGATCGGGGGCTGCAGCACCATCTCGCCCCCCGGCTGGGCCACGGTGTGCGCCGCCAGGTTGAACCCGGTCACCACGCCCGGCAGCAGCACCAGCGCCTCCGGCGCCACCCGCCAGCCGTACAGCCGCTCCAGGCGCGCCACCACCGCCTCGCGCAAGGTTGGGCTGTCGGACCCGGCATCACCAAGGAGCGGATAGCCATACATGCCCTGCGCAACGAACGCTTGCAGCGCCCGCGTCACTGGCTCGGGCGACACGAAGTCCATGTCCGCCAGCCCCATCGGAAGCACATCTGCCGCGTACTTGCGCCACTTGCCGCTGTGGCTCAAGTCCCGCTCTGGCATCCGGTCAAATTCATAAGCTGTCATCCGCCCACCCAGGTTGTCTTTGAATACACACTGCCATCTGCTGCCCCCAAGGCACCGCTTGCTAGACCAGGTGTGCGCGCGAACGTATGGCGCTGGACCTGCTCGCCCCTGCGCGCGCGAAGCGCCTCGCCGATCCAACTCGGGTTCCGAGAGTGTATTCCGCTCGCGTGTCCGGCGCGCCTTATTCGTTGATACTGCCCTGCGAGCATTGCAGGGTCCGTTGCCGCATCCGTTGACGCCGGCTTACTCAGCCACCCGCACTTCTAGCCCGTCGAACAGCACCCCCGCGCCGCCGATTTCGAACGTGCTCACCGAGATCCCAAACCCGCCGGCGGAGAACTCGTCGTCCACTACGCTGCCCAGTTCCGTGTCGTTGACGTAGAGCGTGACCGTCTCACCGACACATGCCATTCGCAACTGGTTGGTCGCGCGCTTCAGGTTGATAGCGAACGAGCCTCCGGTGGCCAGCTCCACGTAGCCCGCCTGCAGCGTGAACTTGTACAGGTACCAATACCCGCCGCTGGTGATCGCGCCTTCGTACCAGCCATCCTCGCTGTAGCGGCACACCAGGCTCACGTTGTTGGTGTTCGGCCCGGCCACGGTCGATGCCGCTACAGCGATCTCCACCTCGCCGTAGTCGGCGAAGTCTTCGCACACCGCGTACGCCGCCACGTTCTTGCCCGGCACCTCCACGTACTGCTGCTCAGCGTCCACGTCGAAGGTGTAGTTATCGGTGTACTCAAAGGCCTGGAAGTCGATTGCAAATGTGCTCCAGCCGCAGCGGTCCCCCGGTGCGAAAAGCGTGTCGCCCGCCGCCCGCTCGGGGGCCTGCGTGTCGTCTGCTTCGGGCGAGTCCTCAGGCTCCGCG
>JADLEU010000197.1 GCA_020845955.1 Anaerolineales bacterium
GCGCGGATCAGCCGCCGCATGACCTTGGCGTTGCGGGTCTTGGGCAGATCGCGCACGAAACGGATCGCGCGCGGCCGGAGCGGTTTGCCGAGCGCCGCCGTCACCTGGTTCATCAGGGCTTCACGCAGCGCCTCGCCGGGCGCTTGACCCGGCGCCAGCACGCAGAAGGCCACCACGCTGTTCCCTTTGACCTCATCCGGCACGCCGATGGCCGCCGCCTCGACGACGGCCGGGTGGGCGACCAACACCGACTCGACCTCGGCCGGCCCTAACCGCTTGCCGGCGACTTTGATGGTGTCGTCGCTGCGGCCCAGGATGTACCACATGCCGTCCTCGTCGATGGCGGCGAAGTCGCCGTGCACCCACACGCCCGGAAAGCGCCGCCAATAGGTCTCCTCGTAGCGCTCAGGATCCTTCCAAAACCCGCGCGTCATGCCGATCCAAGGCTGGCGAATCACCAACTCGCCGACCTGGCCGCGGACCGGGTGGCCGGCGTCGTCGACCACGTCGGCGGCCATGCCGGGGCAGGGTGCGGAAAAGGCGCACGGTTTGAGCGGCAGGAGCGGGTTGCCAGAGAGGATGCCGCCCGAGACCTCGGTGCCGCCGGAGTAGTTGATGATGGGGCGCTGTCCCTGGCCCACGCTCTGGAACAGCCACAGCCAGGGATCGGGGTTCCACGGCTCGCCCGTGGAGCCGAAGAAGCGCAGCGTGTCCAAAGAGTGGGCGCGGACCGGGGCTTCACCGTGCTGGCTAAGCACCCGCACCAGGGTCGGGCTGACCCCCAGGTGGGTGAGCGCGTGTTGGGCTACCAGGCGCCAAAGCCGGTCAGGGCCAGGATAGTCGGGGGCGCCGTCGTAGAGCAGCATCGTGCCGCCCAGCAACAGGATCCCAAAGACCTCCCAAGGGCCCATCATCCAGCCCATATCGGTGATCCAGTACAGGCGGTCGCCGCGCTGCACGTCGAAGCCGAAGGCCATATCCTGGGCGGCCTTCACCGGGAAGCCGCAGTGCGTGTGCACCGCGCCCTTGGGCCGGCCGGTGGTTCCGGAGGTGTAGATGATCATCAGCGGGTCCTCGGCGGCGGTGGGCTCCACCGCGGCGAAGGCCGACTGCAACGGGATCTGCTCGTGCCACCAGTGGTCGCGCCCAGCGGTCATGCGGACCGGGTTGCCAGCGCGGCGCAAGACAATCACCTCGCGCAGGCTGGGCACCTGCGCCGCGGCCTCGTCGGCCACGGGCTTGAGCGGCACAACCTGGCCGCGGCGCACGAAACCGTCGGCCGTGAACAGCCCGGCCGCCTGGGCGTCGTTGAGACGCGCGGCCACCGCGCCAGCACCATAGCCCGAAAAAAGCGGCAGAACGATGCCGCCGATCTTGACGATGGCCAGCAGCGCGATGACGATCTCGGGCGTCATGGGCATGAACAGACCGATGGCTTCGCCCTTGCCGAAACCGTGCAGGCGAAGCAGGTTGGCGCAGTGGTTGACCTCGCGGTACAGGTCGGCGTAGGTCAGGCCTTGGGTCTGGCCGTCCTCGCTCTCCCACAGGATCGCCGGCTGCCGGGCCAAGGCGCGGTCGGCGTGATACTTGTCGACGCAATTGGTGACAATGTTGAGGCGGCCGTCGAGGCACCAACGCGGCCAGGCCGGGCCGCGGCTGAGGTCGACCACCTGGGTGTAGGGCGTTTCGAAACGAATATCCAGGTATTTCAGCACGGCGTCGGTAAACCAGGCCACGTCGTCAGTCGAGCGGGCCATCAGGTCGGCATAGGTGGCCAGGCCGTGCTGGCGCATGAAGCGCGCCAGGTGCGAGCGCTCGGTGTAGGCTGGCGTTGGCCGCCAGACGATGTCGCCGCCGAAGTCGAAGGAGTCAGTCATCGAGTGGTGAGCGCCTGGCCAGGGTCAGCGCCGTGCGGCCATCCTTCGGCGCCAATGACACCGCCACCGCGGGCCGGCTCGGGTTCGCCGCGGCCGTGCCGGCGAACGGCCACCTTCTTGCCAGGCTCGCACGCCGCAAAGCGTCCGTTGGCGTAGCAGCCGTCATTCCACCACAGGCACAGCCGGCCGCCGGGGCGCGGCTCGCACTGGGTGGCGCCGGCCAGCCGATCGCGCGGGGTCGTGGGGTGGGTAAGCGCGCGGCCCACCTCGGCCGGGGGGCGGCGGTGTGCCTGAGCTTGATCGGGGCAGGCTTCGCGGCAGCCATGGGTGTTCAGCCCTCCGCCGGCGCGGCTTCGGCCGCCTGCTGCCGCGCCGCGTTCACCGCCGCTTCGATCTGGCGCACATGGGCTGGCGTGTGGGTGGCGTTCTGCAGGAAGCCGTAGACCATGGGCCACCAACTGCGCCTGCCGGCCACGAAGTCGTCAGGCAGGGCGGCGAGCATGTTCAGCGTTTCGGCCTGGGCCTGGCGCAGCGCCTCCAGCATGGCAGCCAGGTTTGGGTAGGCCTGGGCGGTTGCGCGCATGCGAAACTGGCTATTGCCGACGAAGTTGTCGAATGGGCGCAATTCTCCGCCGACCAGCTCCTCGATATAGGCATGTGTGTCTCGCTCGCCGGTGATCAGGTGGGCCATGACTTCCTTGGCGCCCCACTCTTCCGGGCTGGGCTTGAAGCCGGCCTCGGCGTCGCTGATGCCGGCGATAGCCTGAGATAGCGCCGCGTCGTCGGACGCATAGATCTGGCGCATCCGCTGGACCAGCTCGGCCGCCGTGGCCGGCATTTCGGGCAATGGCCGGCGCGAGAGTTCCAGCTCGACCGTCTGCTCCACGCCGGCGCGGTAGTAGGTGATGTTCACCTTGTCACCCGCCCGGTGGCGCTGCAGTACGGTGGCCAGGCTGGGGAAATCGTAGACCTTGTGCTTGCCAATCGCGACCAGGACGTCGTCCTTGTGCAGGCCGGCCACCTCGGCGCCCATGCCCTCTACCGTGCCGTCGATCACCACACCCTGCCTGGCCGGCACCTGCAGGCGCTCGGCGGTCTCGCGCGTCAGGCTGTTCAGCCCCGATACGCCCAGCATCGGGCGCAGAGTGAAGCGCAGATCGTGGCCCGTTTCCAGCACCGATTGCAGGTTTTCAAGCCCCGTCTCCCAGCCGCGGGCGATTGCCGCAGCGACGCCGGCCCACTTCTTTCCCGCGCCGACGTCCTCATGTTCAACCGTCATCACGGTGCCGCTCTTCTTTTCCGCGATGCCGATGCGCACGTGAGTCGCGGCCGGCTCGCCCCGACCCAGCCAGGTGAAGGCCACCTTGCGGTCCGGGTCCAGCTTGGTAAATTCCCCGGTGGCATAGTAGCCCTGGTTCCAGCCGAAGTAGAGCCGGCCGCCCTTATGCGGCTCGGCAATGGCCAGGTCGCAGAACCACTCACGCAGGGCGGTCGCATTGGTCAGGGCTCGATAGATGGCGGCGGGCGAGACGTTGAGCGCGCGCTTGAATTTAAGCGATTGAGTCTTGGCCATATTCTGGTCCTCGTTGGCGTGCCAGAGCAGGCTTACTTGCCCGCTAGCGTGGCCGCATACTCGGCTACCTGGCGCAGGTGGTGCGCCAGCGCGTCCAGCCGGACGCGCAGACCCAAATGGTGACGAGCGGGCGCGCCGCGCGCTGCCTGTTCGAGGGCCTGGGCCGCACTCTGCGCCTGTCGCAGGGCTTCGGCGAGCGTTTCGGACGCTTGTTTTGCTGCTGGAGCCAGTTGTGGTTCGTCCGCCGGCGGAGCAGAGGGGGCGGCCTGAGATTGGCGCCTGGCGCCGGCGCCGCGGCGCCTCGGCTGGCGCGCGCGTTTGGCCTCGGCCGGCTGCTGGCCGCCGGCAACTTCGCGGTCCAAGAGGCGGTCAGTCAGATCAGCAGGCTCGGTTTTGGCGGACGGGGGAAAGACGCTGAGTGATGCGCGTTTCATCGGTCCACGATCTCGGCCAACTGGCGGTAGGCGGCGGCCGCCGGCGTATGGTTAGCATACTCCAAAATACTGGCCTTTGCCAGCGGCGCTTCCTTGAGGCGGACGCTGTATTGGACCACGGCGTCGAAGACCGGGACACGCTGCCCGAATGTTGCCTGGGCGGCCGCGATGACCTCGCGGGCGTGCAGCGTGCGCAGATCGGCCAGCGTCAGGAGCACACCCAGCACCGTCAGGCTGGGGTTGGCGCGCCGTTGGATTTTGGAAATCGTGTTGAGCAGCAAATCGACGCCGCGCAGGGCCAGGTAGTCGGTCTGCAGGGGGATGATGACGCCGTCGGCCGCTGCCAGGGCATTCGTGGTCAGGATGCCCAGCGATGGCGGGCAGTCAATCAATACATAATCGTACGCGGGGGGCAAGGCGCTCAGCCCTTCTCGCAGCGTAAACACGCCCAGGGGCTCGCGCGTCAGATCGATCTCGGCCGCCGACAGGTCAATGGAGGCTGGCACGAGCGAGAGGCCCGCCGGCGTCGGGCACACGGCGCCGTCGAAGGGATCGGCAATCCCGCCGGAGGTTCGCAACAAGACGTGATAAATCGAAGTCCCGGTTGGGTTATCGTGGTGCTCTGGCAGAAGCGCTAGCGTCAGCGAGGCCTGCGGGTCCAGGTCGATCAGCAGCACGCCCCGCCCGCGCTCGACCAGGGCGGCGCCCAGATTGAGGGTCGTGGTCGTCTTGCCTACCCCGCCCTTTTGGTTGGCAATGGCGATGACGCGCATCTCAAGTAGCCGCTGCCCGTGGGTGCTCGGCCAGCCAGGCCGCGGCCCGCGCCGCAAACGTCTTGGCGGGCTCGAAAGTCAGCCGGCCGGCCAAGGCGCTGAGCGGCACCCATAAGACATGAAAGGCCGCGCGGTCGGGCGGCTCAACAGCTTGGCCTTGCTCGTCGTCGCGCTGCTCGTTCACCAGCGCCATCAGGTAGTAGGTCTCGTCGCGCACGGCGCGGCGGCCATCCAGTACAAACTCCGCACGCAGTGTGCCAAGCTCGGCCAGCAGGCGCAGATTGACATAGCTGGTCTCTTCCCTGGTCTCGCGCAACGCCGCCTGCTCGACGGTTTCGCCGGGCTCGATGTGGCCCTTGGGCAGCACGTACTCGTCCTTGGCATATTTGTGCAGCACGAGCGCTTCCTCGCCGCGCACGACGACGCCGCCCGCCGCAGCGTAGTACTTGGGTTTCATTCCGGCGAGTATAAGGGCACTCTGGCAAAGCGCAAATGCGGCAGTATAATGCGCCCTGCGGGGGGGAGGCTGGAGGTGCGCTGTGAGGCGCCGGCTTTATTCCCTATTATTGATAGGCCTTCTGGCCGCGCTGCCGGCCTGCGCGGGCAGTGTGCTGGGCGGTCAGGCTCGCTGCACCGGCTCGACGGCGCTGATCACACAAGTCAGCGGCGAATGTGAGCGCACGATTGAGAGCCTGTCGGAGGCCGAAACCCAGCGCATCGCGGTGCAGACCACCGACGTCGTTCCGCATGCCACCGTGGACTTTCAAGTTTCGGTCGATCGCGGCCAGGTGCGGATTACGTTTGTCGACTCGCAGGGCGACACCCAGTCGGAGGAGGCTGCGCCCGGCAGCCCGGCCAGCGGCAGCGTGCGGGTGCAGCTCGACCCGCTCAACCAGATCAAGTTCGATCTCGAGCCCGTCGGCGGCGAGGCCGAAGGCGTCGAGTATCACCTCACCTTCCTATGCGACTGCATGCCCTAGACACCGGCCCGCATGCTCACTAGCGATATACGCGCGGCGCTGGAAGCGCGTCTGCCGGCCAAGCGGCTCGAACGCCTGGGCCAAGTGCAGCGCTTGGCGGCCCAGATGCGCCTGCCGACTTACCTGGTGGGGGGCTGTGTGCGCGATCTATTGCTTGGCCGAGAGCCCGGGGATTTTGACTTTGCCGTCGAAGCCGCGGGACGGCGCGCCGGCCCGTTGCCCGGACCGCGACTGGCTCGGGGGCTAGCCCGCGCCCACGGCGGCGAGGTGACCATCCACGGCACCTTTGGCACCGCCACGTGGTTTGACCCCCAGGGCGCCGCGCTGGACTTCGCCACGGCGCGCACCGAACAGTACCCTCAGCCGGGTGCGCTGCCGGCGGTGGCGCCCGCCAGCAGCATCCAGGACGACCTGGGCCGGCGCGACTTCACCATCAACGCGCTGGCGCTGCGTGTGGACGGCGAGCACCTGGGCGAGCTGATCGACGCCTACCACGGGCAGGCCGATCTGGAATTACGCTTGGTGCGCGTGCTGCACCCGCGGAGCTTTGTGGATGACCCCACGCGCCTCTTCCGCGCAGTGCGCTATGCCCAGCGGCTGGACTTCGCCCTGGCCGGCGACACCGAGGCGCTGATCCCGGATGCGCTGGTCGTGATCGACGCTCTGTCGGGCGAGCGGGTACGTCACGAGCTCGAGCTGGTCTTCCGCGAGCGGGACGCGCCGGCGAGCCTCGCCTGGCTTGACGCGCTGGGAGTGCTGCAGGCTGTCCAGCCTGCCTTGCGCTGGGGACCAGCCGAAACCCGGCGCGCCGCGGCATTGTTCGATCTGCCGGCGCGGCGCTGGCGGCTGGAGGTATCGGCCGCCAGCGACCACGCCACGGCTTACTTGGCTCTGCTGCTGAGCGGCGCGTCGCCCCTCGATCTGGGCCGGGCGCTGGCACGGCTGGACGTAACGCGCGATATGCACACGAACGTCACCGCCGCCCTGACGCTGAGGGTGAGCGCCTGGCCAGCGGATCCCCAGCCGAGCGAGATCGTGGCCCAACTCGACCGGTTGAGCGAGACCGCCCTGGTAGCGGCCTACGTATTGCGCGAGGAGGCCCGCCCCCTGATCGATCGGTTCCTGGCCGAATGGCGGTTCGTCCGGTCTGAGTTGACCGGAGACGACCTGGTGGCGCTTGGGCTGGCGCCCGGACCCCAGTTCAAGCGCATCCTGTGGCAGCTGCGCGCGGGCCGGCTGGATGGGACCGTGATTGATCGAGCCGACGAGGTGGCGTTGGCGCTGGCGCTGGCGCAGGACAATTAAGCGATGACGGCAGCCGGCCAAATTGATCAGGTCAAAATCCGATCGATCCGCGAGGCGGAGCTTCCGGCGCTGGAGTGGGAGGGAGCCTACGCGCACTACCGGCGCGTTTATCGGCAGACGTATGAGGACGTGGTGCGCGGACAACGCCTGATGCTCGTGGCGGCGGCCGGCGTGCAGTTGGTCGGGCAGATCTTCGTTCAGCTCTCGAGCACTGAGTTGCGTTACGCCGATGGGTACAGCCGCGCCTATCTCTACTCGCTGCGGGTGCGGCCCGAGTGGCAGGGGCAAGGACTGGGAACGCGGCTGGTTGGGGCGGCCGAGGCGGCCCTGGTGTCGCGCGGTTTCTCAGTGGCCGTCATCGCCGCGGGTAAGGACAACCCGCGCGCCCAACGCCTGTACGAACGCCTTGGGTATCGGACCTTTGCCGACGACCCAGGTGTGTGGTACTTCCAGGACGTGAATGGTGTTCAGCAATCGATCGAAGAGCCCTGCTGGGTGATGGAAAAGCGCCTGACCGCGCCGCCTCTCCACGCCCACTAGCCTGCAAAGGGACCGCCATGCCTGCCGCCAACCGCAACGCCCTGTTCTGGGGCACCGTCCTGATCCTGCTGGGTCTGGCTTTTCTGCTGAACAACTTCAATGTGATCCCAGGACAATTCATCGCCTGGTGGCCGCTGCTGGTGATGGGCACCGGTTTGTGGCTGGTGGCGCAGACCCTGCCACGCCGGCGGGGCGGGGGCCTGGTGGGCGGGATTCTTCTGCTGGCGCTGGGCGGATATTGGCTGGCGCGGAACTTCGGCTGGGCCGGCGATGGCCTGTTCTTGCCGGTGGTGCTGATCGCGCTGGGGACGGGTCTGCTGTTGCGAACGTTGGTGAGAGAGCCTTAATCTGGGCCCCAATTGACGATAGTCTTCTGTAATATCTCCCTGCTAGATTGACAAAGGTATTGTGAGCGAATGGGGGCAGGTGTTGGGCCCACCCCCTTGTTATCGCTGTGTGGCTGGAGGTTGTCATGGTAAAGGTCCGCTCGTCCGAAATCACGCCGGAGCATGCCTACCGCAACCGGCGTCTGTTCCTCAAGAGCCTGGGGCTGCTGGCCGGATCTGCTTTACTGAGCGCCTGTGCGCCTGTGACGTCAGCGCTCACGACCGCGCCGTCCGGCGGAGACACGCCGGCCCCGGGCGGGGACCCGGGCGCCTCGGCCCAGACGGATGAACTGCGCGATCCGCTGACGCCCTACGAGGCGGTGACGAATTACAACAACTACTACGAATTTTCGACTAACAAAGAAGCCGTGGCCCGCCTGGCGGCCGAATTCCCAACCGCTCCCTGGGCTGTCACGGTCGGCGGGCTGGTCCGCAATCCTAAGACGTATGGCGTCGATGACCTGTTGGAGGGCTTTTCGCAGGAGGAACGCATCTACCGGCTGCGCTGCGTCGAGGCCTGGTCGATGGTCATCCCCTGGCAGGGCTTCCGGCTGGCGGACCTGCTGCGGGAGGTCGAACCGCTGGCCGAGGCCAAGTACGTGCGCTTTGAGTCGATCTTGGCGCGCGACGTCATGCCAGGCCAGCGGCAAGGTTGGTACGAGTGGCCGTACGTGGAAGGTCTGCGCCTGGACGAGGCCATGCACGACCTGACGATTTTGGCAACGGGCCTGTACGGCAAGCCGCTGCCTAACCAGAATGGCGCCCCGCTGCGCCTGGTGGCCCCTTGGAAGTATGGTTTCAAGAGCATTAAGGCCATCGTCAAGATCGACCTGGTGGACAGCCAGCCGGCGTCGTTGTGGATGCTGGCGGCGCCGCACGAGTACGGCTTCTATGCCAACGTGAACCCTGAGGTTAATCACCCGCGCTGGTCGCAGGCCAGCGAGCGCCGCATTGGAGAACTGGGTCGGCGCGAGACGCTGCCCTTCAACGGCTACGCCGACGAGGTGGCCGCGCTGTACGCCGGCATGGACCTGGCAGAGAACTATTAGTGGCCGTGCTCCGGTGGCGCGGGCTCGAGTTTACGCGGCTGCAGATCGCGGCGCACCTGGGCGCCTGGCTGCCGCTGCTGGTGCTGGTGTACGACTACCGGGCCGACAACCTCACGGTTAACCCGATCCAGGACATCACGTTTCGCACCGGTAAGCCGGCCCTGGTGCTCTTGATTCTATCGCTGGCCTGCAGCCCGCTCAACAGCCTCTTTGGCTTCCGCCAGGCCATCAAGCTGCGCCGGCCGCTGGGGGTCTATGCCTTCCTGTATGCGCTGCTGCACTTCCTGACCTTCATCGGCCTGGACTATGGGTTCAATCCAAAGCTGCTGTATGACGCAATCTTCGAGAAGCGCTACGCGCTGGTGGGGTTCGCGGCATTCCTGATCCTGCTGCCGCTGGCGCTTACCTCGACCAAGGGCTGGCAGCGGCGACTGGGCAAGGCCTGGAAACGGCTGCATTGCCTGGTCTACGTGGCCGCCTTGCTGGTGATCGTCCATTACGTCTGGCTGGTCAAGTCCGACATTCGCGAGCCGCTGGCCTATGGCGCCGGGGTCGCGGCCCTGCTGCTGCTGCGCGTGACGCCGATCAAGCAGCGGGTGCACTGGGCGCTGCTGGCGCTGACCTGGCGTGGGGCGCGCCGGCCTCCGGCGCGGGCGGAACGGCCGGGGCTGGCCTCGGCCCGGGCGCCGGGCAACCGGCCCGAATGATCCACTGGCGAGGAGGCGCTGCTTTGGCCCGATTCATCGTCAAGACCGGGCTGCTCAGTAACTGGCGGACGATGGCGCTCGCCCTCACCCTGGCCCTCTCCCGCCGGGAGAGGGATCTGTGGCCTCACGCCCGGATGTTTCTGACGGCCTCAATGGATCCTTGTGTCCACGGTGCGGGTCCCGGTTGGATGGTCCCAGCCCCGAACGGCATCCAGCCAACGCCCGCGATTGATGAGCTTATCGGGATGCGTCAGCACATATTCGGGCAGCGCCACGGCCTTGGGCGTCAAGTTCAGCTCGCGGCCGTCCAGCCGGGTCCGATGCGTCGCTCGGTCAAGCAATAGGCAGCCGCTCCTGGCCAGGTGCGCCGCCCTGGCCAGGAGCGGCTGGCCCGACCCGGCGCATGACGGCGCGCATGTGGCCCACATTCCCGGAACCACCCAGACTGTGGATGGGAGGTTCCTTGCCAGTTCGGGGTGGGCTTGGTAACATTGCCGGGAGCGATGGGGTGTTAATCTGAGCGTAATAGGTTGAGGTTATTTGTAGAACATGGCGTCACGGCGATCCTTTCTGAAATTGGCGGGGGCCGCGGCCCTGGGCGCCGTGTACGCGCGACGGGGCGGCAGCGCGCGGCAGGTGAGCCGACGCGGCCATCCGCGGGCTGCGGGCCAGATCTTGCCGCCGGGCGAGTGGCCCGTGGGCGTGCGGCTCGGGCGCGGGGCGCTGGGCTGGGGGGCGCCGATCCTGACTCGCCCTCACCCGGAAGGCACCCAACTCGGCTACGTCTATCCTGACGACGTCGTGCGCATCGTGCGGGAGGTGGTGGGCCTGGGCATGGCCTATCACACGCACGTGTGGTTTGAATTGGAGGAGGGCTACGTGTACGCGCCCCATCTCCAGCCGGTCCTGCATCAGCCGCAAACGCCGGTGGACGCTGTGCCGGCCGAGGGTCTGTGGGGCGAGGTGGTTACGCCCTACGTGGACGGCTTGACCCGGCCGGAAGCCAACGCGCCTGTGGTCTACAGGATCTATTACAGCGCCGTGTTTCGCATCGCGGAGATGGTCTCGGGATCCGACGGCACGCCCTGGTACCGGGCGACGATGGAAACCGGCATCAACCTGTATGTGCCGGCCGCGACGCTGCGCGTGATTCAGCCCGAAGAGCTCTCGCCGCTTTCGCCGGAGGTCGACCCGGCTGAAAAGCGCATCGTCGTCTACCTGGCCGAGCAGGCGCTGTCGGCCTTTGAAGGCCGGCGCGAGGTGTTCCGCACGCGGATCTCATCGGGCGCCAACTACTTCGGCGAAGATGGGGTGACGCTGCTGAACGGCACGCCGCGCGGCGAACAGCACATCTGGTCCAAGCGCATCTCGCGCCACATGCAAGGGGGCACGGTGGAGGCGGGCTTCGACGTGCCCGGCGTGGGCTGGGTGGCCTACTTTGCCGGCAACGGCGCGGCGCTGCACTCGACTTATTGGCACAACGACTTCGGCATCCCCAAGTCGCATGGCTGCCTGAACTGCCGGCCGGAAGACGCCAAGTGGATCTTTCGGTGGACGGTGCCGCAGGTGGCCTACCTCCCAGGCGACATCACGGTTAACTGGGACAACCGGGGCACCACCCTAGACTTGCAGGAAGCGAGCTGAGCCGGCGCGCGGCGGCTAAGCTCGGGACGACAGCATGGATTCCAACAACATCCCCCTTGGTCTCGCCTTCCTGGCGGGCTTAGCCTCGTTCTTGTCGCCGTGCGTGCTGTCGCTCGTGCCAGCCTACGTGGGCTACTTGAGCAGCCGGGCGGTCGTGACGACGGGGCAGGCGGTGGAGAATCGGTGGGCCAGCGTGTCGCATGGGCTGGCCTTCGTGCTGGGCTTCAGCGTGATCTTCGTCGCCCTGGGGGCTACGGCCAGCGCCATCGGCGCGCTGCTGTACGACCTGCAGGACATCCTGACGCGCATCGGCGGCCTGGTCGTGATCGTCTTCGGACTGCATACCATGGGCGTCATCCACATCCCGTTCCTGGAGTACGACACTCGCCGCCAGCAGGCCCCCGACGCGCGGCTCGGGTATCTGTCTTCGGCTTTGATGGGTGTTTTCTTTTCGGCCGGCTGGGCGCCGTGCGTCGGCCCGGTGCTGGGGGCGGTGCTGACGATGGCGTTGAGCGCCGACGGCGTCAACCGGGGTGCTGTGCTGCTGAGCGCCTACTCGCTTGGTCTGGGCATTCCCTTCCTGTTGACCGCCGCCGGCCTTGGCAACCTCAGCCAATTGCTGCGGCGCTACAGCCGCTACCTACGGTACATTTCGATCGTCACCGGTATTTTTCTCATCATTATCGGCGTCATGCTCTTCACGAACACCATGACGCGGCTGGCCTCGGTGGCTTCTTTCACCCAACTCCAGAACACCATTGACCAGGGCGTGGTGGACTTCTGGCGCTGGCTTACAGGCGCGTAGGGCTAGGCGGGTGAACATGCAATCGGCAGGTTCGAACCGGGCGGCCGTGCTCATCTTGGGGGCGGGCTTGGCCATTGGTCTGCTGGCCGGCCTGGTCGTGTTCTTCGACCCGCCCGGCCTGCCAACCGGCTCGGCGCCGCCAGCCGGAGGCCCGACGGCAACCCCAGCGCCGGCGCCCATCGCGGGCGCGCCGGCCCCCGACTTCGCGTTGCGGGACCTGGAGGGCAACGAGGTCACGCTGTCAGACCTGCGGGGCCAAGTGGTGCTGATTAACTTCTGGGCTACCTGGTGCGGGCCGTGCCGCCTGGAGATGCCGGCCATCGAGGCGGAGCACCAGGCACGCGGGCCCAACGGGTTCACGGTTCTGGCGGTGGATTTTGACGAGCCGGTGGCTGATGTGCGCGCTTTCGTAGACGAGCTCGACTTGACCTTTCCCGTGCTGCTCGACGCCGGTTCGACGGTCAATGACCTCTATCGCGTCCGGGGATACCCGACCACGTTCTTCATCAATCGAAAGGGCTACGTGGAGCGCCAGCACATCGGCCTCATGTCGGAGGCACAGCTCGCCACTTACCTGGACGACCTGGGGCTAGGAGAATAGCCGCGCTCATGGCCAACACGACACCGCCCGCGGACCGGCCGCGGGCCATGGGACGCGCCCGAGACTTTGTTGTGGCCGCCGACCGCGCTATCTTAGCGCTCAGCCGGCACTGGCTGCTGTATCTCAACCTGCTGGTCTTCGCTTACGTCGGGCTGCCGTTTCTGGCCCCGGTGTTCATGGAGGCGGGGCTGCCGGCGCCGGCGCGCGTTATTTACACGATGTACGGCGGGCTATGCCACCAACTGGGGTATCGCTCATGGTATCTGTTTGGCGAGCGCGCGGCTTATCCGCGCGACATCTTTCAGGCCTATACCGGCATTGACCCGCAAGACCCCAGCCTGGCCGGGCTGAACGCCGCGCGGGCTTTTATCGGCAACGAGCGGACCGGCTGGAAGGTGGCCTACTGCGAGCGGGACGTTGCCATCTACGCCGCGATCCTCGCCGGGGGGCTGCTGTATGCGCTGCCGGGCGTGCGCCGGCGCGTAAGGCCGCTCAACTGGCTGGCGTACGGGCTGATCGGCATCGTGCCGGTCGCCCTGGATGGGTTTTCGCAGTTGTTCAGCCAGTACCCGTACAACGCGCTGGATCTCTTTGGGGTTGCGCCGTTTGGGTGGCTGGCCTACCGCGAGAGCACGCCGCTGCTGCGCGCGCTGACCGGCGCTCTCTTTGGCCTGGCCAACGTCTGGCTGGCATATCCGTACCTGGCGCAGTCGATGGCCGACATCCGTAACGACCTGGAAGCGAAGTTTACGCGCGCTGGCCTGGCGATCTGAGCGTCAGCGGCGCCGGGCGCGTCGGCCTGTGTGTCGGCGAGGGCCTCCTCAAGAGGCGCGATCTCGCGTTCGGCGGCGCGGCTGGGCTCGGCGCCCTGCCTCGGCTTACGCATTGGGGCGGAGTGGGCAGCGCTCCCCGCCAGCAGGCCGTCCGGAGCGGATCACCTTCAGAAACCCCGGTATTTCCACTCCGCCCCTACCAGCGTGCCAAGCACCCGCGTTTCGCGAATGGCCATCGGGTCGCAGGTGAAGATATCGCGGTCGACGACGACTAGGTCGGCCAGCTTGCCCGGCGCCAGCGAGCCCAAACGATCTTCCATGCCGCCAGCGTAAGCCGCGCCGATCGTGAAGCCCCGCAGCGCCGTTTCCACGTCGAGGCGCTGCTCTGGATACCAGCCGCCGGGGCCGGGGGCGCCATCGGCCCGGCGGCGGGTGACGGCGGCGTGGATGCCCCAGAAGGGGTTGAAGCTCTCAACCGGGCAGTCGCTGCCAAAGGCCAGCGGAGCGCCGGCCGCCTGCTGGGTCCGCAGCGCGTAGGCCCCGGCGCCGCGCCGGCCCCAATAGCGGTCTGCCATGAGCATGTCACTGGTGGCGTGGATGGGCTGCATCGAGGCGACCACGTTGAGCGCGCCGAGCCGGCCGTAGTCATCGGGGTGCAGCAACTGGACGTGCTCGCAGCGATGGCGCAAGGGCGGCTGGCCGCGCTGGCGCTCTTCGGCCCGTAGGGTAGCATAGACGTCCAGCAGGTCGTGGTTGGCTTTATCGCCAATGGCGTGCACGGTCATAGCCAAGCCATTAGCCGCGGCGTGCGCGGCGTGCTCGTAGAGTTCTTCCTTGTCCGTCACCTGGATGCCGTAGTTGTCGGGCTCGCCGTTGTAGGGCTCAAACATGGCCGCCGTGCGGGGGCCGAGGGCGCCGTCCATGAACACCTTGACGTTGCCGATGCGCAACCAATCGTCGCCGAAGCCCGAGCGCAGGCCCACGCCGATCGCTTCGGCCAGGTGGCGGACGGGGATCTGCTTGACCACCCGCAAGCCCAGGCGGCCGCGCTCCTTGAGCAACTGAAAGGCCGTGAAGCTGCGCCGCCCATCGAAGTCGTGGATACCTGTCAGCCCCACGCGCCAGGCGTTCTCCATAGCCAACAGCATGGCTTCGGCCACGCTTTCGGCCGCGGCCGCCGGGATGGCGCGCTCGACCAGATCAATGGCCTTTTCAAAAAGGATGCCAGTGGGCTGCCGGCCCGGCCCGCGCTGGAATTCGCCGCCGGCCGGGTCAGCGCTGGTGGCGGTGATGCCTGCCAGGCGCAGCGCGGCCGTGTTGGCCCAGGCCGCGTGGCCGGATTTTGCGGTGAGCAGCACCGGATGCGCCGGCGCGACACGATCCAGGTCCATCGCGCTGGGGAAGCCACCGCCCCAGGCGTTCTGGTTCCAGCCCAGCCCGGTGACCCACTGCCCCGCCGGGGTCTGCGCGACCCTGGCGGCCACGTGCCGCAGGCATTCGTCAAGCGTGCCGGTCTCCGCGTCGACGGCCTGCAGGCCGCGGGCATACCAGTCGAAGTGCAGGTGCGCGTCGATCAGCCCCGGCAGCACGGCCTGGCCCGCCAGGTTCACGACCTGAGATGGCGGCAGGCTGGGCAGCAGGGCGCGCATTTCGTCGTCGCCGCCGGCCGCCAGAATGCGGCCGGCGCGCAGCGCCAGGGCCGTGGCCAGTGGGCGGGCGGGGTCGAGCGTATGGATGCTGCCATTGACGAGGAGCAGGTCGTCCATTTAGAGCGGATATAGCGCGCTGTACTTGGCCCGCAAATAGTCGAGGTAAGGCTCGATGCGCATGGGCCCGCCCGTCACCCGCTCGATCAATTCGGGCGCGGTGAACTTGGAGCCGGGCGCGTAGATATTCTCGGCCAGCCAGCCGTGCAGGGCGCCGAACTGCCCGTGCTCAATTTCGGACGGGATCGACGGGTGGGCCGCCAGCGCCGCCGAGTAGAACTGAGCGCTGAGGAGGTTGCCCAGCGTGTAACCCTGGAAGGCGCCCCCTATCAAGCCTGAGAACCAGTGCACATCCTGGAGCGCGCCGTCACGATCGTCGGGCGGTGTGATCCCCAGATCAGCCGCAAAACGCTCGCGCCAGGCCTCGGCCAGATTGCGGACGGCCAGCGTGCCTTCCAGCATATCCAGCTCGAAGTCCAGGCGCAGCATGACGTGCAGGTTATAGGTCACCTCATCGGCGTCGGTGCGGATGAGGGAGCGCTGCACCTTGTTGATGGCCCGGTAGAAGGTGTCGAGCGGCACCGCTCCCAATTGCTGAGGGAAGGCGGCCTGCAGCTTGGGATAGTAGTGCTGCCAGAAACCTAGGCTGCGGCCGACGATGTTCTCCCACAAGCGAGATTGGCTTTCATGAACGCCGGCCGAGGCGCCGGTCGCCAGGGGCGTGCCCTCGTAGGCGCGGTTGATGCCCTGCTCGTACATGGCGTGCCCGGCCTCGTGCAGAGTGCTGAACAGGGCTTCGGACAGGTCATGCTCCTTGACCCGCGTGGTAATGCGGACATCGCCCAAGGAGAACTTCGTCATGAAGGGGTGAAGCGTCTTATCTTGCCGGCCGCGCTCAAAGTCGTAGCCGTATTGGCGGATGATATCCGCCCCGAAGGCCAACTGCTGCGCTTCGGGAAAAGGCTGTTTGAGGCAAGCGTCGTCCGCCGGCGGATGGGCGGTGATGGCCTGGACAATCGGCAGCAGCTGCTGGCGCAGCTCGGCGAACAAGGGCCGGAGCATGGCCGCTTTCATGCCGTAGTCGGAGGCGTCGATCAAGGGGTCGGCGATGTGCCGGTAGCCCGGGAAGAAGCTGGAGTACTCGCGGCTCAGATCGAGCGTCTGTTCGAGGCAGGGCCGGACGGCGGCAAAATCGTTCGCCGGACGGGCCGTGGTCCAGACCTGGTAGGCGGCCGCGGCATGGGCGGTGGCGCGCGCCACGTATTCAGCCGGCACCTTGACGGCCCGCTCGTACTCGCGGCGCGTCACCCGGATAAGGCTGGCCTCATCCGAGGCATAGGACTGGCTGCTTTCGTATGGGCGCAGGTCGTCCAGCAAGCGTCCGATCGCCTCGGACGTGAACTTCTCGTGCGCCAGGCGGGCCAGCGTGGCAATCTGGCGCCCGCGGGCCTCGGCGCCGCCCGGGGGCATGTAGGTGGTCTGATCCCAGGACAGCAGCGCGGCAGCCATGTTCAGGTCGTCGACTTCGTGCAGCAACACCTGCAGCGCTGTCAGCTTGTCATCCATGCAGGTGATCCTCTCGAGGTAAGCCCGCCGACCCCGGCCGCCGGCGCGGCGCTGGATTATTCGTCAAAAGCGTAGGTGGCCTCGCCATAGAAGCGGATTTCCTTCGAGCCGAGCTTGCGTTTGAGCCATTCGCGCAGACGCTGGTTCTTGACTTCGAGTTGTTCGGGTGAGCGCAGCTCGCTCAGGGGATAGTTCGTCCGGAGCGCGCGGCCCTGGATGAGATGGCGTGTCAAGCCGGTGGGCAGCAATTCGCCCTGGCGGGCCAGCGCGATGACCTCCGAGGCCACGTAGTTCGGGAAGATCACTAACCCGGTCAGGTTAGCGTAAAGCGACTGGGCCTCGGCCAGGTTGTCGGTAGCGGCGCGGTGCAGCGATCCGCGCGTCTTGTACGTGTCTACCATGCGGTTGAGCAGCGTGTTCTGGGCGTGCAGGGTGCGTGCCTCGGTCCGGGCGGCGTACACCCGCCCATCGGCACAGATGATGTAGGCCAGCAGTTCGCGGCGGGCCAGGCCGGCGCGCGAGTGCAGCAGGTCAATCGCCCGGATCTCCAGGCCCTCCACGTCGCGCATGGGGCCCAGAAAGTCTCCGATGCCCAGGCCACAGATCAGGTGGTGCCAGGTGCTGAGCGTGACCGGCGGGTTTTCGTACTTGACGACCTGCACCAACACATGCGGGTAACCCAGCATTTGGAGGGCGGTCGTCCGGTTGGCGCCGTCGAGAACGACGTAGCGGTCATCGTTCGTCTCGAGGGGGGAGACGATGGGTGGGTTCTTCAGCAGCCCCTCCGTTTCCAGGCGCTCGGCCAGGGGGGCGGTACGCTGGACGTCGTTGTACTCGTGTTCGACCAGGCGGTCGAGCTGGACAACGCGCAAGTCGGGCGTTTCGGTGCTTTCATAGGGGTGAACCTGGTGGGATTGATCAGTCATGGCAGTGGGTGCTTTGGCCTCGGCTAGGCTGCGGATACGGTTTCGGCCAACTGGGCCGGTTCGGCCGGGTAACGGTCAGAATCTGGGCAGGGCCGCGCCGCCCCGAACCCGAATGCCCCCAAACACGTCCTTAATCGTCAGCCCCGGGCTACTTGGACTGTGAGGCGAGGTAGTCCAATATGTCGATTTTGGTCAGGATGCCCGTTACCTGGCCGTTTTCCACGACGACGGCCACCTGGCGGTTGACAAACACCGACATCAGCATTTCGAGCGGCGCATCTGGCCCAAGAGTTGCAACGTCGGTGCGTATCAGATCGGCAATCGTGTCATCCGGTCCATGGGCCGGGCCCAGCACCAGGTGGTTGAGCAGGTCGACCTCGTTCACCAGGCCCAGGAAGCTGCCTTCGGCCGTCAGGACCGGCATCTGCGAGATGTCGTGCTCCTTGAGCTTGCGGACGACGGCGCTGACCCGGTCGTCGGGCCGGACGGCGATCAGTTCGCGCAGCTCTTTCATGGCCAGGACGTCGGCCGCCGTGGCGCCGGCCCAAGCCGACTCGAGGAAGCCGTTCTCGCGCATCCAGTCGTCGTCGAAGATCTTGCTAAGGTAGCGCGAACCGGAGTCGGGTAGGATCACTACGACCAGCCGGTCAGGCTCCAGGTTGCGGCAGTAGCGCAGGGCCGCGGCCACGGCCGTGCCGGAAGAGCCGCCGCAGAAGATGCCTTCCTCGCGGACGAGGCGGCGGGTGGTCAGGAAGGTCTCCTTGTCGCCGACCTGGAGGACTTCGTCGACGACCGCCAGGTCGAGGGTGCTGGGCAGGAAGTCTTCGCCAATGCCTTCGGTCTTGTAGGTCTTTGGGTGAGGGTCGGGCGGGATGTGGCCGAGCTTGTGCGTCTCGCAGAGCAGCGAGCCGAGCGGGTCGACGCCGACGATGCGAATCTTGGAGTTCCTGTCTTTGAGATAGCGGCCCGTGCCGGTGATGGTGCCGCCTGTGCCCATGCCGATGATGACATCGGTGACCTGGCCGGCGGTCTGCTCCCAGATCTCTGGGCCGGTGGTCTGGAAGTGGCTGCGTGGATTCTCGGGGTTGTGGTATTGGTTGGCCAGGATCGAGTTGGGCGTTTCGGCCACAATGCGGTCCGCGACTTTATAATAGCTGCGCGGGTCGTCTGGTTCGACAGCCGTGGGCGTAATCACGACCTTCGACCCAAACGCCCGCAGGAGCCGGATCTTCTCGGAGCTCATCTTGTCCGGCATGACGAAGACGGACTTGTATCCCTTGATGGCGCAGACAATGGCCAGGCCGACGCCGGTGTTGCCGGAGGTGGCTTCCACCACGGTGCCGCCCGGCTTGAGGCGGCCTTCGCGCTCGGCGGCCTCAATGATGTTGAGGGCAATCCGGTCTTTGACAGAGCCTCCCGGGTTGAGGAACTCCAGTTTGGCCGCCAGGGTGCACTGCAGCCCGCGTGCAATGCGGTTCAGCCGGACCAACGGCGTGTGGCCGATGGCGCCGAGGACGTTGTCTTGAATGGCAGGCAGCGCGACGATGGCAGAGGACTGGATCATGCGCGGCTCCGGTGCGCCTTGGGACGAATGAGACGAGAAGATTACCACAATTCAAAGGGATGCTCAAGAAAGGCAGAAAGGACGTCAACGCCCGATGAGGAAATTGCTGATCGTTCTAGTGATCGTTGGGCTGCTGCTGCCGGCGGCAGCTCCAGCACAGGCCGACACCATCTACGTCGTGCAGCGTGGCGACACGCTCTTCAGCATCGCCACGCGCTTTGGGGTCACCGTCCAGGCGATTGTGGCGGCCAACGGCCTGGCCAATCCCAACCTGATCTTTGTCGGCCAGCAACTCACGATCCCGACCGGCGGCGGGCCGGCGCCGACCGCGCCGCCGCCGACAAGCGCCGGCGGGACCACCTACGTCGTGCAGCGCGGCGACACGCTCTTCGGCATCGCCGTGCGCTTCGGGGTCACCGTCCAGGCGATTGTGGCGGCCAACAGCCTGGCTAATGCGAACCTCATCTATGCCGGGCAGCGGCTGATCATCCCCGGCGCCGGTGCGGCGCCCGCGCCCACCGCCCCGCCCACCACCGCCCCGCCCACCAGCGCGCCGCCCACCAGCGCGCCGCCGCCCTCGAGCGGAACCAGCTACACGGTCCTGCGCGGCGACACGCTCAGCGCCATCGCCCGGCGCTTTGGCGTTACTGTGCAGGCCATCATGACCGCCAATGGGCTGACCAACCCGAACCTGATCTACGTGGGACAAGTCTTGACCATCCCCAGCGCCAGCGGCGCAACGCCCACACCGCCGCCGGCCACGACGACTCCGCCGCCCTCCGGCTCGACCGCCTGGGAACTGGGCGGCCAGGTGACCACCTTCGGCGCGCCCGACCGGATGAAGTATGCCGGCATGTACTGGGTCAAGCGCCAGTTGGCGTGGACGCCCGGCGCGACCGCCAATGACACGCTGATCGTGGACGCTCATAACAAGGGCTTCAAGATCCTTCTGAGTGTCCTGGGCAAACCGTCCGACATCGCCAACGGCGCGAACTATGACGACTTGGCGGCCTTCACGGGGGAGCTCGCCCGCCTGGGCGCCGATGGCATCGAGGTGTGGAACGAGATGAACATCGACCGCGAATGGCCGGCCGGGCAGATCAACCCCGCATCGTACACCGACATGCTCAGGCGTGCCTATCAACAGATCAAGGCTAAGAACCCGAACACGCTCGTCATCTCGGGCGCGCCAGCGCCGACGGGCGCGGAGGGCGCGTTTGGCCTCGATCACGTCTGGAACGACGACCGCTACATCGCCGGGATGGCGGCGGCCGGAGCCGTCAACTACATCGACTGCGTCGGCGTGCATTACAACGAGGGCATCGTGAGCCCGACCCAGTCCACTGGGGACCCGCGCGACAACTACTACACGCGCTATTACTCGGGCATGATCAACAAGTACTGGAGCGCGTTCGGCGGCGCCCGCCCGCTGTGCCTGACTGAGATCGGGTATCTGTCGCCCGAGGGATACGGCCCGCTGCCCAGTACCTTTGCCTGGGCGGCCAACACCTCCGCAGCCGAGCATGCGCAATGGCTGGGTGAAGCCGCGAACCTTTCCAAACACAGCGGCCGAGTCCGGCTGATGATCGTCTTCAATGTGGACTTCACGGTCTACGGCGCTGACCCGCAAGGCGGTTATGCCATCCTCCGGCCGGGCGGCACATGCCCGGCGTGCGATACGCTCCGCGCGGTGACCGGCGGGCGGTAGACCCAGCCGGGCGCTCTTGACGACGCGGGCGAGCTTAGGCCGCAAACAAACCACCCCGCGCCGCGGGGTGGTTTGTTTGCCGGCGTGCGGTGACAATCGCCCGGCAAGAGTAAAATGCAGGGCATGCCGCTGCTGATCAAGAACGTCACGGTGCTCACGCTCGACGCTGCCGGCACGATCCTGGAGAACGCCAACGTGGCCATCGCCGGGCGCACCATTTGCGGCCTGGGTGAGGCGCCGCCCGGCTTCGAGCCCGACGAGGTGATCGACGGCTACAATCACCTGGCTGTGCCTGGGTTCTTCAACGCCCACTGCCATTCGCCAATGACGTTTGAGCGCGGGTGGGCCGAGGACCTTCCCCTCGAACGGTGGTTCAACGAGCGCATCTGGGTCGCCGAGTCGGCCCTGACCTCGGACGACGTCTATTGGGGCGCGGCGCTGGCGGCCTGTGAGATGATCCGCGGCGGCTGCGTGGGGTTCAACGATCACTATTTCTACATGGACCGCGTGGCCGAGGTGGCGGCCGAGGCGGGCCTTAAGGCCAGCCTCACCTGGTGCCAGTTCGGCCTGGGCGGCGACAAAGAGGTGGGCGCCGACCTGGCAGGCAGCCTGGCGTTCGTCGACCGCTGGCAGGGCGCCGCGGATGGCCGCATCCGCACCGTGCTCGGCCCGCATTCGCCCTACGTGTGCCCGCCCGCGTTTCTGCGCGAGGTGAGCGCCCTGGCCCGCGAACACAACCTGCCGCTGCACATTCACCTGGCCGAGTCGCCCGAGCAGGTGCAGAACTCGCTGGCCGCCCACGGCCTGACGCCGACCGCCCACCTGGCCGCCTGCGGGGTGTTTGACGGGCCTTGCATAGCGGCGCACGCGCTGTGCCTGACGCCCGACGACGTGGCGCTGTTGGCCGAGCACGGGGTCAGCGTGGCACACTGCCCGATCACCTACATGAAACTGGCCATGGGCGTGAACGACCTCGGCCCGCTGCTGGCCGCCGGGGTCAACGTGGCGCTGGGCACCGACGGCCCAGGCTCGAACAACGACATGGATATGAAGGCGGTGGTGCGGACGGCCGCGCTGCTGCAGAAATATCACACCCAGAACGCCGAAGCGCTGGCGGGCGACCTGCCGCTGCGCCTGGCGACGGCCAACGGCGCGCGGGCCATGGGTTTTGGCGAGAGCGGCGAGCTGGCCGTGGGGCGCGCGGCCGACCTCGTGCTGTTTGACCTGGACCGGCCGCACCTTTACCCGCGGCACAACCTGGTAGCCAACCTGGTGCATGCCGCGCGCGGGAGCGACGTGACGCACGTCATCGTCGACGGCCGGCTGATCTACCGGGACGGCGATATCTTGACGCTGGACGAGGCAAAGATCATGGCCCAGGCCGACCGGCGCGCGCGGCGGATGGTGAGCCAGAAGCTGCGTATTGTGCGCGAGTATAAAGGGTAGGGCTACTGACCGAACATCTCCAACAGCACTGGGTTGATGGCTTCCCACACCGGCAGCTGCACCGCGCCGCCGTTCTCCGTCGTGTGCGGTTGGACCATCTCGCCCTCGATCACCCGCCGGTCGAGGCCGGCGGGGCCGAGCCGCAGCAGGGTGGGGGTCAGACGCAGCATCCGCCAGGCACTCAGATCAGTGTCGATGGCTTCGCTGGCAGCGATGATGACGCGCGGCAGGCGCGGCCAGGCAGCCGGCGACAGCAGGCGGACGAAGATGGCCTGGATGACGAGTTGCTGGCGTTCGGCGCGCTGGAAGTCGGACGAGCCATGCCGAATACGGGCATAAGCCAGCGCCCGCTCGCCGTCGAGGTGCTGCGGGCCGGCCTCAAACTCAACCGTGGTGATGCCGTAATCGTGCGTGGGATACTCGTAGTCGATCAGCGGCTTGGGGAGGTCGAGGTCGATGCCGCCGAGCGCGTCCACGATGCGCACGAAGCCGATCATGTCCAGGCGCAGGTAGTGGTGGACGTCCACGCCGAAGTTCGAGCGGACGGTGGCCATGGCCGCGGCCGGGCCTGTGCCGGCCGCTTCGGCCTCGGCGAAAAAATGGGCGCTGTTGACCCGGCCCAGGTCGCCGGCGGGCAGCGTCACGTACAGGTCGCGCGGAATGGAGAGCAGGCCGGCGTACGCGCCCCGCGGATAGACGGTTGCCAGGATCATGGTGTCGGTGCGGGTGACGTAGGTCGTTTCACCTGGACGGCGGTCGAGGCCCAGGATGAGGAGGTTCGTGCGGTCAGCTGGGAAGAGGATCAACGCTGCCACCAGCGCCACCAGCAGCAGGAGGCCGCCCAGGCTCATACCGATGGCATAGCCTTGTAGGAAGGGCAGGAGCAGGTTGGGGCGGCGCCAGGCGCGCGGTTGCGGATAGGCAAGCGCGCCCGGAAGATAGATGGCTGAATTGTAGGCGGCGTACGGGACGGCCAGACCAGGCCGGGCTGGCGGGCGCCGGCGCCGCGAGCGGGGCGAAAAGGGTGTTGGCATCCTGTCATTGTAACAAACTTGCCTTGACGGATCCGCGCCGACAGGCTAAAATCTTATGCTAGTCAGCCGGCACCGGGCACAGCCCTCGGGCGGTCGCTTGGGGATAGCGGGCTGTTTTTGTGTCCAGGCTCTGAGCACGCATGTTCCAGAATCTTTCGAGCAAGCTTCAAACCACTTTCGACAACCTGGCGCGGCGTGGGAAGCTGTCTGAGGCCGACGTCGACCTGGCCCTGCGCGAGGTGCGCCTGGCCCTGCTGGAAGCCGACGTACATTTTTCAGTCGTCAAGAGCTTTCTCGACCGGGTGCGCGCCCGGGCGGTCGGCGCCGAAGTCTCGCGCGCGCTGAACCCCGCCCAGCAAGTCGTCAAGATCGTCAACGAGGAGTTGGTCGCAACCCTGGGCGAGCCGGGCCGCCTCAATTTGAAGGGTCCGCAGCCGCGGGTTGTAATGCTCGTCGGGCTGCAGGGATCGGGCAAGACGACCATGGCCGCCAAGCTGGCCAAGAAGCTGCGCGACCAGGGCGAGCGCGTGATGCTGGTGGCCGCCGACTTGCAGCGGCCCGCGGCCGTGCTGCAATTGCAGACCCTGGGGCAGGCGGTGGACGTGCCGGTGTTTGCGACGCAGGCCACGCCGGTGGAGGTGGCCGGCCAGGCAGTAGCGGCCGGCGAGAAGCAGGGCAAGACTGTCGTCATCGTCGACACGGCCGGGCGCCTCCAGATCGACGACGCGCTCATGAACGAACTGATTGCGATCCGCGAGCGCACCAAGCCGGTGGAAGTGCTGCTGGTGGCCGACGCGATGACGGGCCAGGAGGCCGTCCGGATTGCTGAGGGCTTCCACAAACAGGTGGGCCTGACCGGGCTGATCCTGACCAAGATCGACGGCGACGCCCGCGGCGGCGCGGCCATCTCGATGCGCACGGTGACGGGCGTACCCATCAAGTTCTTGGGAGTCGGCGAGAAAACCGACGCGGTCGAAACCTTCGACCCGGGCCGCCTGGCCTCGCGCATCCTGGGCATGGGCGATATCCTGGGCCTGATCGAGAAGGCCGAGGCCACGCTCGACCGCGAGAACGCGCAGCAAGCGGCCGAGAAGCTGGTCTCGGGCCAGTTTACGCTGGAGGATTTCCTGACCCAGCTCAAAGAAGTCCGCAAGATGGGGCCCATCGGGCAATTGTTGGGGATGATCCCGGGTTTGAGCGGCCCCAAGATGCAGATCGACGAGCAAGCGGCCGAGCAGCAGTTCAAGCGCACCGAGGCGATCATCCATTCGATGACGCTGCGCGAGCGGCGCAGCCCGGAGGTTTTGAACGGCAGCCGCAAGCGCCGTATTGCGGCGGGCTCGGGCACGACCGTTTATGACGTGAACCAGCTGGTGAAGCAGTTCAAGGACATGCAGAAGATGATCAAGCAGCTCGGCAACCGCAAAGGCATTCCGGGGCTGCCGCGCTTTCGCTAGGGCCGTGCTGGGTCACACCGGCCGCCGCTGCGCCGACTGCCTTCCAGTCACCCCTCCTTGCGCACGGCCGGCCGTCACCTGACCCGGCGGCCAACGCTCGTTTTGAATTTGGACTGGCCCAACTGGGCCGATTGAAGGAGAAATCGCTGCATGGTTCGTTTGCGCTTACGCAAGGTGGGCTCCAAAGGCCAGCAAAGCTTCCGCCTGGTGGCGGCTGAACGCGAGCACCCGCGTGACGGCCGCTTTTTGGAGTACCTGGGAAGTTATAACCCGCGGACCGATCCGGCCACCATCACGGTGGACGAGGCCCGGGTCTATCACTGGCTTAAGAACGGCGCCCAGCCGAGTGAATCGGTGCTCAAGCTGTTCAAGGTGACCGGCACCATGGACCGCTTCGCCCGTTTCAAGGCCGGCGAGGCGCTGGAAACCCTGGTGGCCGAAGCCGAGGCCGCGGCCGGCCAGCGGCACACGACGCGCAAGACCTCCGGGGCGGAGGCCACCAGGCTGTCGAGGAAGAAGAAGGCCGCGGCGCAGAGGGCCGAGCAGGAAGGCTAAAGCCGCGCGCCGCGCTGGCCGTCCGCCTGGCCGGCGGGGCCGCGGGCGGCGCGTCTCCTGGAGGCGTCCATGAAAGAGCTGGTCGAGTACATGGCCAAGGCCCTCGTCGACGACGCCGAGCAGGTCTCGGTGACCGAGGTGGTGACCGGGCCAGACATCATCCTGGAGCTTCGGGTCGGCGCCGGCGACATGGGCCGGGTGATCGGCCGCCAGGGCCGTGTGGTCAACGCCATGCGCATCCTAGTGCAGATGTGCGCCGCGCGCGAAGCCCGGCGCGCCCAACTCGAAATCGTGGAGTGAGCGCGAGCGGGCCGCAAGGCCCGCTCCTCATTTCAGAGCGTTGCGCATGATCCCCGACCTCCGGACTGTTGGCCGCGTGATCCGGCCGCACGGCGTCCGCGGCGACTTGTTGTTGGAGAGCCTGACCGACTTTCCCGAGCGCCTGCGCGAAGTGGACGTGGTTTATTTGGGCGAGGCGGCGGAGCCGCATCGGTTGAGC
The DNA here is from genome assembly GCA_020845955.1 of Anaerolineales bacterium. Taxonomy (GTDB): domain Bacteria; phylum Chloroflexota; class Anaerolineae; order Anaerolineales; family UBA6663; genus JADLEU01. The sequence goes on from JADLEU010000197.1 coordinate 25,909, forward strand.
GCTGCCCGGCTGCACCGCGGCTACTGGATCGTCCGCCTGGATGGCTGCGCTGACCGAGATTGCGCCGAGCAGTACCGCGGGCAATTGGTGCAGGCGCGGCTGGCATCCGCCGCGCCGCTGCCCCCCGGGCAGTACTACCACCACCAACTGCTGGGCCTGGCGGTAGTCACCGAGGCGGGCGAGGTCCTGGGAGAGCTGGTGGAAATCCTCGAGACCGGCGCGAACGACGTTTACGTCGTCCGCGGGCCCCAGGGTGAGATCCTGCTGCCTGCCATCCGCAGCGTGATCCGCGAAATCAACCTGGAAACGCGGCAAATTACGGCGCATTTGCTGGATGGTCTGCGCTA
>JADLEU010000198.1 GCA_020845955.1 Anaerolineales bacterium
GCGCTCAGTTCGGCGCATGAACCGGGCGCGCGCCAATTGGAGTGTAGCCGGGCCCGCGAGGATGGTCAATGGGCGGCTGGTGGGCCGGCGTTCAATAGAGTAAGCCTGGCCGCGATGAGCGCGGCGATGAGGCGGTTGTATCGGCCGGCGCGGCCGGCCGGGCCTGGCCAGCGCGCCGTGCCGAGCGCGCCCGGGCGCAAAATGAGCCCGCGCCCCTGGCGACGAGAGGCCATCCAGGTCTGGGATTGGCGCTAAGGGATTGCCACTTGCCTTTTTATTGCCTGTGAGGATAATCAAGTCGAGATAACTGGCCATAACAGCATAGTTTCCCCCTGTTTACCCGGAAAGGAGGCGATTGGTTCGATCTGGAGCGCGATAGCTAGGTTGATCCCATAGCTTATCCACAAGACGGTTCTTTGGAGGAGACCATGTCTAGGAGCAAATTCGCAGTCCTTTCGCTGCTGGCAGTCGCCGGCCTACTCTTAGGGGCCTGCCAGCCCGCCGCCCAGCCCTACACCTGCACCGACGAGATCGGGTGCGTCGATATTGCGCCCGGCGCCCCCATCCACATCGCCTACGCCTTGGTGGTGGCCGGCTCCGACTCGTCGCTCGGCATCGACTCGCGCCGCGGGATTGAAATCGCTATCGACGATAAGAGCGGCACCCTGCTCGGACATCCGATCGAGCTCACCGGCGAAGACACCGGCTGTAACGCTGAAGGCGGCCAGGCCGCGGCTCAAAAGCTGGCGGCCGACACCACCATCGTCGCCATCGTGGGCACTTCCTGCTCCGCCGAGGCCCGCGTGGCCGCCCCCATCCTCTCGGATGCCGGCTTCACGATGATCTCGCCCTCCAACACGGCCCCCGACCTGACAGCCCCCGACAAGCACGTGGCCGGCTACCTGCGCACGGCCCATAACGACGAAGTCCAGGGCGCTGTCGCGGCCGAGTTCGCCTACAACAGCCTGGGGGTCCGCAAGGCCGCCACGGTCCACGACGGTAGCCTGTACGCCCAAAGCCTGCAGCAAGTCTTCGCCGACCGCTTCACCGAGTTGGGCGGCGAGATCGTGGCCCAGGCGGCGGTGCAGCCCACCGACACCGATATGCGCCCGGTGCTGACCACCATCGCCGCCGATGCGCCCGAGCTGGTTTACTACCCGATCTTCGTCGCCGCCGGCGGCTTCATCACCGCCCAGGCCAAGGAAGTGCCGGGCCTCGAAGGCGTCAAGCTGATGGGCTCCGACGGCCTGTTCTCGCCTGACTTCCTGACGGCTGCCGGCGAGGCGGTCCAGGGCATGTACCTGTCCAGTCCAGACTTCTCGGCCTTCGCCTCGGGCTACAACGCTTTCCTGGAAAAGCACACGGCCAAGTACGGCGAGAACCCGCTCTCGGCCTTCCACGCGCATGCCTATGATGCGACCAACATCATCTTTGCCGCCGTCGAGAAGGTGGCGGTCCAGGATGCCGACGGCACGCTGCACATCCCGCGCAAGGCGCTGCGCGATGCCATGTTCGCCACCAGCGGTTTCCAGGGGCTGACCGGAACGCTGACCTGCACGCCCACCGGCGACTGCGGCGATCCCAAGATCGCCGTCTACGAGGTGATGAACCCCGACCCGGCCTCGTGGGCGCCCGGCGCCGAGGCCAACTCGAACCCGAAGAAGATCTACCCCTAATGCGCGTTCAGGCGTTGCCGGCCGGCCCCTGTCGACCGGCAGTTGCCGCCCCCAGCGGGGACGCGGCCGGCAGCGCCCCGGGTAGTGTGAACTCAGTCAACCCAGCAGGGGCGGGCCAGACCCGCCCCTGCTGCGTCTTATAGCACCCGGAGCGTGGCCATGCTCAAGACCTGGTTTCGCCGCCTGAGCGGCACCGACCTCATCATGTATGCGATCGGCGTGACGGTGACCATCGCCATTATCTGGGGCTCGCTGGCCACCCTGGCCTCCGGCAAATACAGCCTGCCGCAGTGGCAAGACCTGGTCGTCTTCGGCCTGGCCCAGGGCAGCATCTACGCGCTGATTGCCTTGGGCTACACCCTGGTCTACGGCATCTTGCGCATGATCAACTTCGCCCACAGCGAAGTCTTCATGAGCGGCCCGTTTACGGCCTACTTTGTCGCCCGCGCGCTCGACCAAAGCGGCTTCTTGGAGCGTAGCCCGGTGGTGGGCATGCTGATCGTCACCGCCGCCTCGATGCTGACCTCGCTGGTCATTGCCATCCTGGTCGAGCGCGTTGCCTATCGGCCGCTGCGCAACGCCCCGCGGCTGGTGCCGCTGATCACGGCCATCGGGGCGTCGTACGCGCTCCAATACGTGTTTCGCGGCTTGTATGGCTCGGGTGTCGAGCGCTACCCCGAACTGGCAATATTCAAGGGCGAATGGTTCTTGGCCGGGGTCCGCGTTTTGCGCACCCAGGCCGTTGTGATTGTGGCCGCCATCGCACTGATGGCCGTCCTGTATGTCTTTGTGATGCTGAGCAAGACCGGCAAGGCGATGCGCGCGGTCTCGGAAGACAAGGACGCCGCGGCCCTGATGGGGATCGATGTGGACCGCATCATCGCCACGACCTTCGCGGTGGGCGGCGCGCTGGCCGGGGCGGCCGGCATCTTGTACGTGCTGATTTTCGGACAGGTGCAGTTCTACATGGGCTTTGTGCCGGGCATCAAGGCCTTCACGGCAGCCGTGCTGGGCGGGATCGGCAACGTGCCCGGCGCCATGGTCGGCGGGTTGTTCCTGGGCGTGTTTGAATCGGTCGGCCCGAGCCTGTTCCTCGACGGATTGGGGATCCCCGCCCCATACCAACTCAAGGACGTGATTGCCTTCGCAATGCTGGTCTTGTTCCTGATCTTTAGGCCCAGCGGCATTTTGGGCGAACGTTTGGCGACCAAGAAAGCCTGATCAGCCCTCGCGCGCGGCCGGAAGGATAAGACGATGAGATCGTATTCAGCACCGGTCTGGCAGATGGCCCTCAAGCTCGGTCTGATCGGCGGCGCCGTGGCGGCGCTGCTGGCCCTGATCGGCATGGTGGAAGTCTTCAATCAACGCGCCATCATCGGCGGCGTGATCTCGATGGGTCAAACCTTCCTGGGCCTGGCCGTGCTGTTGAGCGCCTATGCCGCGGCCCGCCGCGCCGGGACCCAGACCCGCTCAACCGCGCTATTGGCCGGGGCGGTGGCTGGCGCTGCCGTCGGGCTAGTCATTGGAGGCCTGGCGCTGCTGATGGCGGCCTGGCCAGACTTGCGCACGATCCTGATCAACGCGTCGCCGACGTTGTTAGCGCTGCTGACCTTTGGACAAGCCGCGCCCGTGGCCCTGGCCATCTGGATCGTGGCTGGCGGCCTGCTGGGCGCCGCCACCGGGGCGTTGCTGCTGTTGACCCCGGCTGTGCGCAGCGCCATCCTGGCCGCCCTGGGCGCGGTTGTGCTCGTGGGCGTGCTGGCCGACCTGCTGCGCCTGATCACGTCCGCCTGGGGCGTAATCGGGCAGGCGCTGCGCTGGATGTTTGCCGGCCGCGGCCTCTCCGTGGCCGGCGCCCTGGTCGTCGCCGCCGTGGTCGTTCTCATCGGCGTTCTTCGCCAGCGCGGCCTGCCCAAGCTCCAGCCGGCCGCCGGCCGCCGGTCGCCGCGCCAAACGCTGCTGAGCCTGGCGATCAGCCTGGCCATCCTGGCGCTGCTGCCGCCCGTGCTCGGCACTTACATGAGCGAAGTGCTCGACCAGGTGGGCCTGTATGTGCTCATGGGGCTGGGGCTCAACATCGTGGTCGGCTTCGCCGGCCTGCTCGACCTGGGCTACGTGGGCTTCTACGCCATTGGGGCCTACATGATGGGCCTGCTCACCTCGCCCGAGTTGGGCTTCTTCAACCTCAGTTGGTGGGCGGCCTTGCCGATTGTGCTGGCGGTGACGATCCTGTCGGGCGTGGTGCTCGGCATCCCGGTGCTCAAGGTGCGCGGCGACTACCTGGCCATCATCACGCTCGGCTTTGGCGAGATGATCCGCTATCTGGCCTTGTCGAATGCGCTCGACCCCTACACGGGCGGCCCGCAGGGCGTCCAACTCATCGCCAAGCCGACCATCGGCAGTTTCGTCTTCGATGACGTCACGAAGCTGTACTACCTGCTGCTGGCCGGCTGCCTGCTGACCGGCTTTATCGCCATCCGCCTGCGCGACTCGCGCCTGGGGCGGGCCTGGATGGCCATGCGCGAGGATGAGGATGTGGCCCAGGCCATCGGCATCAACCTGGTGTCGACCAAGCTGTTGGCCTTCGCCACCGGCGCGGCCTTTGCCGGCCTGAGCGGCGCCATCTTTGCCGCCAAGATCGGCGCGGCCTACCCGCAGAGCTTCCACCTCTTGGTGTCGATCAATGTGCTGGCCCTGATCATTGTCGGCGGCATGGGCAGCATCCCGGGCGTAATCGTCGGCGCCCTGGCGCTGGTCGGGCTGCCCGAGCTGCTGCGCGAGTTTGCCGAGTTCCGCTTGCTGGTCTACGGCGTCGTCCTGGTCGTCATGATGCTCTATCGGCCCGAAGGACTCCTGCCTTCCGAGGCCGCGCGCCGCGAGATGCACGAAGACGAGAATGTGACCGAGGAGTCCGCGCTGGCCCAGCCAGCCGAGCCCGCCATCCAGTTGGAGCGCACCGCTACCTGAGGCGGCCGGGGAGGAACAGCCATGGCCCTGCTGGTTGCCCGCAAAGTCGTCAAGCGTTTTGGCGGTCTGACCGCCGTGCGCGACCTCGACCTCGACATCGAGCCCAAGACCATCTACAGCGTCATCGGTCCTAACGGCGCCGGCAAGACCACCTTCTTCAACTGCATCACCGGTTTCTACCAGCCCGAAGAAGGCGAGATCCTGCTCGACGGCCAGCCCCTGGTGGGCCTCCCCACTGACAAGATCACGCGCCTGGGCATCGCCCGCACCTACCAGAACATCCGCCTGTTCGCCAACATGACCGCCATCGAAAACGCCATGGTCGGCCTGCACCCCCACTTGCGCACTGGCGTGCTTGGCGCCATCTTCCGCACGCCTGCCGCCCGCGCCGAAGAAGCCCAGGCTACCGCCGAGGCCCGGCGCCTGCTTCAGTTCGTCGGCCTGGCCGGCAAGGGCGACCTCATCGCCAAGAACCTGCCCTATGGCCTGCAGCGCCGGCTCGAAGTGGCGCGCGCCCTGGCCAGCCGCCCCAAGCTGCTCCTGCTCGACGAGCCGACCGCCGGCATGAACCCCCGCGAGGCCGAGGATATGATGCACTTCATCCGCCGCCTGCGCGACGAGCTCGGCATCACCATCCTGCTGATCGAGCACCACATGCGCGTCGTCATGGGGATCTCCGAGCACATCACGGTGCTGGACTACGGCGAGAAGATCGCCGAAGGCGCGCCGCGCGAAATCCAGACCAATCCGCGGGTGATCGAGGCCTATTTGGGCCGCGGCGGCGCCGCGCAGCAGCACGGTGTGCTGGACGCGCCGGCCGCGGCCGGTTAGGCCGGAGCTACGGCATGGCCATTCTCGAGCTCAACGACGTTCATACCTACTACGGGCACATCCATGCCCTCCGGGGCATTTCGCTGCGCGTGGAACTGGGCGAGATTGTGACGCTGATCGGCGGCAACGGCGCCGGCAAGAGCACCACGCTCAACACCATCAGTGGCCTGCTGCGACCGCGCCAGGGCGACATCCGCCTGTATAGCGAAGACCTGCGGCTGCTCAAGCCGCACGAAGTGGTGGCCAAGGGCGTCGTGCAGGTGCCCGAGGGCCGGCGCGTGTTCGGCCGCCTGACCGTGACCGAAAACCTGGAGATGGGCGCCTTCACCCGCCAGCGCGGCGAGGTCGCCGCCCACATGGAGAGAGTCTACGCCCTCTTCCCGCGGCTCAAGGAACGCCGGCGCCAGTTGGCCGGCACTCTCTCGGGCGGCGAGCAGCAGATGCTGGCCATGGGCCGCGCGCTGATGGCCCAGCCCAAAGTGCTGTTGCTAGACGAGCCGTCTATGGGCCTGGCGCCCGTGTTAGTCGACAGCATTTTCGACACCATCCGCCAGTTGCATGGGGCTGGCACGACGATCCTGCTCGTTGAGCAGAATGCCCGCATGGCGCTGCAGGTGGCCGACCGCGGCTATGTCATCCAGACCGGCGAGGTCATCCTCCACGACACCGCCGCCAACCTGCGCGAAAACGAGTCGGTCCAGAAAGCCTACCTGGGCGTGTCCTGACGGCTCGCCATGCGCCTGACGCTGCTCTCGGCCGCCGACCTCCGCGCCGCCTTGCCCATGCGCGAAGCCGTGGCGGCCATGCGGGCGGCCTTTGCCGAGCTCTCCAGCGGCCGGGCCGCGGTGCCCTTGCGCGTGGCCCTGCCGGTGCCGCCGGCCGAGGGCCTGGCCCTGTTCATGCCTGCCTATGTGCCTAGCAGTGGCTTGGGCGCCAAGATCGTCTCGGTCTTCCCCCGCAACCCCAGCCTCGGCAAGCCGATCATCAACGGACTGGTGGTCGTGCTCGACGCGGCCACGGGTGAGCCGTTGGCCTTGTGCGACGGGACGTTTCTGACGGCCTGGCGCACCGGCGCCGGGTCAGGCGCCGCCACTGACCTGCTGGCCCGGCCGGAGGCCCGCGTGGGGGCGGTGTTGGGTTGCGGGGCGCAGGCCCGGACCCAGGCCGTGGCCATCGACACGGTGCGCGCCCTGGAGGTGATCCGCGTCTATGCGCCGACGCGGGCGCACGTCGAGCATTTCGTGGTCGAGGTTCAGCCCGAAGTGCGCGCCCGGCTGGCGCCGGCCGCCAGCGCGGAGGCGGCGGTGCGCGGGGCCGACGTCATTTGTGTCGCGACGACCTCGGCCCAGCCGGTTTTGGCCGGCGATTGGCTCGCGCCTGGCGCGCACGTGAACGGGGTGGGGAGCTACACCACCCAAATGCAGGAAGTCGACGCTGCCACTGTCGGCCGGGCGCGCATTTTCGTCGATGCGCGCGCCGCGGCCCTGGCCGAGGCCGGCGACCTCGTCATCCCGATGCGGGCCGGCCTGACGCGTCCAGAGGACTGGACCGAGTTGGGCGAAGTCGCGGCGGGCCAGAAACCCGGCCGGCAGGCGCCTGGCGAGATCACGTTCTTCAAGTCGGTCGGCGTGGCCGTGCAGGACGTGGCCGCGGCCGGCCGCGCTCTCGAAGCGGCTCGGCGCCTGAGGCTGGGCCAGGAGGTTGAGTTCTGAATGGCTGAGGTCCCTTCCACGGCCGCGGTCGTGGTCGTCGGCGGCGGCGTGATGGGCGCCAGCACCGCCTACCACCTGGCTCGCCAGGGTGTGCGCGGCGTGGTCCTGCTGGAGCGCGAAAGCTTCTTCGGCCTCGGCGCCACCGGCCGCTGCGCCGGCGGCATCCGGCACCAGTTCGCGACCGACATCAACATCCGCCTGTCGCTCCACAGCCTGCGTATGCTCGACGAGCTGGAGGCCGAAACCGGGCAGCCCGCCCTGGTGCGCAAGTGCGGCTACCTGTTCGTGCTGACGCAGCCGGCGGAAGTGGACGTCTTTCGCCGCAACCTGGCCCGGCAGCACGCGCTGGGCGTGCCGACCGAATGGCTGTCGGGCGACGAGGTGCGCCAGAAGCTGCCGCTGGCCCGCTTTCCAGACGCGCTGGCCGGCTCCTACTATAGCCAGGACGGGCTGGCCGATCCGAATAGCGTGGTGATGGGCTATGTCAACGCCGCCCGCCGGCTGGGGGTGACTTGCCTGACCGACACGGCCGTGACCGGCCTGGAGACGGCCGGCGGGCGCATCACGGGCGTGCAGACGCCGCATGGCTCGATCGCGACCCCCATCGTGGTCAATGCCGCGGGTCCCTGGAGCGCCCCACTGGCGGCGATGGCGGGCGTGGACCTGCCGGTCGTACCGCTGCGGCGCCAGTGGCTGACCACGACGCCTCTGCCCGTCATCCCACCTGACTTTCCGTTTGTGATCGATTTCGCCCAGAGCTTGTACTTCCATCGCGAGGGTGAAGGCCTGCTGACCGGTATGTCCAACCCCAACCAGGCCCCCGGCTTCGACCAGAGTGTCGACCTCGAATGGGAGCTGGTCCACCTGGAAGCCGCCGCGCAGCGCCTGCCGCTGCTCGAGCGGGCTGGCGTGGTCTCACGCTGGGCAGGGCTGTATGAAGTCACCCCTGACGCCCACCCCATCCTGGGCCACACGCCGCTGGAAGGCTTCTACGTTATCACCGGCTTCTCCGGCCACGGCTTCATGCACGGGCCGATCGGCGGGCTGCTGATGGCCGAGATCATCACCGAGGGCCAGGCGCGCACGGTGGATGTCTCGTCGCTGGCCCTGAGCCGCTTCGCCGAGCACAAAGAGATCGCGGAATACAACGTGGTATAACTGGAGCGTGGCCACTTCTGTGCCTGTCGACCCAGATGCGCTGTACGCGCAGGCCCAGGCCGCGGCCAGCGCCAAGGACCGCGCCAGGGCCCGGCAGCTCCTGCTGGCGCTGGTGCGCGCCAACCCGCTGCACGAAGCGGGCTGGCTGCTGCTGTCCACCCTGGCCGAGGACCCCGCGCAATCCATTGATTGCCTGCAGCGCGTGCTGGCCATCAATCCCGGTAACGCTCGGGCGCGCCAGTGGCTGGCGCTGGCCCAGCGCGCTCAGGCGCGGCCGGCCGAGGCCAGCGCCGCGCCGGCCGGTGAGCCGGCGGACGAGGACGATGGGGATTTTGAGCCGCTGGAGCCGGCCGACCAGCCGGTGCCGCGCCTGGGCCGGTATTTGCTCGATTTCAAGTTCGTGAGCCCTGACCAACTGGCCGCGGCGCTGGCGGCGCAGGCGCAAGCGGCCCAATCAGGGCGGCCCCGCCTGCTCGGCGAAATCCTCTTGGAGCGCGGCGCGCTGCCGGCGGAGCGGATGGAGTTTGCGCTGCGCGAGCAGCGCCGGGCGCGGTCGCGCCTGTCTGAGGCGGAGGGTTCGCTGCCTACTGCGCGCTCGCAACCTGGATGAGGGTTGTGCGTAGCATTCCCTGGGAGCAACCGTTTGGACGCCGGTCTTAGAGAAGAGGTCGAGGGCATGAACCAAAGGCGCAACTGGATTGGTCCTTACATCCCGCAAGGCAGCCTACTGCGCGAGCTGGTCCAACAGGCCAAGCTGGCCTACAACCTGATGTTGGACGCGCGCGTGCATCCCGTGACCAAGCTGATCCCGCTGGCCGCGCTGGGGTACCTGCTCTTGCCAACCGACGTGATGCTGGACGTAGTGCCGGTGCTCGGCCAAGTGGACGACGTGGCGGTGCTGCTGTTCGGCCTGCGCCTATTCTTCGAGTTCTCGCCGGCCGCCGTGGTGCAGGAGCATCTCCAGCGCCTGGCGCAGCGGGTGCAGGGCGACTGGCAGGTGATGGACGACGCGCCTTCGGCCGGGACCGCCGGCCAGGGCGAAATCGTCGACGACGACAACCAGTCCTGAGAGGAAGCGGTGCGCGCCGGGTTGGCTGGCCCGGCGCGTGGCCGCTAGAACGGGAACAGCAGCCGCTCGAGCGAAATCTTCTCGAAGACGAGCAGGGCAAAAACGCCTAGCACGGTGACGTTGAGGAACAGGATCAGGGCCAGCATAAAGCGCTGGCCGGGGGTCAGGCCGGCCGCGCCGGCGCGGCGCGCGCGCCTGACCTTGGGCTTGGGCGGCGCCGGCTCGACCGGCTCATCACTTAAGAACTCGGCTTCCTGGGCGCTTTTCTGGCGCAGGTTGTCAAACATCGCAGCCCTCCCCGATCAACCCCCATTTGATGTCTAGCCCTGGCGCAGGCGCACATCGCCGGCGACCAGCCGCAGCGCTTCGCCAGTTTCCCCGCGGATGAGCAAGGCGCCGTCCGCATCGACCCCCTCCGCCTGCCCGCTCAGGGCGCCGTCGGCCGTGGTGACGACCACCTTCTCGCCCAGCCAGGCCAGGCGGGCGGTCCAGTCAGCGCGCAGCGCCTCGCCATCCGCCAGGCGCGCATACTGCGCCTGCAGGCGGTTGAGGCAGGCCCGCAGCAGGCGCAGCCGATCAATGGGCTGGCCCGCCCCGTCCGCGAGCGCGGTGGCCGGAAACTCAACCTGGTCAGCCCCTGGCGCCTGGCTGACGTTCAGGCCGATGCCGACGACGGCATAATCCAGCCGGTCGCCTTGCAGGCCTGATTCTACCAGGATGCCACCGGCCTTCTTGCCGTTCACGAGGATGTCGTTCGGCCACTTGAGCTCGACCCGCAGCGGGCTGGCCAGCTCGATCCCCTCGCACACGGCCAGCCCTGCCAGCATCGTCAGGCGGGCCGCCTGGGCGGGGGGCAGGGCCGGCCGCAGCACCAGGCTAAAGGCCAGCGCGCCGCCAGGCGGCGTCAGCCAATGGCGCCCGGCCCGGCCGCGGCCGGCCGTCTGCGTTTCGGCCATCACCAGCAGGCCCTCGGGCGCGCCGGCCTCGGCCAGCCGCTTGGCCTCGGTGTTCGTCGACCCGATCTGCTGATAGATGTAAACCGGATGCCCGAAGCGCAGGCCGGCCAGGCCGTGCAAGACATCGGGCGCGTGTAGATCAGTAGCCATAGGCCGAATTGTAAGTCTGATCGGGGTTCACGCCAATTCCGCCGCCTGGGGTTGTCTGCTACAATGCTCCAGTTGCGCCCAGCTGCTGGGTGTGAGGCAAGCATGCAACAGCTCTGGTCCCCATGGCGTATGCCTTATCTGCGCGGCACTGACTCCGGCAACCCCGCCGGCTGTATCTTCTGCGACCTGCCGGCTCAGGATGCCGACGCCGACAATTTCATCGTGCGGCGCGGGCGGCACGTCTACGTGATCCTCAACCGCTATCCCTACAACAACGGCCACATGATGATCGTGCCCTACGCGCATGTGCCGAGCTTCGAACAGCTCGACGCGCCGGCCTTGGCCGAGCTGATGGCCCTGAGCAATGAAACCCTGGCCGCGCTGCGCAACATGTATCACCCCCAGGCTTTCAACCTGGGCGCCAACATCGGCGCGGCCGCCGGCGCCGGGATTGCCGACCACGTGCACATGCACGTGGTGCCGCGCTGGGCCGGCGACACGAATTTTATGGCGACCGTGGCGGGCACCCGCGTGATCCCCGAAGACCTGGCAGAGACCTACCGGTTGGCCTGCCAGCACTGGCCGGCGCCCGCCGGCGCCTGACGCGCTCACTCTCGCGAGGTTTTAGATGACCAAGAATGGGAAGCGGCCGAATGACGCCCTCATCCTATCCGGCGCGCGCACTCCGATCGGCAAGTTTATGGGCGGGCTGGCCTCGATGCCGGCGCCGCGCCTGGGCGCCGTGGCCGTCCGGGCCGCGCTGGAGCGGGCCGAGGTCAACCCGGCCGAGGTCGACGAAGTCATCCTCGGCCAGGTGGTCTCGGCCGGCAGCGGGCAGGCGCCGGCCCGGCAGGCCAGCCTGCTGGCCGGCCTCCCGCCCGAGGTGGGCGCGTTCTCGGTGAACAAGGTCTGCGGCTCGGGTCTGAAAGCGGTGATGACCGCCGCCCAGGCCATCCGGGCCGCTGATGCGCACTTGCTGGTGGCCGGCGGCATGGAAAGCATGAGCAGCGCGCCCTACCTGCTGCCGAAGGCCCGGCAAGGCCTGCGCTTCGGACATCAGAGCGTGCTCGACAGCGTGGTCCACGACGCCCTGTGGTGCGCCATCGAAGGCTGGATGATGGGCGACGCGGCCGAATGGATTGCCGCGGAATACGAGGTGACGCGCGAAGCCATGGACCGGCTGGCGCTGGAGAGCCACCAAAAGGCCGTGGCGGCCGCGGATGCGGGCAAATTCGCCGCTGAAATCGTGCCAGTCGAAGTGGAAACCGGCAAGGCGAAGACGGTGGTGAGCGTGGACGAGGGGCCGCGGCGCGACACCTCGCTGGAAGCGCTGGCCAAGCTCAAGCCGGCCTTCCAAAAGGATGGCCGGGTGACCGCCGGCAATGCGCCCGGCCTCAACGACGGCGCGGCCGCCCTGGTGCTGGCCAGCCGCGCCAAGGCCGAGGCCTTGGGCCGCGCGCCGCTGGCGCGCATCGTGGGCTACACCTACGCGGCCGTCGACCCCAGGGCTATCTTCATCGCGCCGGCGCATGCCATCCCCAAGCTGCTGGACAAGATCGGCTGGAGCCTGGCAGAGGTAGACCTGGTGGAGCTGAACGAGGCCTTCGCCGCCCAGGTGCTGGCCGATGGTTATGCCCTGGCCGACA
>JADLEU010000199.1 GCA_020845955.1 Anaerolineales bacterium
CCGCTGGGCTGCCAGCCGGGCTTGCGGCGCTGGTAGCGTTGGCGATAGGCGTTCTGGCGATCGAGCGGCAGCATTCGTTCAGTCGGGCCGCTGAGGGGGCAGCGCCCGCATGTAGGCCACCAGGTCCTCCACCTCTTGCGCGTTCATGGCGGGACCCATGTTGTGAAAGCCCGTGTTGAAAAAGGTGTCTCGCAGCGTCGCGGCTGAGCCGTCGTGAAAGTAGGGGGCGGTAGCCCAGACGCCGAGCAGAGAGGGTGTGTCGAAGCGCGGCAGAGGCGCGGATTGGCGGCGCTCCTGGGCCGGGTCTCCGATGCCGCTGCTGTGGGTCTGTAGGTCAGTGAAAGCGGGCGTCAGGTGGCAGACCGCACAGCCCCATCGGCGAAAGGCGCGCTCGCCGCGCAGCAGCGTCTGGGCGTCGAGGCCAGCGGCGTAGGGCGACGGCGGCGGCGCCAATGTCGCCGCGTAGGCGGCCAGGGCGTCCATCGCGGCCGAGCGCCCGGCGTTGGCTGAGCCGAGGGCAGGGTACGGCTCTCCGAGAATGAGCCCTACGCCGCCCTGGATGTCGCGGATGGTGTGCTCGGTGTCGTGCAACTCGTCCAGGTTGCCGTTCCAGTGCAGGGGCAGCGTGGCGGCCGCGCCGAAGAGCGCTGGGGTGTTGCGCGGGCCGTCGGGGAACCCCGCCCAGGTGCGGCCGTCGGCGCCCCCGTCTAGGTGACAGGTGGCGCACGAAATCCAGTTGTCACGTGACATGGGCGCCAGGGCGCTGTTGAACAAGCGTTTTCCGGTCAGCACCGGCTCGGGCAGCAGCAGCGCTGTCAGGGTCACGGTCTGCTGGCGCGTGAAGGTGGTGGTGTCGAAAACGTCGAGAGTGCCATCCAGGACGTTGTTGACAAACAGGCGCCGGCCATCGGGCGCCAGCGCCAGGCCGCGTGGGTGGCGGCCCGTCTCCAGGTGCGCCAGGGTCTGGCCGGCGGCCAAGCCCAGCACGGTCACGTCGTTGCTGCCGGCGTTGGCAATGTACAGGCGGGCGCCGTCGGGGCTCACGGCCGCGGCAAAAGGCAGGTTCACGGGCCGATCCAGGGTTGCCAGATCAAGGCGCTGATCAGGATCGGCCGTGCCCGCTGCCAGGTCGAGCACGCTGACCATCGGCCGGACAGTGGTGTGGTACGCCAGGTCGAGGCGTTCTGATCGGGCATCGGTCTGCGGCGCATAGGCGCGGGCGCCGTCGGGGCTGAGGGCGATGAACTGCGCCAGGTTGGCCTCCGGCGTGGGCGCCGGGATGGATTGGACGGCCAGGCTGAGCGGGTCGAGCACGCTGACCGCGCCCGAGTACAGGTGGGTGATGTAGAGGCGTTCTTCGCCGGCCGCGAGCGCGAGGCCGGCGGGAAAAGAAGGCAGCGGCACCTGGGCCGTGACCTGCCAGGTGGTGAGGTCAAGCCGGGCCACGCGCGGTGGAGCGGCGAGGCTGATGTAGGCGTTCGCGGCGCCGGCCACGACGCCATAAGGCAGGGGACCTACGACTACCTCGCCCGTCACGCTGGCCAGGGCCACCTCGATGACGGTCAAAGTGCCGGCGCCGTGATTGGCAGCCAACAGGCGCGCGCCATCGGGGGTGAAGGCCACGGTGCGAGGGTCATCGCCGACTGCGATTTCCGCGCGCACGGCCAGGGTGTCTAAGGACACCAGGGTCACCGAATCGGAATCTGGGTTTGCAGCGGCCAGGTAGCGGCCGGCGCTGTCGACGGCCACCGCCCCGGCGCTGACCGGCTGTTCGAGCGGCACGGTTGAAGGGGCGCCCAGCGTGGGTCTGGCTGGCGTGGCGGCAGTGGGCGGCCAATTCTGGCAGGCAGGCGCAAACAGTAGAATCAGGCTGAGCCAGGCCGCCAGAGGCTGCCAGGGCCGAAGACCCCTGATATGGGCGCGTGTGCGAGCGTGCAAGAACCTCGTCCAGCGCGTATTGTAGATATAGGCCAAGGCACGCTTGGAGGCTTGCATGGGCTTCGCCTCTCAATCCCCCAGGGTTTCGGCGCGGCGCAAGCTGAACAGCAGGCAGCCGATGGCGACTGCCAGGCGCAGTCCGATCGAAAGCGCCACTTGCGGCCCGGCCGTCAACGCCAGCAGAGCGGGGCTGTTCGCCACCGCGGGGATTTGCACGAGCGGCGCCAGGGCCAGGACCGCCCCCTGTTGCAGGGGGGCGTATAACCCCAGGCCGAGACAAAAGTGAGCGGCTACGACGATGACGACCGCGTTGCCGCGCGATCGGGCCAGGCAGGAGGCCATCAGCCCGACGGCAGCATTATAGACCGCGCCCAGCAGCGGTTCGGCCAGCCAGCTCGCGACGCCCACCAGCCCGGCCGCCAGCGCGAAGCCGAGCTGCCAGCGCAGCTCCGCGAACGAAAAAGGGATCTCACGCAGGGCGTCCGCCAGGTATTCCGACACCTGGGAAAGTGTGAGGCCGCTGGCGGCGAGAGCCAGCGCGACGGTGAGCAGTCCGCTGAGAAGCGCCAGCACGCGCAAAGCGAGGATGAATTTGAGCGGGCGGGCCAGCGTGTAGCCCACCGCGGCCAGCTTGCCACCCAGGATGTCGAGCGTCGTGAGGCCCGTCAGGCGCAAGAGGGACCAGGTCTGGCGCTCGCGCTCACGCGCTACCAGGGTCGCGGCGAGCAGGCTGGCGCTGAGGTTGTTGAGCCAGAAGGCCAGCGTCGCCGTGAGCACCAGGCCCGCCGTGAAGGCGCCGCCCGCAGCCAGGACGACCTCGGCTGGGCCGGTGAACCGCGCGCCCAGGCTGAAGGCCAGGGCACAGGCGGCCGGCGCCAGCACAAAGGTCAGGGACCCGCCCCACAACAGCTTGCGCGCCAGCCGCCAGCCGCGGGAGTTCTGCCAATGGCGCCGCTCGTAGCGCACGATCGGGTGCGCGGGCCGCGCCCAGGCGGGCAGCGCCAGACCAGGCATGGTTGCTTAGCGCCGCTGCCGGGCGCCGGAGGCTGTCTTGACCTGCTCAACGTAGGCCAGGATCTCCTGCGCGCTGTCCATGACCCTGTCGCCGGTGCCGCCCAGCATCTGCGCCAGCTCATAGATGCGCTCACTGGCGCCGAGCGGGCGCACCTGGGTGACCGTGCGGTCGCCGGCGATCAGCTTTTCGACCTTGTAGTGCTGATCGCCAAAGCCGGCCAGCTGCGGCAGATGGGTAATGCAGAACACCTGATGCGCCGCGCCCAGCGACCACAGTTTTTGGCCGACGATGGCGCCGACGCGCCCGCCAATCCCCTGGTCGATCTCATCGAAGATCAGGGTAGGCGTGCTGTCGGCGCGGGCCAGCACGCCCTTGAGCGCCAACATCAGGCGCGATGTCTCACCGCCTGATGCGATTTTCGCCAGCGGTTTGAGGCCTTCCCCCAGGTTGGGCGCTACCAGGAACTCCACGCGGTCGACGCCGCTGCTGTCAAAGGCCACGCGCTGTCCGTTGACGTAGGCGCCGGCATCGTCGGGCTGAAGCTGCTGGTCCACGCCAAACCGAGCGCGCTCCATGCGCAGGTCGGCCAGCTCGGTTTCGATGGCACGGGCCAGGCGTTCGCCCGCGGCCCGGCGCGCGTCCGACAGGCCAGCCCCCAGCTGCCCGATCCGGCGAAGCTGTTTCTCCTCCCTGCCTTCGAGCTCAGCCAGGCGTTCGCTGGAGTGCGCCAGGGTGTCGAGCTCGGCCTGGGCCTGGGCGCCGTAGGCCACGACCTCTTCGATGCTGGCGCCGTACTTGCGCTGCAGAGTCTTGATCAGCTCCAGGCGCTCTTCGACCGCGTCGAGGCGCTTCGGATTGAACTCAATCCGCTCCCGATAGTCCTGGAGGTCGCGGGCCAGCTCTCGGAACTGCTCGCTCAGCGATTGCGCCAGGGCGCGCTGTTCGCCCAACGTGGGGTCGATCTTAGCCAGGTTGTTGAGTGCGCGCCCGGCCTCGCCCAACAGATCGGCCGCGCTGGGCATCTCGTCGGATCCCGTGGACAGCGCCCGCGTTGCCTCCTCAGCCAGGGCAGCCAGTTTCTCGGCGTTGGCCAAGCGGGTGCGTTCCGCGAGCAGGGTTCTGTCTTCGCCCGGCTTGAGCTTGGCCGCGGCAATCTCCTTGACCTGAAAGTCAAGCATGTCCAGCCGGCGCTCACGCTCATGCTCGCTGCGGCGTAGCGCGCCCAGCTCGCGCCGAACGGCGTTCAACTCGCGCACGACCTGGGCGTAGGCCTCGCGCTGGCTCTCGAGCTCGCCAAAGCGGTCCAGCAGGAAGACGTGCTCGCGGGTGCGCAGCAGCGAGAGGTGCTCACTTTGGCCGTGCACGTCGACCAGCCACTGCCCGACTTCCTTGAGCAGCCCCAGGCCGACCAGGCGCCCGTTGATGCGGGCGGCGCTGCGGCCTTCGCGCCGGACCTCGCGCGCCAGGGTTAGCTCAGCCGGATCATCTTCGTCGAGCAATTCCTCGCGGGCCAACAGCGCGCCGATGGTCGCGCGCAGGCCCGGCTCGAGCGTGAATACGCCTTCGACCCGGGCGACCTCAGCGCCCGCGCGGACGAAGAGCGGATCCGCGCGGCTGCCCAGCAGCAGCTCGACCGCGTCGATGAGGATGGATTTTCCGGCGCCGGTCTCGCCCGTGAAGACAACCAGGCCGGGCGCCAGGGCCAGGTGCAGGCTGTCGATGATGGCGAAGTCGGTGATGCGCAATTCGGCCAGCATAGGGCTTGAGTGGGTGCTAGCGGATCGCGATCCCCCGCAGGCGCGCGTAGAACGTGCCGGCGGCCATGACCACGTAGACCGCCGGCCACAACAGGCCGATCAGGCCCGCCAGCCCGGCTCGGCCCAAGTCGCTGCCCAGCAGGCCCGCGAGCAAGACCAGCAGGCTGGGCGCAAACAGCGGCAGGCAGCCGACCACATAAGCCGCGGCGGCAGCAACAAAGAGATAGCGCCCACGGCGGCGGCGCACGGCCGCGCGCACGATTTCGGCAATCAAGCCGCCGGCCACCGGTGCGAGAAACAGGACGAACCAGCCCAGGTTGAGCAACAGCGCGCCGGCCAACCCGCCCAAAATCGCTGCCAGGATTGTGGCGACGGCGTAATCGTGCCAGACAGCCGTCTCAAATAGCTGCTGCTGGCTGCGGACACACTCGCGGCAGCGGTAGCCCACCGGCGTGCGCACGATGCAGCGTGTGCAGA
>JADLEU010000200.1 GCA_020845955.1 Anaerolineales bacterium
ACGTGGGACGAGGTGCTGAAACTTGAGGATCAGTGGCGCGCGCTAGAGCGGCGTTATGCTCGCGAGCGCGTGGGGGAAACCTGATTCTTCGTCGCGCTCAGCGCGGCAGTCCACGCGTTGCGTGGCCGGCCTCAGGAAGCAACAGCTTACAGCCAGGAGGCCTACGACTACATGGTGGGCATGTCCGGCCCGCCCGAGCAATGGCAGCGCAACCAGTTCTACTGACGATCTCTGCCGCTGAAGGCACAGGGCGAGTTCGCCCTGGTCACGCGCAACCTGGAGGCCTCGCTGGCCAAGCCCGGGCAGCCGGTGAGGCGGGGCACTATGGCGCACGAGCACGACGTGTATATGCTCCTGGCCGACACGGCCGCCCAACGCCAGGATGCGGCCGGCGTGCGGCAGTATGCGCCCCGCCTGGAGGCGCTGGCCGAGCGCGATGGCCACCAACTTTACCTCGGGATCGCCCACCGGGCGTGGGGCGTGGCCCACCGCCTGGAAGGCGAGCAGGCCGCGGCGCAGGCGCGCCTGAGGCAGGCACTCGCGATCTTCGCCGAGCTGGGCACGCGCTGGCAAGCCGGGCGGACATACTTTGAGTTGGGCCAGTTGGCCGCCGCGCGCGGCGACTCCGCGGCCGCGCGCCAGCACTTCGCGCAAGCGCTCGCGGTGTTTGAGGCGCTTGGTGCCGCGCCCGACATGGCCCGACCGCGGGACGCGTTGGCGGCGCTGGCGGGGTGAGCGCAAGCGGGTTCAGGCCGCCAGCGCTGACGCGCGGCCGCCCGCGTCAAGCCTCCAGCGCCTCAACTCATGCTAAAATCGAGCCGCCACCGATTCCCGAGGAGCCGCCATGCCCGCTTCGTCGAACGGCGACCAGTCCGAAACCGCCCCCGCGGCCGAGCGCCGCCCCGAGCCCAAGGATGTCCTCGCCATCACCCAGCACAGCGCCACCATCAGCGGCCAGGCCATCCGCTACACCGTCACCGCCGGCACGCTGGTCCTAAAAGAAGAAACCGAGAAGAAAGGTGAGAAGGACGGCGAGGCCGAAGGTGAGAAGCCAAAAGCCACCATCTTCTTCATCGCCTACACCCGCGACGATGTCGAAGACAAGTCCCGCCGGCCGCTGACGTTCTCGTTCAACGGCGGGCCGGGCTCGTCGTCGGTCTGGCTGCACCTGGGCCTGCTCGGCCCGCGCCGGGTGTGGATGGATGAGATCGGCAACCTGCCGCCGCCGCCCTTCCGCCTGGTCGACAACGAGTTTTCTCTGCTCGACCAGACCGACCTGGTCTTTATCGACCCCGTCAGCACCGGCTTCAGCCGGCCCGTGCCCGGCGAGAAGGCCAGGGAGTATCACGGTTTCAAGAAGGACATCGAGTCGGTCGGCGACTTCATCCGGTTGTACGCCTCGCGCTACCAGCGCTGGACCTCGCCCAAGTTCCTGATCGGCGAGAGCTACGGCACTACGCGCGCCGCTGGCCTGTCAGGCTACCTGCAGGAGCGACACGGCATGTACCTGAACGGCATCATGCTCGTCT
Organism: Anaerolineales bacterium; assembly: GCA_020845955.1. Taxonomy (GTDB): domain Bacteria; phylum Chloroflexota; class Anaerolineae; order Anaerolineales; family UBA6663; genus JADLEU01. Next base: position 1,530 of record JADLEU010000200.1, read on the forward strand.
CGGTCATCTTGAGCTTCCAGACCGCCCGCTTCGACGCCGGCAACGACCTGCCCTACCTGCTCTTCCTGCCCAGCTACACGGCCACGGCCTGGTATCACCAGCGCCTGCCGGCCGAGCTGCAGACAGACCTGCGCAAGGCGGTGCGCCAATCCGAGGCCTTCGCGTTAGGCGACTATGCCCAGGCGCTGCTCAAGGGCGATAAGCTGCGGGGCCGCGAGCGCGCGCGCGTGGCGCGCCAACTCGCGCGGCTGACGGGCCTCTCGCTCGACTACGTCGAGCGCACCGACTTACGCATCAACATCCACCGATTCGTCAAAGAGCTGCTGCGCGGCCAGGGCCGCACGGTAGGGCGGCTCGACAGCCGCTTTACGGGCATCGACCGCGACGCGGCCGGCGAATTCCACGAGTACGACCCGAGCTTGACCAACGTGCTCGGTCCCTATACGGCAGTCTTCAACGACTACGTGCGCGGGGAGCTGAAGTTCGAGAGCGACCTGCCCTACGAGGTGCTCAACGAAAAGGTCTGGCCCTGGCGCGCCGACCACGACAACCAGTACATCAACGTGGCCGAGACCCTACGCAAGGCCATGACCATCAACCCGCACCTGCGCGTGCTGGTGGCCAACGGCTACTTCGACCTGGCCACGCCGCACTTCGCGACCGAATACACCTTCAACCACCTGGGCATCGACCCCAGCCTGCAGGCTAACCTCAGCCTGCACTACTACGAGGCCGGGCACATGATGTATATCCACCGGCCCTCGCTGGCCAAACTGCGCGACGACCTGACCAGCTTCGTGCTGGCCGCGCTGCCGCCGGCCTAGGCCGCGCCCCGCTCGCTGTTTTCGCAGACCCCTCCCCCGCGGGGAACGAACAGGGGATGGCGTTATCGGCCAAAGCGGCCTACGGCGCTGGGCTGCCGCGCAGCAGCCGGAACGACCCGAGCGGCCGTAGTTGATAGGCGCCGGCCGCGGCCGGGATGAGGACTGTCTCGAACGGCTGCAGGGCCAGGCATTCGTCGCCGCAGGCGACCTCGACCCGCCCGTCGATTACCGTCAGCGCGTGGCAGCCCTCGCCGCGCGTTCCGGCCTGGCTGGGCTCGCCCGCGCCGGCGACCAGGTCTAGCGTGAAGTAGTCGCACGCCACTAGGCGCTGTGTGTCGTTCGGTCCCAGCCGCGGCGCGGGCCGCCGTTCCCCGGCCAGTGCCGCGTTGGCGGCCATGACCGACTCCTCGATGTGCAGCGCCCGGCCAGCGCTGGCCGGGCGGTTCCAGTCGAATACGCGGTAGGTCAAGTCCGAAGTCTGCTGGATTTCATACAGGAACAAGCCCGGACCCAGCGCGTGGACGGTCCCCGCCGGCACATACAGCGTGTCACCGGCGCGCACGCTGTGGTACTGCACCCAATCCAGGATGGCGCCCGTCCGGATGGCGCTAGCCAGCTCGCCGGGCGTGGCGCCGGGCCGAACGCCGGCAATGAGCCGCGCGCCCGGGTCGGCCGCCAGGATGTGCCAGGCCTCGGTCTTGCCGAACGAGCCGGGCCCATGCCGGCGAATGGCCTGCTCGTCGTTGGGATGCACCTGGATCGAGAGCCAGTCCGCGCAGTCGAGCAGCTTGATGAGCAGCGGGAAGCGCGTACCGGTGCGCCGCAGCGCGGCCTCGCCGAGCAACTCGGCGCCGAGCGCCGCGCTGAGTTCGGCCAGGGTGCGGCCGGCCCACTCTCCGGCTGCCACGCGGTTGCTCTCGTAAACCAGCCAGGCCTCGCCGATCGGCTGGCTGCCGGCCTCGGTCCGGCTGGCGCCGCCGGGCGGCAAACGCCGCCCGCCCCACACGCGGGCGTGGTATTCGGGGATCAACTGTAAGAGCTTCGGCATGCGCGGCCTCCTGGAAAACGGCGGACCCCGCCTCACTTATACCGCAAATCACGGCTTCACATCACGCTTTCACACGGGCAGTTGCTGGACAGGGGCGTTGAGTCTTCAGGCGATTCAGGAATTCTGTCTGCCTGTTCGTAATCATATGTCACTTGCCGCCCCGCGGCCGGGTAGGCACAATACGACTATGCCAATCGGAAATGCTGAGTTGGCCGGGGGATTGCCGTGCAATCGCTGAGAGTGCGCTCGCGGGCCGTGTGGGCCTCCGCGTGGTACTGGATGAGGGCCGTGCCGGTGGCAGTCAAGGTCCTTGGCCTGGTGGTGCTGCCGATGCTGCTGGCGGGCCTGGGCAGCTTCCTCTTCCTGCGCGAGCGGCTTCTGACCGTCTATTGGCAGCACGGCGTCAGCTCGCTCCCGGCCAGCATCCTAGCCCAAGTATCGCGCGAGGCCGTGTTGGTCTTCCTGGCCGGCGCCGGCCTGGGCCTGGTGGCGGCCCTGGCCCTGACCCGTCTGCTGGTCGAGCCGCTGCGCCGTTTGGTGGCGGCCATGCGGGCCGTCGAGCAAGGCGATGTGCGCGTCACCGTGCCTATCTGGGGCGTCGACGAGGTGGGCCAGGCCGGGCTGGCCTTCAACCGCATGGTCGCCCGCCTGCGGCTGTCGCGCCAGGCCCTGCTGCGCCAGCACGCCGAGCTCGAGACCCTTAACCAGGAGAACGCCCGCCTGCTGGACGAACTGCGCACAAAGAACGAGCGCCTGCAGCAGCTCTTTCAGAGCGCTATCACCGCCCGCGAGGCCGAACGCAAGCGGCTGGCGCGCGAGCTGCACGACGAAACCGGCCAGGCGCTGACGTCGATCCTGCTGCGCCTTAAGGCCCTGCAGGGCGAGAGCGATCCCGAGGTCATTGGGGACCGGGTCAACGGCCTGCGCTACCTCACCCGGCAGACCCTGGAGAACGTCCGGCGGCTCTCTCAGGACCTGCGCCCGGCGGCGCTGGACGACCTGGGCCTGGTGCCGGCCATCCGCGCTTACGCGCAGGCCGTGGCCGAGCAGAGCCATCTGCGCATTCACCTGGATGCGGCTGAGACGCAGGAGCGCCTGGCGCCAGAGATCGAGATCGTGCTCTACCGCGCCGTGCAGGAAAGCCTGACCAACGTGGTGCGCCATGCCGGCGCCCAGCAGGTCGACGTCTGCCTGGCGCAGGCGCCCGAACAGGTGCAGTTGACCGTGCGCGACGATGGGCGCGGCCTGACGTCAAACGGCGAGAACGGTGGGCTGGGGCTCGAAGGCATGCGCGAGCGCGTGGCCCTGGCGGGCGGCCGGTTTCAGGCCCGGTCTCTGGCCGGCGGCGGCACCGAGATCAGCTTGAGCCTGCCGGTGGGAAAGGCGGCGGTGTCATGAGGAAGCCGGTGCGTGTCTTGCTGGTGGACGACCATACCGTCGTGCGCAGCGGGCTGCGCCTGCTCGTGGAGCAGCAGGCCGATCTGCAAGTGGTGGGCGAGGCCGACTGCGGCGCGGCCGGCGTGGCGCAAGCCCTGGCGCTGAGGCCCGACGTGGTCGTCATGGATCTGACCCTGCCGGACTGTGACGGCGTCGAGGCCACCCGCCGCATCCGGGCTGCCTGGGCCGAGGCGCGCGTCCTGGCCTTGACCATGCACGCCGAGGATACCCACCTGCTGCCCTTTGTGGAAGCCGGCGGCCTGGGCTACGTGCGCAAGGCCGCTGCCGACGAGGACGTGGTCACGGCCATCCGCCTGGCCGCCGAGAACAAGGCTTTTCTGCACCCCGAGGGCTGGCAGACCATGGTGCGCGGCCACCAGGGGACGGCCAACTCCGGCCAACCTGGTCCCGAGGCGCTCTCGGAGCGCGAACGCCAGGTGCTGGAACTGACCGCGCGCGGCTTCACCAGCCGCGAGATCGGCGAGCAATTGTTTCTCTCCCCCCGCACGGTCGAGACCTATCGCGAACGACTGGTGCAAAAGCTCGGCCTCGAGCACCGCTCGCAATTGGTCGAATACGCCCTGCGTTATCGCCTGCTGGGCTGACGCCTGTCCGTAATCTCCCCCACACGCCTGTCTCGCCTTTTGCGGATCGAATACCGCGTCCTTCCTGACTGACAGGGACGGCCCAATAACGCATACTCATGCCAAGGTGGAACCTGCGCGCCGGCGAGGCTCAGTTGTTGCCGGGCTGGTGTGCCGTTCCTGCGGTGTTGATCGCTGACCTGTAACCGGCAGGCCGTGGATGCGGCCTGCCTGAGACCTCAGCCAGGCAAGGAGGCTGTATTCATGGAGCATCATCGATCTGCATTGGGCCAATTGCGGCTGGCCGGCGGCGGGCTGCCATTTGCCGGCAGAACTAACGAGGAGTAAACACACATGAGCGCGAAGAACATCCTCACCACGGCCCTCACCGAAACCGCCTTGACCCGGCGCAGCTTCCTGAAGTGGAGCGCGGCGTTGGGCGGCACCGCGGCGTTGGCGGGCGG
>JADLEU010000201.1 GCA_020845955.1 Anaerolineales bacterium
CAAGGTGTTGGCCGCCCTGGCCGAACAGGCCGCCCAGCGGGCCTGACGTGGCGTCGGCCGTCGTTGTCGTGGACATGCTCAACGAGTTCCTGCGCGGGCGGCCCGAGCAGTTGCTGGTGCCGGCCGACCAAGTGCTTGCGCTGGTAGACAACACGCGCGCGCTGCTCGGCGCGGCGCGCCAGGCCAGTATCCCCGTGGTGTATGTGGCCTGTGCCCACGACAGTACTGATGTCATCTTTCGCGCCGTCCCGCCGCATGCGCTGCGCGGCACGTGGGAGGCGCAGATCGTCCCCGAGCTGGCTGCTCTTCCCGATGAACCGGTGGTCGAAAAGAAAGTCTACGACGGCTTCCACCAGACGCGCCTGGAAAACGTGCTGCGCGATCTGGACGTGGACCAAGTGTATTTGGCCGGCGCCCAGACCGACTGCTGCGTACACGCGACGGGCCAGGGCGCCATCTTCCGGGGCATCCGGGCCGCAATCGTGCCCGAGTGTGTCGCCACTGCCACCGCCGAACGGCAGCGGGTTGGCCTGGATCGCTTCCGCGACCTGATTGGCCCGGTAGTGTCTCGGGCGGACCTGTTCGTTTCGCCCTAGCGAAGGAGAAGCTTTCGCGATGCCTCTGCGATCCGGCGACGAGTATCTGTCGAGCTTGCGTGACGATCGCCGCGTCTACATTTTGGGCCAACGCGTTGAGGACGTGACGGCCCACCCAGTGCTGGGCGTTTCGGCCCGGCACTCAGCCCTGGAGTTCGAGTTGGCCCAGGACCCGGCTTTGACCGACCTGACGACGGCCTCGCTCGATACGACAGGCGAGACCGTGAGCCGGTACTATCAACTCCCGCGCACACCTGAGGACTTGCTGCGGCGGCGTGAGCTAATCGACTATGGCAGCCAGGTGGGTCTGTCGATGCCGCTGTTCATCAAGGCCATCGGCAGCGACTGCCTCAATGCCCTGCACGTCGTCTGCGCGGCCGTTGACGACAAGTGTGGCACAAGCTATTCGGCGCGTGTGGCCGACTACCGGGCGCTCGCCGCCGGCGCGGACCTGGCGCTGGCGGGCGCGATCACCGACGTTAAGGGCGACCGGTCCAAGCGTCCATCCGAGCAGGCGCATCCCGACTACTACGTCCACATCGCCGAGCGGCGGGCGGACGGCATTGTCCTGGCGGGCGCGAAGACGAACATCACCGCTGCGCCATACGCGAACGAGTTCATCGTCTTACCCACCCGCGCGATGGGCCCTGGCGATGACAACTACGCGGTCGCCTGCGCCGTGCCGGCCAATGCCCCAGGCATTACCGTCATCGCCCGGCCCGACTCGGCTAAGAATCAGTTCGATTTCCCGCTCAGCTCCCGCCACTACCACATCGAGGGCACGATCATCTTCGACCAGGTCTTTGTCCCGTGGGAGCGCGTCTTCCTGGCCGGTGAGTGGCAGTTCGCCGGCGCGCTGGCCAACACCTTCGCCACCTGGCACCGTTTCACCGGCCTGGCGTACAAAGGCCCGGGCGCAGATCTGCTGCTGGGCATGGCCCAGCTTATCGCCGAGTATAACGGCGTCGCCAGCGCGTCCCACATCCGCGCCAAGATCGTCGGCCTCATCCAATATGCCGAATCGATCCGCGTCTTCAGCCGCGCGGCCGCGCGCGAGGCCGAGTTTCACGCGGGCCTGGCCTGCCCGAACGCGCTCCTGGCCAACATGGGTAAATACTACTTCGCCAGCGGTTACCACGACGCGGTGCGCGCCGTGCAGGAGATCGCGGGCGGCGCCGTGGTGACGGCGCCCTCCAGCCGCGACTACAACCACCCCGACCTGCATGATCACATTGATCGGCTCTTCGGCGGCGCGCCCGGCGTGTCAGCCGAGGACCGCCTGCGCGTGCTAAAGCTGATCATGGACATGACGGCCAGCGAGTATGCCGGCAACTGGTTCCTGGCTACCCTGCACGGCGAGGGGTCGCTAGAGGCCCAGCGCTTAAGCATGTATCGCCAGTACGACGTCCAGCGCTGCGTCGCGCTGGCGCGGCAGGCAGCCGGAATCAAGGACAAGTGATCGTAAGGAGAGCAAGCCCGCGATGCCAACGCAGAAACAGGACCGCAAACTTCGGAACGTCGGCAAGTACTACGAGTCCGGCGACTGGAGCGATTATTGGCGCACAGCCGTCAGCTTCGTCGAGCCGCACAAAGTACTGATCCGTGGCTATCCAATTGAGGAGATCTGCAAGCACTTGACCTATGCCGAAATGTGCTGGCTGACCATCCGGGGCGAGCTGCCAAGCCCCGCCCAGGCACGGGTGATGGATGCGCTGCTGTGTTGCATGCCAGACCACCAGTTCGTCGCGGCGCACACCCCGGCGGCGCGCTTCACCGCCTCGGCCTTTCCCGAGTCGCCTATCCCAGGCATTGCCAGCGCGGTTCTCACGATGGGATCGAACACCGTGTCGCCGCAGGAATCGGCGCGCCTGATCCTGGCGACAGTAGAACGCATGGCGGCCGAGGACCTGAGCGCGGCAGACGCCGCCCGGCGCATGGTGCAAGAATACCTGGAGGCCGGCCGGCGCTTGCCCGGCCTGGGACACCCGACCCACAAGCGCGAGGATATGCGCGCCTCGGCGTTGCGCAGCGTGACGGTCGCGGCGGGCCTGTGGGGCGACAAGTGCCAGGTGTACGAAGCGATTCACGATGCCTTCTGTGAGCTGACCGGCAAGCAGCTGCCAATCAATATTGACGGCATGATGGCGGCGGTCATGACCCAACTCGGCTTTGATCCGCTGGAGATGGCTGGTATCGGCGCCTTGGCGGTGCTGCCCGGCGTCATCGCTCACGTCGTTGAAGAGATCCGTGAGGGCGTGCCGTTGCGCGTCATCCCAGACGCGCTGGGGTCGGTGTACGTGGGCGAGCCCGAGCGGCATCTACCGCAGACCGGTCAGGATACCCAGTAATGTTTATGGTGCGTGGGTTCAATGATGTCGCCGTCGGCCACAGTTTCAGTCACAGTGTCACCGTTACCGAAACTCATCTGGTGCTGGCGGCCGGGTTGTTCGGCGACTTTCATCCGCTGCACACAAACGAGGAGTATGCGCGCCAGTCACGCTTCGGCCACCGGATCACGCATGGTCCATTGAACGTGGGCATCATGGCGAGCGTGCTGGGCAACTACTTTGCAGGCGCGGCCGGACCCTACCTCGAGCAGACGGTGCGCTTCAAGTCGCCGGTGGCGCCCGGGGATACAGTGACCACCACGTGGACGATTTTGGAGAAGATGCCCAAGCCCAAGCTCGACGGCGGCATCATTCGTATGTCGGTTGAGATGCGCAACCAGCGTGGGGAGCTGGTTCTGGAGGGGGAGGGCAAGATCGTCCTCTATAATGACGCGCGGCCGCGCTAAGCGCAGGCACACTCGTTCCGTATGCGGCTAAACCCGTTTGAGAGCTCCCCGGGCGCAATTTCCTCCGCGGAGTCAAGCATGGTAGACTCGTTGAAACGCTGAATGCGGTGCAAGCTTTCTTTAGATCACGATGGCCAAATCCCGGCGCTTGCTCTCGATCGCCGGTTCGCAAGCTACACGCTTGCTTGACCGCGCTGAGCGGCGTGTAGCGCAACGACTGCACCAGACCGGTGCTCAGAAAAGGAGGCAGCTTCCGATGGAACTATGGGATGCCCTGAAGCGACGCCGCAGTGTTCGAGAGTTTGACACCGAACGTGACGTGCCCCCCGAAATGGTGCTGCAGCTCCTGGAAGCGGCGATCTTGGCGCCCACGGCGGGCGACCGCCAGCCTTGGCATTTCGTGATCGTGCGCGAGGCCAAGCTCAGGCAGGCAGTGGCGCGCACCGCGCTGCGGCAGGGCTTCATCGCCACGGCGCCGGTGATGGTCATCGTCTGCGGGGAGCCCGGACGCTCGGGCGCGCGCTGGGGCACGCTGTTGGCTGACGTGCACACCATTCAAGACACGGCCGCTGCGGCCCAAAACCTCTTGTTGGCCGCCACCGACGCTGGCCTAGATTCGTGTTGGGTCAGTGCGCTGCGAGAGGATGAGCTTTCGAAGCTGTTGAAGCTGCCCGAGGCACTGCGCCCACTCATCATCATCCCGCTCGGCTACACACTCCGCCGGCCTGGCAGCCGACCGCCGCGCCGACCTGTCGCCCAAGTCAGCACGTTTATGGGCTGACCGCGGCCCTCGAAAGATGCACACTATGCCAAATGACAAGACTCGACGAATGCGGCGTATCTTCCGTGAGGATGGCCGGACGGTTATCGTCGCGATGGACCATGGCGCGTTTTTTGGGCCACAAGCTGGCTTCGAGTGCCCGGCTGAGGTCATCCGGGAAGTCGTGGCTGGCGGGGCAGACGCGACCATGGCCACCTTTGGCCTGGCCAAGAACTTTGCGGCCGAACTGGCGCCGGCCGGATTACTGCTGCGCGTAGACGGCGGCGTCTCGCGCTTGGGCACGCGCACCTGGCGCGGCAAGCTGATCTACGATGCGGAGGCTGCCGTGCGCCTGGGCGCCGATGGCGTGGTGGCGATGGGCTTCCCAGGCGCGGAGCGCGAGGATGAGAACTTGAGCTACCTGGCGCGCCTGAACGACCAATGTGCGCAGTGGGGCCTGCCATTGATGGCTGAGATCCTGCCACGCGGTTTTGAGGGCGGCGACGATGCGCGCGCGCCCGAGACCATTCGTCTGGCCATGCGGATGGGCGCGGAGCTGGGCGTGGACCTGATCAAGACGCAATATACCGGCGATGTCGCCAGCTTCCGCAAGGCCGTCGAGAGCTGCTTCGTCCCGGTGGTGGTGCTGGGCGGCGCCAAGATGGAAAGCGATGAGGAGGTGCTTCGCACCGTGCACGGCGCTGTGGCGGCCGGCGGGCGCGGCGTGGCGATGGGCCGTAATATCTGGGGCCACCCGGCGCCGCGCAAGATGACACAGGCTGTCGCGGCCATTGTCCACACCAACGCGTCGGTGGACGAGGCCCTGTCCATGCTGGCCTGACGCGGCTGACAGCAAGAGGAGTGATCGATGACAAACAACGGCACCCTGCGGCGAGCCATTATCACCGCTCCGCAAGCCATTCAGTTCGAGGAGTTGCCCGTGCCGGAGCCAGGGCCCGACGAGGTCCTGGTCGAAGTCCGGGCCTGCGCCATCTGCACCTGGGAAAAACGCGCCTTCACCGGCGCTGACACCCGCTTCTACCCGCTGGTGGGCGGTCACGAGATTGCCGGCGTGGTGGCGGCCATCGGCCAACGGGCGGGAGACGGGCTGGCGGTGGGCGATCGCGTGGCCGTTTCGGGCCTGACTCGCTGTGGGAAATGCTATTCATGCCGGCGCGGCCGCGACAACCGCTGCGAGAACACCTGGCAGCGCGACATGGTGCCCGGCCAGCCGATTGGCCCGGGCGGCTTTGCCACATACAAACTGGGCAGCGACTACCAGATCTTCCGCCTGGGCGCCGACACTGACTTTGTGGAAGGCGCGCTGACCGAGCCGCTGGCCTGCGTGGTGCGCAGCGTGAAGCGGGCGCGCGTCGCGCCAGGCGATTTTGTGGTGGTGATGGGCGGCGGCGTCATGGGCGCGCTGCACGTGCTGCTGGCGAAGCGGCAGGGCGCCACGGTGGTAGTCAGCGAGCCCGACGCCGGCCGGCGCCAGCGGCTGGAAGCGCTGGGCGCCGACTGTGTCGTTGATGCCGCGGCCACCGACCTGCGAGCGCTGGTCAAAGACATGACCCGCGGGCACGGCGCCGAAGTGGTATTTGACGCGGTGGGCATGGGCCCCAACTTGGAAACCGGCCTGCAACTGGTCGGCAATGGCGGCCGCGTAATGGTATACGCCCGGGTGTATCCCAAGGGGACGACCATCAAAATGGATCCAAATCTCTTCCACGAAAAGGAAATCGTGCTCACCGGCAGCATGAGCCAGAACCGCGAGGACTTCATGCAGGCGGCCGAAATGATCGTGCGGCGGACCGCCGACCTGCGGCCTCTGATTTCGGGCATCTACCCTATGGATCAGCTGGTGGAGGCCTTCGAGGCCTCCACCCGGCTTGAGAACTATCGTATCGTCGTGACGATGTAACCCGCGCGGGCGCAGGAGAGCGTCAGGCAAGACGATGAACCCATCTGTGGTGCAGACCAACCCGGCACTGTGCGTGGAGTGTGACCTCTGTTCTCTGGCGTGTACCCAGGCGCATGCCGGCGTCCTGGATGCTAAGACAGCCCGGGTGCGCATTTTCCGGCATTGGCCGGAGGCGCCGGGCATCAACATCTGCCGCCACTGGCAGTGCGAGGGCCAGCCATGCATCGCCTCGTGCCCGACCATGGCAATTGAGTTGCGCGAGGGAGTCCTGATCATCGACCCAACGGCGTGCAACGGCTGCGGCGAGTGCGTTGGGGTATGCCCGTACGGGGCGCTGTTCATCAGCGAAGACTGGCAGGCGGTGGCCTGCGACCTGTGCGGCGGCGCGCCGGCCTGCATTCCGGCGTGCCCGACGGCCGCGCTGTTCCTCGAGGATTGAGGCGATGCCATCCAGTAGCCGGAACATGCTCTTGCGGATTGATCTCACTCGGCAAACCAGCACGACCGAGACCATACCGCCCGATTTGGCCGCCTACGTGGGCGGTATGGGCCTGGGCGTGAAGCTGCTGCTCGACGAGGTGCCCCCCGGCACCGATGCCCTCAGCGCCGGCAACAAACTGATCATTGCCGCAGGCCCGCTCACCGGCACGACGGCGCCGATGTTCGCGCAGACGTGTATCGTCTGCCGGTCACCGCTGTCGGGCACCATCCTGAACACCTATGCCGGCGGCACACTCGGCGCAGAAATCAAGCAGGCTGGCTATGACGCCGTGGTCATCGAGGGCGCCGCCGCCCAGCCGGTCTTGGTCTTTGTTGACGGTAGCAGCGTTAGCTTCCATTCGGCTGAGAGCATGCGCGGTCTGGACACCGAGGAGACAGCCCGGGCTGCTCGCCGAGCCATAGCTGTGCCGGAGGCCAAGGTGGTGAGCATCGGCCTGGCCGGCGAGAACCGCGTGCGGTATGCCGCCGCGCTGGCCGAGCACCGGGTGTTCGGGCGTGGCGGCGCCGGCGCCGTGATGGGCGCTAAGAACCTGAAGGCCATCGCCGTCTACGGCACCCGGCCGGTGACTGTCCACGATCCGAAAAAGTTTGATTTAGCCGTCCAGGCCGCTCGGGCAATGATTTCCAAAGAACTGGAAAACGAGTGGTCGCTGCTCGGTATGTTCTCGCGTCACGGCACGGGCGCCGGTATGGGCATGGTCAACGAGCGGCACGCCCTGGCGACAAACAACCACCGCGCTGGCTACTTCGAGCACGCCAGTGAGATCGACGGACTGGCGTTCGAGCGGGAATATCCCACCCGCCCGGTGTCGTGTTTTGCCTGCCCGGTGCATTGCGGCATGCTGCGCCGCGTTCCATCCGGCGCGCTGGCCGGGCACTACTCGCGCGGGCCAGAATACGAGACGATGTATTCCCTGGGTTCCAACCTCGGCCTGAGCAGCCGCGAGGCGCTTTTCGAGCTCAACGAGCTGTGCGATCGCTACGGCCTCGACACGCTCACGGCCGGTGCGGTGCTGAGCCTGGCGGTTGAGGCCGCCGAGCGAGGCAGCCTCAAGGACGGCCTCGACCTGCGCTTCGGCGCGCCGGCCGGCCCTCTCGACCTGATCCACAAGATCGCCCGGCGCGAAGGCGTGGGCGACGTGCTGGCCGAGGGGCCGGGGCGGGCGGCGGAAATCCTGGGCGGCGGCGCCCTGAGCTACGCCATGCAGGTCAAGAACTCCGGCTATGCCGCCTGGATGCCGCGCCGCATGAAGGGCACCGGGCTTTCGTTCGTAACCTCCAACCGCGGCGCGTGCCACAAACGCGCGCCGATCGGGGCAGAGATCATGGGTTTCATCGATGGTGCCTCCATCGAAAACAAGGCGGCCATCGTAAAAGCGATCCAGGACAAGGTGAATGCGCACTTCACCCTGGTGAGCTGCCGGTTCTCGGAATTTCTGCTCCCGTCGGAGCTTTGCCTGCAATTGCTCGAGGGGGCTACGGGCGCGGTGCTGTCCACGACCAAATTCGAACGCCTCGGCGAACGCATTTGGAACCTGGAGCGGGTGTTCAACGTCGCCGAGGGCTTCGGCCGCGACCAGGACGACCTGCCCGCGCGCGAGTTTGAGCCGCTGGAAGGCGAGCCCTCGGCAGACCCCTTGCTGACGCGCGCCGAGCTGAACTACATGCTCGACGAATACTACGATCTGCGCGGCTGGGATCGCCAGGGCGTGCCGACTGCGGGCCGCCTGGCCGAGTTAGGACTGGGCGCGTACAACGCGCGAATTGAAACCGCGGTGAAATGAAGGTGACAGTGCGCTTTGCCGGCCACTTTCGCAGCCTGACCCCCAAGCCGGTGCTGACGCTCGATCTGGCCGACGGCGCCACGGTCGAGGAGGCTCTGCTGGCGGTCGACCACCATCTGGAGGGCCGTCTGCACGCTCTGGTCTATGCTGCCGGGGGTGAGCTGCAGATACATCCGGACGTGCTGCTGCTGGTTGACACACGCCCCGCCGTGCCCGACGAAGTGCTCGCGCCGGGAAGTGTGCTTGCGATCGTGCCGCCGATGGCAGGCGGCTGAGGCCATGGCTGCGCGGGCTGCGGCGAAGTCCTATTTGGGTCAGGGCGAGTGGTGGGCTCTGGCTTCGGCCCTGTGCTATGCGCTGGGCAACGTCATGACGCGCATTGTATCGGTCACCGGAGACCCGCTGGCCGGCACCGTCATCCGGACCCTGCCGGTCGCCCTGATCGGCCTGGCGTTGATGCGCTGGCGGCACCCCGAGACGGTGCGCCGGCTGTTGCCGGGCCGGCCCGGTTTTTTTGGCTGGCGAGTGCTCGCTTATCTGATCGCCTACTGCGTGGTCATCACTCCTGTCACGACGCTGGCGCTGTATTTGGCCTTTCGCTACGGCGGCGTGCTGATCACGGTGCCCATCATCTCCATGCACCCCATGTGGGCGGCCATCGTTGCCGTTCCCTTCCTGGCCGAAGCTTTTACCCTTCGGACAGGAGCTGGTATCCTGGTCTCCGTCTTGGGGATTGGTCTGCTCACGTATGGGCAGCACGTTGGCACGCCGGTCTCAACCCAATGGCCGCTGGGCGTCGCTTACGCCCTGCTCACATCGTTTGGCTTTGCGGCTGGCGCGAACCTTAACCGCTACCTCATCCCGCGGGGGGTGGATGTGTTCTCGCTGCTTGGCCTGACGAACATTGCCACCGTCATCGTGCTGGGGCTTTCCTTGCTGGTCGCCGGGCGCTTCGGCGGGCTGTTCGGCTTCACTTCAAGCGAGGTGTCTCAGGTATTGCTCTCGGGTGCTCTTAGCGGGATCGCGAGCTTCACCTTGTTTACAGCCTTCGCGTTCACCACGGTCGCGAGCGCCACGACGTTGAAATCGCTTGATGCCGGCCTGGCCTCGATCATCGCGGTGCTGCTGCTTGGCGAGCAACTCAACGGCCCAGTGTTGCTCGGCCTGGGGTTGATCCTGGGCGGAGTGGTGGTCGTGCAATTGAGCAAGGCCCAGCTGAGGACAGCTCCAGAGACCAGCCCATGACTGAAGCTCCACGCACTTTTCTTAATGCGCCTCTAGTGTTTGGCCGAGGCAGCCTGGCACATCTGAGCCGACTGGAAGGCCGCCGCGCCGCGGTGGTCACGGACGATGGGCCGATGGAGCGCTTGGGCTTTCTGGCCCAGGCGCAAGATTACCTGCGGCAGGCCGGCTTCGACGTGCGGGTCGTAGCGCGCGTCGGCTGCGAGCCAAGCACCGCGCTCGTCGACCAGGCCCGCCCGGCCATTGCCGATTTCAAGCCCGACTGGCTGGTTGCCCTGGGCGGCGGCTCAGTGCTCGACACGGCCAAGGCCTTGTGGGTCTTCTGCGAGAACGCAGACTTAGACTGGCCGGCCGCCTTCCAATTCAATGGCTTGCCGGCCATGCGCCGCACGCGCCTGGCCGCCATTCCATCCACCAGCGGCACCGGCAGCGAGACCTCGCGCGTCGCGGTGCTGGTCGATGCCAAGACCGGCCTGAAACGCCTCATCTTTTCACCTGAAATCATCCCAAGCGTGGCCATCCTGGACCCCGCCCTGCCGGCCACGATGCCGCCGGCGCTGGCCGCCGCCTCGGCCTTCGACGCGCTCAGCCACGCGATTGAGGCCAGCTTGGCCGTCATTGCCAGCGAATTTACCGTTACGTTGGCGCTGGGCGCCATCCGGCTGATCTTCGACCACTTGCCGGCTGCTTGCCGCGGCGATCTCACCGCGCGCGAGCAGGTGCACTATGCGGCAACCACTGCCGCAATGGCCATCAACAATTCCACGGCTGGCCTTGCGCACGCCATGGACCAGGTCGGCCCGTTGTTCGGTGTGCCGCATGGCGTGGTGTGTGCGGTCCTGATGCCGCACACCCTATCCTTCTCGCTGCCCGCCGCAAGCGGGCGGCTGGCGGCCATGGCGCAGGCAGCGGCGCAGGAGGTTGAAGGACGCGATCCAACTACCCTCGCCTGGGCATTCCTGCGCGGCCTGGTCGCGCTCCAACGCCAGGTGGGGCTGCCTTTGTCCTTCCGGGACCTCGGCATTCCGGAGGCGGCCTACGCGGCCCAAGTCGACCGGCTTGTCGAAGCGGCCCTGGTCTCGGGGTCTACCCGTCTGGCCCCTCGGATCCCAACGGCGACCGAAGCGCGCCAGTTGTTCCTGCGCGCCTACGACGGCGTGATGCCGGCTGAGCTTGGATCATGACGCGTGATCTGCTGTTGGGCGTCGATGCTGGCACGACGCAGCTTAAAGCCGCCGTCTTCGCCCTGGACGGCAGACTGGTGGCCTCAGCGCGCGCCAGCTACCCCATCTCGGTAAACTCTGAAACGAATGCCGCTGAGCAAGATCCGGCCGACTGGTGGCAGGCCGCCGTCACCGCTATTGGCGCCGCGCTTGCGGAAATCGACACGCGCCGGCTGGCAGCACTGGCAGTCGGCGGACAAGGGCCGACGGTCGTCGCGCTCGACGGCAGTTTACGCCCAATTGGCCCAGCGTTGACCTGGATGGACCTGCGAGCCACAGCAGAGGCGGCCCAAATCAGCCACCTCGCCGGGCGCACCATCCCAGCTTATTTCTTCTTGCCCAAAGTCATGTGGCTCAAGCGCGCCCAGCCTGAGGTCTACGCCGCTGCCCAGTCGTTCTGCCAGGCCTGGGACTACGTTGCGACGCAGCTGGCTGGCGCCTTGGTCGTGTCGTCCTCAGCTGGCATTGCCCCCTGGCCGCCTGATCTCATTGCCGCTAGCGGCCTGGACCCGGTAAAATTCCCCGCCTGGCGGCCGATGGGAGAATGCCTAGGCGCCGTGTGCGCCGCGGCGGCCCGCGCGACGGGCCTGCCGGAAGGTCTGCCGATCGTCGGGGGCATCTCCGACTTCTTCGAAGGTCTCATCGGAAGCGGCGCTGTCGAGCGCGGCGTTGCCTGTGACAACGGTGGGACGTCGCAGGGTTTCAGCGTGTGCTGGGATGCCCCATTAACAGCCGAGGGCCTGCTGAAGTTCCCATCGTTCGTCGCAGGCCAGTGGTACGTAGGCGGACCGGTCTCAACCACGGGCAAGGCCCTAGATTGGTGGCTTACTGCTGTCCTGGACGCTGCCGAGGGCGACTACTCGGCCTTGGAAGATGCCGCCGCCGTTCGGCCGGGCAGCGAGCGCCTGGTGTTTCTGCCATACCTGGCGGGCGAGCGGGCCCCGTTGTGGGACCCTGGCGCGCGCGGAGTGTTCTTTGGGCTCTCGCTTGGCCACCGGCGCGCCCACCTGACACGGTCCATTCTCGAGGCGGTCGCCTATACCCTCTGCCAACTGATCGAGTGCTTCCAAACCGCCGGCGGCCAGGTGCTGGAGATACGCGCCTGCGGCGGCCAGGCCCGCAGCCCGCTGTGGTGCCGCATCAAGGCTGATGCGACGGGCTGTCGGGTCGTGGTGCCAGAGGTCATCGACGCGCCGGTGCTCGGCGCCGCCATCATCGCCGGTGTGGGCGCGGGTGTGTTTGATGGCTTCGTGACGGGGGCGCGCCAAATGACGCGGCCCCGCGACATCTACCAGCCCGACCCAACGCAACATGCCCAATACGCGGCGCTGTACGGCGTCTACCGCGACCTGTACCCGCAGCTGCGTTCCATGTATTCCCGCCTGAATAGCCTGACGTGAGTGATCCCAATGAACAAGTCAAACTACAATGGCCCAATCATCGAAGTGAAGGACGTGGAAAAGGTCTTTTCAGCTGGGAGCGCTGAGCAGCTGCATGCGCTGAAGGACATCCAGCTGAGGGTGGAGCCGGGCGAATTCATCTCGCTCATTGGCCCATCCGGCTGCGGCAAGAGCACATTGCTGCGCATTATCGGCGACCTGATTCACCCCACCTCGGGCGAGGTGCGGGTGAAGGGCAAGCCCGCCGCCCAGGCGCGCGCCGACCGCGACTATGGGATTGTGTTCCAGGCCCCGGTGCTGTATGGCTGGCGCAACGTGCAGCGCAATGTCGAGTTGCCGCTGCAGGTGATGGGCATCCCGCGCACCGAGTGGCCCGGCCGGGTCAACGCGATGCTGGAGTTGGTGGGCCTGCGGGACTTCGAGCGCAAATACCCGCACCAGCTGTCCGGTGGCATGCAGCAGCGCGTCTCCATCGCCCGCGCGCTGGCGTTTGAGCCATCCATCCTGCTTATGGACGAACCTTTCGGAGCGCTCGACGAGATCACGCGCGAGTACATGAATCAGGAACTGTTGAATGTCTTCACCCGCACGGACGTGACCATTATCTTTGTCACACACAGCATTCCCGAGGCGGTGTTCCTGTCGTCCCGCGTCGTGGTTATGTCGGCGCGCCCGGGAATGATCAAGGACGTGGTCGACATTGACCTGTCACACCCACGCTCGTTCGAAACGCGCGAGACCCCGCGCTATTACGAACTGGTCACCCAGCTGCGCGAGGCGCTGCGGGAGCAATGAGGGACTAGCGGAATGCAAATCACCGATCTGATGGTTTACCCGCTCGGTTACGTTCGGGACTATCCTTCCAACTTTGTCCGCTCCTTTGCGCTAGTCAAGGTGCAGACCGATGCTGGCCTAATCGGCTGGGGCGAGGCCAGCGATTGCTTTGGTCACTCGAACCCGCTAGTCATCCGGCAGGTCGTCGAAGAGGAGCTCAAGCGGCACCTGATCGGGGCAGACCCGCTTGACATTGAGCAGCATTCGCGCCGCCTACAACAGTGGGTCTACCGCACCATGGGCCTGTCCGGCGCCGTAGTGCAGGCCCTGAGCGCAGTGGAGATCGCGCTGTGGGACATTCGCGGAAAGGCCTGGGGGCAGCCTATCCACCGGCTGTTGGGGAGCCACCGCGACCGCGTGGCCGTGTATGGCGCCGGCACCATCGCCTTTGATTGCCCGCCCGCCTGGCATGTCGCTTTCTTCGAAGAGCTGCTCAAGCGCGGGTGCCGAACGATTAAGCTGCGCATCGGCAACAGCCTGAAATGGGATGCGGCCTTGGTCGCCGGCGTGCGCCAGATCGTCGGCGACGACATTGACATCATTGTCGACGGCAAGTTCAACTACACGCTTCCCTCGG
>JADLEU010000202.1 GCA_020845955.1 Anaerolineales bacterium
CACGGCTTCGACGTCGGCGGCGCGGATGCCCAACGGGATAAAGGGCGGCTCGGCCTGGAAGCCGGGGTTGCTGATGTGCAGCCGGTAGCAGCCCACGAAGGTCTGCTGCTCGCCGCCGGTCGTTTCGACGCGCAGCGTGACCGGCACCAGGTAGTTGAACTGGCCAGCGCCGGGATCGTCCACGACGTCGCCGGTCACGAGCTCGACCGAGGCGGTTTCCGCGTAGCCGGCCTCAAAGTCCGCGAAGCTGCCTACATCCGAGTTATCCTTCCAGTAGGAGTAAGCGCGCAGGTACTCATGACGGTTGATGGCGTTGAAGAGCGAGCGCAGCACGGCCACCGGGTCGCTGCGGCTGTCGATATAGTAGCCGGCGCTGATGTCGCCGGCGGAGGGGGTAGGCTCGGGCGTGAGCGGGATGGCCGGCGAGCAGGCGGCGGCCAAGAGCGCGGCAGTGTTGGCGCCGGCCGCAACTTCGTCCAGAGCGGCCGAGCGGATGCCCAGCGGGCGGAAGGGCGGAGTGGCCTGCACGGCCGGCTGCGAGATATGGAGCGTGTAGCAACCCACAAAGGTCTGGGCGGCGCCGTCGGCGAGGGTAGCGTGCAGGGCAGCCGACACGGTGTAGAACAAGTTGCCGGCGGCGCCCTCGCCGCTCACCGCGCCGGTGGTCAACGTCACGGCTTCGGTCTGGGCGAAGCCGGCCTGGAAGTCATCGAAGGGCTCGACCTCGGCATTCTCCTCCCAGTAGCCGTAGGCGCGGACATACTCCTTGCGATTGAGGGCGTTGACATAGGACTCGAGCACCGCGACGGGGCTGCTGCGGTCGTCGAGATATTCGGCCGGCGGGATGCCCGTGGGGCCAGCGGTCGGCGGCGCGCTCGTCGGCAGCATCGTGGCGCTGGCCGTGGGCGGCACAGCCGTCGGTTCGGTCGTGGCGGTTGAGGGCACCGCAGTGTTGGTGGCCGTCGCCGGCGCGGCGGTGGTTGGCGCGGGGAGGGTGGGGACGGCGGTGGCGGGCGGGGTTGGGCTGCCGGGCAGGCAGGCCGCCAAGGCCAGCATGAGAGCGGCGCCGATCGTCAGGGTGTTTCGAGAAGCCATACGGTCCTCCAAGTTCAACCAATCCCTATAAGCATATCGCTTATCGCCCATCGCCGGCGCCCGAAGCCGTCCGACAAACGCGCCGCTTGCGTCCTGGGCCGTTCTCTTCTAAAGTCGGGCCAGCTCAAGCTTCTGACTTCTCACTCCCAGGCCCCGACCACTATGGCACTGCCCACCGCGCCGTCACCACCCATGCCGCGCCTGCCCGTGGCCAGCGACCAGCTCGCCGTCCTGGCCATCAAGACCGCCTTCGAGGCCTACCAGGCGGAGTTCGCGCGGATCACGCGTCAGGCGCCGGGGCGCTTCGAGCGGCGCGAGTGGCACGCCGGTCAGGCTGACGCGCGCGAACGGCTGGAGTTGTATAGCCGCCTCCTGCAGAATCTGGTCCGGCGCCTGCGCGCAAGCCTGGGAGAGGCGGTGAACGACCGGGCGCTGTGGGCGCAGATGAAGGCGGCCTATACAGGCTGCGTGCAGGGCCGGTCCGACTGCGAGCTGGCCGAGACCTTCTTCAACTCGGTCACGCGCCGCATTTTCACCACGGTGGGCGTCGACCCGCGCATTGAGTTCGTCGAGGTCGACTTCGAGCGCCCGGCCGCCGGGCTGGGTGAGCCGGTGTTCACCATCTACCGGCGGCGCGGCCCGCTGGCGGCGCTGATGGTCGAGATCCTGCAGGCCTACGCCTTCGCCGTGCCCTACGAAGACCCGGAGCGCGACGCGCGCCTAGCGGCCGGCCAGATCCAGGCGGCGCTGGGGGTGCTGGGGCTGAACGAACCACCCGATTCGATCGAGATGATCAAGCCGGTATTCTTTCGCGGCAAGGGCGCTTACCTGGTCGGGCAGGTGCGCTGCCGCGAGCACGCCCTGCCGCTGGCCCTGGCGTTGCGCAACCCGGCCGGGCGCGTTTTTGTCGACGCGGCCGTGCTCACCCAGGACGAGGTCAGCATCATCTTCAGCTTTACGCGGTCTTACTTTCAAGTAGACACCGAGCGGCCCGGCGACCTGGTGGCTTATCTCAAGCGGCTGCTGCCGCTCAAGCGCCTGGCTGAGCTGTATACCGCCCTGGGCCACAACAAGCACGGGAAGACCGAGCTGTACCGCGACTTGCGACGCCACCTGCGCGTAACCGCCGACCGCTTCGAAACAGCCTGGGGCGAAAAAGGCATGGTGATGGCGGTCTTTACCCTGCCGTCGTTCAACGTGGTCTTCAAGATCATCAAGGACCGCTTTCCCTACCCCAAGACCGCCACGCGCCAGGAAGTGCGCGCCAAATACCAGCTCGTCTTCCAGCACGACCGCGCCGGACGGCTGGTGGACGCGCAGGAGTTCGAGCACCTGGAGTTTGACCGGGCGCGCTTCACCGACGGCCTGCTGGCCGAGCTGCTGGCCGAGGCGGCCGAGAGCGTGCGGGTGGAGGGCGACCGGGTGATCATCAAGCACCTGTACACCGAGCGGCGCGTGATGCCGCTCAACCTCTACGTGCGCGGGGCGCCGGGGCCCGCGGCGCGCGAGGCGGTGTTCGACTATGGGCAGGCGATCAAGGACCTGGCCGCCGCCAACATCTTCCCTGGCGACCTGCTGCTCAAGAACTTCGGCGTTACCCGGCACGGCCGGGTGATCTTCTACGATTACGACGAGCTGTGTGCGCTGAGCGAGTGCCGCTTCCGCGACCTGCCGCGGGCGGCCAGCCTGGACGAGGAGATGAGCGCCGAGCCCTGGTACTACGTCGACGAGGCCGATATCTTCCCCGAGGAATTCCTTCAGTTCCTGGGTTTCCCGGCCCCGCTGCGAGCGCTGTTCCTGGAAGCGCACGGCGATCTACTGACGGCCGGCTTCTGGCGCCAGATGCAGGCGCGCCACCAGGCGGGCGAAATCGTGGACATCTTTCCCTACAAGGCCGCGCGGCGGCTGCCGCGGCCGGCCGGCGAAGCGGAGCCAGCCTGAGCGGCCGCGGCGCTATTCGGCCAATTCGATGTCGATGACGACCGGCTCTTCCAGATCGCCGGTGATGGCCATGCCGGCGTAGCCCTGCGGCTGGTAGCCCTCGGCCGCGACGAGCAGCGCGTACTCCACGTTGCGCTCGAGCGGATCGGGCAGCGCGAACAGGCCGCGGATGGTCGTCTGGGCTTCGATGTAGACGTCCGAAATGCCTGGCTGCCAGCTAACCAGACCGAACAGACCAAGCTCGACTTGTTTTGGGCCCGCGCGTCGCCCGCGCGGCATAGGCCGAAGCTCCCCTAGAATCGCGCTGCCAAACGCCGTACAATGATTCGTGTGAGCCCCTTCCGTGAGATCGAGCACACGGCCGACTGGGCGCTGGAGGTCTGGGCGCCCACGTTGGAGGCGTTGTTCGTCGACGCGGCGCGGGGCATGTTCCACCTGGTCGGCGCCGGGCCGGGCGGCCCGCTGGGCGGGCCGCGCCGGCTGGACCTGACGGCCGGCGATCACGAGGCGCTGCTGGTGGCCTGGCTGCAAGAGCTGCTCTACCTGAGCGAGGCCGAGGGGCTGGTCTTCGACGGCTTTCGCATCAACCTCCTGACGGACACGCGCCTGCAGGGCGAAGCGCGCGGCCGGCCGGCGGCGCGTGCCGGCCGGCCGATCAAAGCGGTCACTTACCACAACCTGTCCATCCGCCGAGTGGACGAGGACTACCGGGTGGCGATTGTGTTCGACGTCTGAGCCGGCCGCTGACGCGGCGCCTGAGGAGAAGGAGAGGCCGAGCATGCCAAGCGCATACGTGGTCGACGACCATCGCGAGACGGCGGTCAGCCTGGCCCAGTGGCTGGGCTGGCTCAGCTACGAAGCGCGCGTGTTCCTGGGCCCGCGCTCGGCGCTGGAGGCGCTGGCACGGCGCCTGCCGGACGTGGTTTTCCTCGACATCCACATGGCCGGGATGGACGGCATGGAGGTCTGCCGCTACATGCGCCGCGACCCGCGGCTGGCGCCGGTGCCTATCGTCGCGATCTCGTCAGACGCGCAGCCAGCGCTCGGCGAGCGAGCGCGGCTGGCTGGCGCAAACGGCTTCTTATCGAAGCCGCTGGAGCTCGAGGCGCTGGAGGAGGTGCTGCGCGCGGTGGAGAAGCTCAACGGGGCTGCCGCCCGCCCGGCGCTGGGAGGCGTCTCCCTGCGCCTGGCGCAGCGCCCGCTGGCGGGCTAGGGCGGCGCCAATCTGCATATTGCCGTCTGTGACCTGGCCCGGTAGAATGAATTGCCGGGCCGGCCGCAGTTAAGCGCCAGCCGGCTCAGCCCGAAACCGCCCTATGCCCGTCCACAAGCAAGACCTGCGCCGGCTCTCCGAACAGGTTTGGGAAATCCCCCTCAGCTTCAATCCCCGGATGCAGGTGCCGGTCCACGTCTACGCCGACGACCGGCTGATCGAGGCTGCCCTGGGCGACGAGTCGCTGCAGCAGGCCGTGAACGTGGCCTGCCTGCCAGGGCTGGTGGGCCAGGTGGTGGTGATGCCCGATGTGCACCAGGGCTATGGCATGCCCATCGGCGGCGTGATGGCCTCGCGCGTGCCGTCGGGCGTGATCTCGCCGGGAGCGATTGGGTACGACATTAACTGCCTTACCGGGGACGCCCGGGTGCTGCACCCCTTCGGCTACCACCGGCCGATTGACAGCTTGAGGGTGGACTGGGTAGACTCCCAGGTCGTCGCGCAGACGATGGCATCCCGAGCGCCAGCACCGGCGCGGCTGGTGCGTTTCATCCACCAGGCGGCACGGCAGCCCGTGCTGCTGGCGCGCACCGAGGCCGGGTACACCGTGCGCGCCACGGCGGACCATCCGTTTTGGACACCGGCCGGGATGGTTCCGCTGGGCGACCTGACGCCCGGCCAGTGGG
Source organism: Anaerolineales bacterium (assembly GCA_020845955.1). GTDB lineage: Bacteria > Chloroflexota > Anaerolineae > Anaerolineales > UBA6663 > JADLEU01. Next base: position 4,936 of record JADLEU010000202.1, read on the forward strand.
TGGCGCTCTATCCCTTCGAGGGCGTGGCGTACGAGGCGCCAGATGACGCCGTGCTTGTCGACGGCGAGGCGATCAGGCAGGTGCTGCTGCGGGCCGGACGAAGTCTAGGCGGGAATGTAATCGAACAGATTTCAGCGCACCTCGAATGCCGCAGCCTGCTTCCGCTGCGCCGGAATTCGTCCAAGCTGCCTTATCTGATTCGGTTGGCCGGCATGCTGTTTGGCGATGGTCACCTAAGTTTCACCGGCAGCCAGCAGCAGGGACAGGCGGCCTTCTACGGCAAGGCCGAGGACCTGGCGGCGATCCAGCGCGATATCAGCGCCTTGGGATTTGCTTCCGTCGGGCATCGGCGCGAACGCTCGCACCAGGTGAAAACTACCTACAAGGTATACACCTTTGACGGCACCGAGCATTCCGTGCACGTACAGTCCTCGGCCCTGGCAGCGCTGCTTGCGGCGTTGGGCGTGCCGATGGGCAACAAAGCCCGGCAGGCCTACAGTCTTCCAGCCTGGTTGTGGGCGGCTCCGCGCTGGCACCAGCGTTTGTTCCTGGCGGCTTTCTTCGGCGCCGAACTATCGAAGCCAGGCACGGTCACCGGCCATGGCTACAACTTCGGCGCGCCGACCGTGTCGATGAACAAGCGCGCGGCCTGGGTTGCCTCAGGCTGCGCGTTCTTGAGCGACGTGGCTCGCCTGCTGGCCGGATTTGGGGTTGACACCACGCCGGTTGGACAGCGCCGCGAACAAGCCAACGGTGACGGTAGCTATTCCCATCGGCTGCGTTTGGGCGTGCTCTCGAGGCCCGACAACTTGCTGCGCCTGTGGACCACCATCGGTTTTGAATACCAGCGCGACCGCCAGGCCACGGCCAACGCGGCTGCCGTCTACCTGCAGCGCAAGCAGCAAGTTGTGGATAAGCGAGCTGTGGTGGCGGACCAGGCGGAGGCGCTGGCGGCGCTCGGCTGGCCCAAACGCGACATCGTGGCGCGGCTGGCTGGACCAGACGCGAACCCGCGTTTCATCGAACGCTCACTGTACGAAGGCCGCAAGACGGCTCCAAGGGTACGTTTTGACTTCCCAAGTTTCGCGGAATTCCAGGCCGAAGTGACGGCCGGTCTGGGGAACAGCGGCATGGTCTGGGATCGGCTGGCCAGCCGCGAGCCGGTGCCGTACGACGGCGACGTCTACGATCTCACCGTGGATCACCCGGATCACAATTTTGTCGCCGACGGTTTCGTGGTGTCGAACTGCGGCGTCCGCCTGCTCAGCTCCGCTCTCGAGCACGAGGCTGCCGAGCCGCACTTGCCGGAGCTGGCGGATGCGCTCTACCGCAATTGCCCGAGCGGCGTGGGCCAAAAGGGCAGCGTGCCGCTGACGGTAGCCGAGCTGGACAAGGTCTGCCGCGAAGGGGCGCGCTGGGCGCTGCGCGAGGGGTACGCGCGCGCCGCCGACCTGGAGTGCACCGAGGAGTTCGGCCGGCTGGAGGGCGCCGAGCCGAGTGGGGTGAGCAGCCGTGCCAAAGAACGCGGCCGCTCGCAGCTCGGCACGCTGGGCGCCGGCAATCATTTCATCGAAGTGGACGTGGTGGACCAGATCTTCGACGCCGAAGCGGCGCGCGTGCTGGGATTGGCCGAAGGCCGGCTGGCGGTGCAGATCCACTGCGGCTCGCGCGGCTTCGGGCACCAGGTGTGCACCGATTTTGTACAGGCGTTCCAAGGCGCGGCGAAGCGTTATGGCATCTGGCTGCCCGACCGCGAGCTGGTCTGCGCACCGCTCGACTCGCCGGAAGGCCAGAGCTATCTGGGCGCCATGAAAGCCGCCGCTAACTTCGCCTTCTGCAATCGCCAGGTGCTGGCGCACCACGTGCGGCGCAGCTTCGAGCAGGCGCTGGCGGGCAAAGTCGACGTTTGGGACCTGCACCAGGTGTACGACATCGCGCACAACATGGGCAAGATCGAGACCCACGCGGTCGGCGGCCAGATGATCAAGGTGTGCGTGCACCGCAAAGGCGCCACGCGCGCCTTCGGCCCCGGCTTTGAGGGCTTGCCGGCCGAGTACCAGCCCTTGGGACAGCCGGTGCTGGTGCCGGGCTCGATGGGCACGGCCAGTTGGGTGCTGCTGGGCACCGCCGGCAGCATGGCGCAGACGTTCGGGTCCACCTGCCACGGCGCGGGCCGAGTGATGAGCCGCTCGCGCGCCAAGCGCGAAGTGCGCGGCGACGCGCTGCGGCGGTCGCTGGAGGCCGAGGGCGTGCGCGTGCGCGCGGGCTCGCTGCCCGGCCTGGCCGAAGAAGCGCCGCAGGCCTACAAAGACGTGGACCGCGTCATCGAAGTCGTCACCCGGGCCGGCATCGCCAAGAGGGTGGCGCGGCTGCGGCCGGTGGCGGTGGTGAAGGGCTGAGCGCCTGGCGCGGCAGGCCGCGGCGCAAGGCGCGCGGTTGGCCGTCCTGCCAGAGGTGTTCAACACCGGCTATGCCTACACGCCGCGGCTGACAGGGATGGCCGAGACGGCGGAAGGCCCCACGGTCCGCTGGCTGCAGGCGCTGAGCTTGGGACCTTCCTGGCCGGCAGCCTGCTGCTGCGCGAGGATGGGCAGGTGCATAACCGCCTGGTGCTGGCGCAGCCCGACGGCCACCTGCACGGCTACGCCAAACAGCATCCCTTCCTCTGGGAAGGCTGCTATTTCGCCGCTGGGCGCGCGCCGCTGATCGGTGAGAGCGAGTTGGGCCGGCTGGGCCTGCTGATCTGTTGGGGCCTGGCTCACCCGCAAGCCTGGCAGGCCTACGCGAGCCGGGTCGATGCGCTGCTGATCGCCTCGGCGCCGCCGCGCTTCCACCGAGCCGTGGTCAACTTCCCGCGCGGGCGCAGGGTCTTCCTGGCGCAGCTGCTGCCGGCGCTGCTGCGGCAGCGCGCCGCCCTGGACAGGTTGTACAGCGCGCACGTTGGCGCCTGCGCCGCCGCCTTTCGCCCGCGCTATTGGTCCTGGGCCGCGGAAGCCGGCCTGGCCACGCTGCGGGCCTCATTCTACGGCGGCAGCGCGCTCTTCGGCGCGGACGGCTAGCGCCTGGCGCAGGTGAGCGAGGATGAGGGTGTAGCCGTGGCCGAGCTGTGCCGGGGCAGCCCGACGGCCGTCCCGCGCGCGGTGCCAGCGCCGAGCCTACCAGGGGAGCTGCGCTGGTTCGAGTGGCTGCTGCGGCCGCTGGCGCGGCCAATACGAGCGGAACCGTAGGCTGGCCGCGTGAGTGCCGGCCGCGACGCATTCGACATGGTGGTGACGCGCTATCGTTTCCAGGATCGCTCCGGCTACATCGTCGGCCCAGAAACCGCGGGCCAGACCTGGCTGGCTATCGGTCGTTCGGTCAGGTCCCCGGCCTTGTCCTGGTCCGACCCCTGGCCGCACCGGCACACCGCCTCAGAAGAACTCTATATCCCGATACAGGGCCAAATGCGCCTGCTGATAGCGGAGGCCCAACGGACCCTGCGCTCGAAGGAGGTCCTGATGGTCCGCGCGGGCGTGCCGCACGCCGTCACTAGCGTCACAGGGCCGCTTGAACATTTTGGGATGCGAGCGCCGAACTTGCCGGACAAGAAACAGGCAGGTGATTTGCCGCCCTTGGAGCCGGCCGCCGAGCGAGGCGGTGCGGCCAAACCTGGTGGATAATGGTAGCAGTCGAACATTGCCAGAAGGGCCAAGGCCACAAACCTTATGCCGCCGCACCTTGTCGTCGTCGGCTCGTCCAACACCGATCTGATCGTGCGGGCGCCGCAGCTGCCGCGGGCCGGCGAGACCGTGCTCGGCGGCAACCTGGCCACCGCGGCGGGCGGCAAAGGCGCCAACCAGGCCGTGGCCGCGGCCCGGCTGGGGGCACGGGTGACTTTTGTGGCCCGGATCGGCGCCGACGTTTTCGGACAGCAGGCCGTGGTCGGCTTGGAGCGCGCGGGCCTGGATCTGCGCTACCTGGTGCGCGACCCGGCAGCGCCCTCGGGCGTGGCGCTGATCGTGGTGGACGCGCAGGGCCAGAACCTGATCGCGGTGGCGCCGGGCGCCAACCAGGGCCTGACGCCGGCCGACGTCGAAGCCGCGCGCCCCGCCCTGGCGAAGGCCCAGGTGCTGCTGCTGCAGCTGGAAACACCCGTGGAGACCGTGCTGGCGGCAGCCCGCGCTGGCCGGGCCGCCGGGCTGATTGTGATCCTCAACCCGGCGCCGGCCCGGCCGCTGCCGGCCGAGCTGTACGCCCTGCTCGATTACGTGACGCCCAATGAGCGCGAGGCGGCCGCGCTGACCGGCCAGGCCGAGCCGGAAGCCGCGGCCGGCGCACTCCTGGCGCGCGGCGTGGGCGCGGCGGTGATCACCCTGGGCGCGGCCGGGGCCTGGCTGGCAGACCGGTGGGGCCGGCGGCAGCGCGTGCCGGCCTTCCAGGTGCGGCCGGTGGACACCACGGCCGCTGGCGATGCGTTCAATGGCGCGCTGGGCGTGGCCCTGGCCCGCGGCCTGCCCCTGCCGGAGGCGGCCCGCTACGCCCACGCCGCCGCGGCGCTGTCGGTGACGCGGGCGGGCGCGCAGCCCTCGCTGCCGGCCCAGGCCGAAGTCGAGGCTTTTCTGGCGGCCCAGCCGGCGGCCGGTATGCCCGGCGTTGGGGGCAGCGCGTTTTAGGTATAGAATCCTGGCGGTGTAAGTCAGTGGGCGTGCCCGGGCGCACGCCGGCCCAGCTGGGCCGAGGAGCGAGCATGAAGCGCAGCAAACTCAGTGATCTGGTACAGCAGGCCTCGCAGGCCGTCGGCCGGGCGGCCGAGCAGGCTCAAGACCTGGTGGAGACGCTCGGGCCGGATCCGTCGGAGAAGGAGCCGGCCGGCAACCCGCCTGCCCCAGTGACGCGCAAGGTGCTGGCCGTCACCTACAATCCCAAGATCAAGTCGGCCGGCGGCCGCACGCTGCTGCAAGTGATGGGCTGGAACGACCCCGATAAGCTAATCCCGGGCCACATCGCCGACCTGAAGCAGGCCAGCTACAACTACGCCAACTACGAGGTGGCCGAGCGGATCGAGGTCGACGGAATGCCGGTCAAGGCCGACGGCTTTGTCTACGACCCCGACGAGTTCGTCAGGCTGATGAAGGCCGGCACGGGCTTTCACGAGGCCGACGCGGTGGACTATTACCGCATCTTGAAGGACTTCGACATCATCGCCAAGATCAACCGCGGCGCTATCGACGAGGTCTGGCTGTTCGCCTTCCCCTATGCCGGCTTCTACGAATCGATCATGGTTGGGCCGGGCGCGTTCTGGTGCAATGCGCCGCCGCTGAAGAACACCGGCGAGGCCAACCGCCTCTTCATCGTCATGGGATACAACTACCAGCGCGGCCGGGGCGAAATGCTCGAGAACATCGGCCACCGAGCCGAGTCGATCATGGCGCACGCGTTCCGCAACAAGAAGGGCGACGACAACCTGTGGGAGCGCTTCACGCGCTACGACAAGACCCACCCCGGCCAGGCCGAGGTGGGCATCGTGCATTATGCCCCGAACAGCGAGCGCGACTACGACTGGGGCAATAAGAAGAAGGTGCTCAGCCGCGCCCACGTCTGGAAGAAGTTCCCCAAGCTGGAGGGCGAGCCGGCGCAGATGGACACCAATGACTGGGGCAAGGGCGACACGCTGGCGCATCACATCTGGTGGTTCCAGCACTTCCCGCACCTCACCGGCGGCGCCAACGGCGTTGCCTACAATTGGTGGAAGTACGTGATCGACCCGAACACCGTGCGCTGAGGCCCGCCGGTCGGCCGCGCGCCCGGACGGTTCCTGGCGGCTGAGCAAGCCAGGGGCCGTTTTGTTTGCTGGCGGCGCGGCCAGATTTGACAAGCCCAATCCGCTGCGATACCCTCTGGCAGGCGCCGGCGCGCCCGGAAGCCTTTCGGGAGACGAGAATGCCCACCCCCGTGCCCTGGTCCGACGATCCCGCGTGCGGTCACAGCGTGGCC
>JADLEU010000203.1 GCA_020845955.1 Anaerolineales bacterium
CGACCCGTTAGCCGGCCGGGCCGCGGCCAGGTCCGGTGTTTGTGAACGAGACAAGGAGGCTGAAATTGATGATTGGAACGCCAGTACGTCATGGGCCTTTTGCTGCTGGCCGGCGCCGGGCTGCCACCCGCCGGCAGGACTAGCGAGGAGTAAACACACATGAGCGAGAAAAACATCCTCACCAAGGCCCTCACCGAAACCGCCCTGACCCGGCGCAGCTTCCTCAAGTGGAGCGCGGCGCTGGGCGGCACGGCGGCGCTAGCCGGCGGCCTGAGCTATGGGCTCAAGGCTGCCGAGACCGCGGCCGTGGCGGCCGCCGGTGAGGGGAAGTGGGTAGCGGCCGCCTGCTGGGGCAACTGCGGCGGGCGCTGCCTGAACATGGCCTACGTCGTGGACGGCGTCGTCACGCGCCAGAAGACGGACGACAGTCACCCCGACAGCCCCGACTTCCCGCAGCAGCGCGGCTGCGCCCGCGGGCGCTCGCAGCGCATGCGCGTGTTCGGGGCCGACCGCCTGAAGTATCCGATGAAGCGCGCGCACTGGGAGCCGGGCGGCGGCGACAAGTCGCTGCGCGGCCGCGACCAGTGGGTGCGCATCTCCTGGGACGAGGCGCTCGACATTGTCGTGTCCGAGTTCAAGCGCATCACGGCCAAGTACGGCAACAGCGCTGTCCTGTGGGGCACCCGCTCGCTGGCGCTGGCGGGCGGCTACGTGAACAGTTGGGGCTCGACCTCGTCGGGCACCTGGCAGTTTACCGGCCCGGCCGTCATCGGCAGCTACTCCGACGCGGGCGTCGACCGCCTCGAGCTGCGCAAGTCGAAGCTAATCGTCATGTGGAGCACCGACCCGATCATGGCGAGCGGCGGCAGCCCGACCTATAACTATCTGCAGGCCAAGAAGGCCGGGGCCAAGTTCATCTTCATCGACCCGTACTACAGCAACTCGGCGCGCGTGCTGGCCGACGAGTGGATCCCTATCCGGCCTGGCACCGACACGCCCATGCTGCTGGCCATCGGCTATGTGCTGATCACCGAGGATGACCCGGCTACCAACCCGCTGATCGACTGGGACTTCATCCGCAAGAACACCATCGGCTTCGACCGCGCCAGCCTGCCGGAAGGCGCCAACCCCTACGACAACTACCGGGACTACGTGCTCGGCCTGGACGAGAACGGCAACCGGGCGCCGGAGGGGCACCCGAACTTCCCCGCCAAGACCCCCGAGTGGGCGGCCGAGATCTGCGGGGTGCCGCCGGAGAAGATCCGCTCGTTCGCGATCGAGATCGGCCAGACCAAACCGGTGGCTTTCATGGAAAGCGACGCCTCGGCCCGCATCAACAGCGCACAGTCAATCGGGCAGGCCTTCGTGGCCGTCGGCGCGATGATCGGCTCGATCGGCGTCAGCGGCGGCGGCATCGGCCGCACCCGCCACTCCACCGCCGGCAACGTCGGCCCGAACCTGATCAGCTTCGGCCGTTCCGGCACGGTGCTGGAGAACGTGGACAACCCGCTGGCCGATGTGCGCATCAACAACAACGAGGTCTGGGATGCTGTCCTGACCGGCAAATACACCGGTGGTGTCGGCCCGAAGAAGGACGTCAACATCCAGATGATCTACCACACCAAGGGCTCGCGGCTGCAGACCACGGTGGGGCAGGCCAAGGGCCTCCAGGCCATGCGCAAGGTCGAGTTCGCCCTGTGCCAGGACTTCCACCTCACCACCGGCGCGCGCTACTCCGACGTGGTGCTGCCGGTGACGACGATGTGGGAGCGCGACGGCTACCTGGTCAATCCAAACCGCGAAGCGGCCTTCTGGGCCAGCAAGGTCGTCGAACCGCTCTTCGAGGCCAAGGACGACGACTGGATCGACTGGCAGATCGGCCTGCGGCTGGGCGTCGTTGATCCCAACAACCCGGAGATCTCGCTCAAGCAGCAGACCTTCAACCGGGTTGCCGGCGCGACGGTGCTGATGGCCGATGGCCAAACCACCGAACCGCTGGTCACGATCACCGAGGCCGACCTGGCCGAGTTGGGCGTGACCGGCACGCCGCAGACCGGGCGGATCCCCATCCTGCAGTTCCGCGACGCCGGCACCTACCAGGTCCCGCGCGTGGAGGGCGACAACTTCACCTACATCGCCATGAAGGCCTTCCGCGAAGATCCGGTGGCCAACCCAATCAAGACCGCCACCGGCCTGATCGAGCTCCACAGCCAGGCCCTGGCCGACACGGTCAGCGCTTTTGGTTGGACCACGATCCGGCCGATCCCGGCCTACATCCCGGCCGAGCGCGGCTACGAGGCGACCTTCAGCGACTGGAAGAAGAAGATCAAGGGGCCCTACCCGCTGCAGATGTACAACAAGCACTACTATCGCCGCAGCCACTCGGAGTTCGACAACATCCTGCAGTTGCGCGAGGCCTTCGCGCAGGAGTTCTTGATGAACCCGATCGACGCCGCCGCGCGCGGCATCGCCACCGGCGACATCGTCAAGATCACCAGCTCGGAAGGCAGCACCCTGCGGCCGGTGCTCGTCACCGACCGCATCATGCCGGGCGTCACGCAATTGCCGCACGGCGCCTGGACCGAGTTTGACGACACGCTGGGCGTGGACAAGGCGGGTTCCGACAACTACCTGGAGGCGGGCGTGCCGACCGTGGAAGGCCATAGCGGCTTCAACAGCCAGATCGTCCAGGTCGAGAAGTGGACCGGGCCTCGCATCGCACCGGATGCGCGCTGGCCGCAGCGCATTGTCCTCGGGGAGGCGTAAAGATGGCCAAACAACTTGGGTTCTACATGGATGCCAGCGCGTGCACGGCCTGCAAGGCCTGTGCCATCGCCTGCAAAGACAAGAACAACCTGCCGGTTGGCATCAACTGGCGCAAGGTGCACGAGTACGGCGGCGGCAGTTGGGTGGCGCACCCCGCGCATCCCGACATGCTGATCCCCAGCAGCGTCTTCCTGTACTCGCTGTCCGTGGCCTGCATGCACTGCCAGGACGCGCCGTGCGTAGAGGTCTGCCCGGCCGGGGCGATGAGCAAGAACGCCGATGGCGTGGTGCTGATCGACGCCGACAAGTGCATTGGCTGCCGCTATTGCGAATGGGCCTGCCCCTACGGCGCGCCGCAGTTCGACCAGGCCGCCGGGGTCATGACCAAGTGCAACATGTGCACGGATTTGGTGGCCCAGGGCCAGAACCCGGCCTGCGTGGATGCCTGCCCGATGCGGGCCTTGGAGTTCGGCGAGTTGGCTGATCTGCGCGCGCGGCACGGGGTGCTGAATGCCATCGAGCCTCTGCCCAGCGCCGAGATCACCCAGCCAGCGCTGGTGGTCACGCCGCACAAGCATGCCCAGCCCAGCGGCCGCGGCACCGGCCATGTCCTGGCTCTGCCGGAGGAGGGTTATCATGGACGTTCGTGAGTGGTCACTGATCATCTTCACCATCCTGACGCAGATGGCAGTGGGCGCTTTCGTGGTCTTGGGCATCGTGCACTTCTTCGCCGTCCGCCAGGCCGGCGAAGCGGAGGCCGACCGCCTGAGCGACCGGGCGCTGCTGGCCATTGGGCCGGTGCTGGTGCTGGCCCTGATCGTCTCGCTCTTCCACCTGGGCAACCCGCTCAACGCTTACCGGGCGGTAGCCAACGTGGCGAGCTCCTGGCTCAGCCGCGAGATCCTGGCCAGCGTCCTGTTCACCGCCGTCGGGGCGGTCTTCGCCGTCATGCAGTGGCGCAAGCTCGGCAGCTTCACGCTGCGGGCGGTGATCGCCGCCGGCGCGGCCGTCATCGGCCTGTTCCAGGTTTACAGCATGAGCATGGTCTATCAACTGCCCACGCAGCCGGCCTGGAACACGATCGCGACCCCGATCGCCTTCTTCGCCACCGCCTTGCTGCTGGGCGTGCTGGCTGTTGGCGCGGCCTTCGTCGCCAACTATGCCTTCTTCGTCAAGCGCGAGACGCCCGGCAGCGCCAGTGTGCAGTCTGACCTGCTGCACGGCGCGCTGCGCTGGATCGCCGTGGCCGCGGTCGTGCTCCTGGGCGTGGAGCTGGTGGCGGCGCCGCTGCAGGTGGCCTACCTGGCGGCCGGCGCCACGCAGGCAGCCCGCGCTAGCGCCGCGCTGATGTTCGGACAGTACGGGCTGATCTTCGGGCTGCGGTTGGCGCTGGCCTTCATCGGCGCGGGCGTCTTCACGCTGTACCTGTATCGCAGCGCGACGACCGCGGGCCAGGAGCGCACCATGGCGACCCTGGCCTACGCCGCGTTCGCCCTGGTGTTGGTCGCGGAGGTGCTCGGGCGGTACGTGTTCTACGCCGCCCACGTGAAGATCGGCCTCTAGGCCGATCCATCGGCGCCTGTCACTAGTCGGCCGGGGACGCCGCGCGGCGCCCCCGGCTTGCCCTCGTCGTGAATGATGGCCAAGCGCTGGGTTGTCCTCACCATCCTGATCTGCTTGCTCCTGGCCGCGGGCGCGCTGTCTGCCTCGGCTGCATGGACCGGGGTTCTGGAGGCAGCCGCCGGCGAGCCGGCGCTTGGTTTCCCCGCGCTCGTCGCAACCTCAACAGCCAGCGCGCCCCTGGGCGAGGCTGTCCGGGTCGCCGAGTTGGGCGCCTGGGGCGCCGACCGGGCCCATGCCCTGGCCTTCTCTCCCGACGGGCGCTGGCTGGCAGTGGCCAGTTCCATCGGCCTGTATCTCTACGACGCCCAAACCCTGGCCGAGATCCGCTTCATGCCGACCGACACCTGGGTGCGCAGCGTCGCCTTTTCGCCTGCCGGCGACCTGCTGGTCACCGGCTCGTACGACGCCAGCGTGCGGCTGTGGCGCCCCGCCGACGGCACGCTGCTGCGCACGCTGGAAGGTCACACCAGTTGGGTGCGCAGCGTGGCCTTTTCGCCCGACGGCGATACCCTGGCCACGGCCTCCGATGACCACACGGTCAGGCTGTGGAGCGCCGCCAGCGGCGCGCTGCTGAAGACGCTCACCGCTGGGATGCAGGGTGTCCGGACGGTCGCTTTCTCGCCCGATGGCGAACTGCTGGCCACGGGCGGCTACGACAACCTGATCCGGCTGTGGCGCGTGGCCGATGCCAGCCTGGTGCGCGCGCTGCCCGGACACGCCGGCTGGGTGCGCAGCCTGGCCTTTTCGCCGGACGGCCAGACCCTGGCCTCCGGCGCCTTCGACGCTACGGCGCGGCTGTGGCGCGTGGCCGATGGGACGCTGCTGCACACCCTGGAGGCCCACACGGCCAGCGTGCTCAGCGTGGCGTTCTCGCCGGCAGGCGACCGGCTGGCCACCGGCTCGGTGGACACCACCGTGCGCTTGTGGCAGGTGGCCGACGGCGCCCCGCTGGGCGAGCTGATCGGGCACGACGACTTCGTCTTCGCGGTGGCTTTCTCGCCCAGTGGCCGCAGCCTGGTTTCCGGCGCGGTGGACAACACCATCCGGTTGTGGCCGCTGACGGACGAAGTCCTGGCCGTGGCCGCCGAAGAAGCCGCCCGGATCGAAGATCACGCCGCCGGCTCCAACTGCGTGATCTGCCACCATCCGCACGGCGACCTGCGCGAGCCGGGCGTGGTCGGCCAGCCGGCGCGTGTCATCGAGGCTGGCTGTTCACTCTGCCACGCGGACGGATCCCTGGTGTTCAACTGGTGCCCATCCCTACCGCGCGTTTCGACGCCGGCCACGGTCAGCGTGGCGCCGCCGGCGGTCTCAGCCGAGATCGGTGTGCCGCGCGGGACGCGGAA
>JADLEU010000204.1 GCA_020845955.1 Anaerolineales bacterium
GAGGGGGGCGTGTTTCAATCTGGGGGCGAGTTTTGTGGCCGCCGGACCACCTCACCCCCCGGCCCCCTCTCCTGGCCGCAAAAAGCAAGGGCGCGGGCCAGGAGAGGGGGAGTCATACCGCGTAACGTGCAGGGATGCGCCCAAGGTGAAATCGCGCCCGAACGAAGGGGGCGGCCATCAGGGCGCCAGCCATTCCTGGCGCCAGCTGCCTTCAGCCAGGCGCGTGTAGCGCGGGAGTTCTCCAGCCTCCTGAGGCGTCCTTGCCAGAACTCGAGGCCGGCGGGCGTCATGCGCTAGCCGCCCCGCTGGGGAGGTCGGGGGACTTCGCCGCCCTGGAATTGGGCCTCGACCGATGGCAGGCGCCGGCTGTCACTTGATGCGGTAAGCCCCCTCCTCATTGTTGAAGATCCAGCCCACTACCGCTCCGGCCGAGATGGCCTCGCCGAGGTAGGCCTCGCGCGTGATGGCGGCCGAGCCGCGCCCGCGCAGCCGCTGGGCCTCGCGCTGCATCTTGGCAAAGCGCTGGCGCCAGCGCTCCAGGTTGCTGGGGCGCAGGTCCACCCAGCCCTTGGCCGCCCAGCGTTCCAGGCTGGCCGGCGTCAGCGCCGCGCTGTTGCTCCCCGGTGCTTCAGGGATGCGGATGGTTGGGCCGCGGATCAAGCTCTGCCCGTCGGGGGTGAGCACAGGCAAGCCGAGCGAGGTGATGGTCTGGCGCAGAGCGGCGTCGTTCTGCACCAGCGCGAACAGGGCCTCGGCCAGGGCGGCGGGTGACTGCTCGAGCACGGCGCTCAGCGTGCCGCAGCGCAACTTGAGCAGATGCGCTTCCCAGAGCAGCTTGCCCAGTTCGGGCGGGCCAAGCTGGCCGAGCGCCACCGAGTGCGAGTTCGTCTCGTGCTCCAGCCGCGAGATCTCCTCCAGTGCAAAGTGGCGCACGTACCCGGCGCGATAGGTGGGGTTCATCACCGCGCTGTCGATCGAGGCAATCACGTCGAAGCCGGTGTTGCTGCCCTTGACTTCCAGGACGACGTGGCGCGCGATTTCCTCGGGTGTGATGAACTCCATCTGGCGCTGGTGAGTGATGGCTTCAAACTCGCCCTTGGTGAAGACGCCGTTCTCGCCAGTGTCGACCACCACCATCTGGAGTTTGCCCAGGCGCTGGAAGCTCGTCTTGGGCCGGCGCAGCACCAACCGGTCTCCCAGGGACTCGGTCTGGCTTTCAAACAGATGAACGGGCTGCCCGTGTTCGCGGATGGTGCGGCGAGTGATGTCGGCGTAGCCGACCATGGCGCCCGGCTTCACTTCCTTAACGATCGGGCCCCCAGGGGTGCGGGCCATCAAGAACAGCAGCCCGGTGTGGGCAAAGGCGATGGCGGTCTTGGTCATCAGCTTGGCCGAGGGCTTGTCTTCCGAATGGGTGTAGGGGATGTTGAGGCCCATGCCGCCGGTGCCGGTCGTGCCGACCTTGAGATACAGCCGAGTGCCCGCTTCGGCCATGGCGCGATGGATGATGAGCACGTGGCGCACCAACTGCGGCACCGACTGCGAAATCAGCAGCAGTTCAAGCGCGCGGCGGGCTGTCTCGGCCGGGCCGTTGGGCGCGCCAGCGCCGCCCGGCGGCGCGCCGGTTGCCAGCCGGCTGGCCAGGGCCTCGAGCTCATTCTTGGCGACGATCGAGGCGGCATAGACATCCTGGTAGCTGATGGCGGTGGCGGTGTTGATGCTATCGACCACCACGTCGGGTTTGTGTTCGAGGATGAGCTGGGACAACTGTGAGGCGCGATAGGCCTCGTCCAGGTTGCCGAACAGGTCCGTGTACAGCGCCGCGCGTCGCTCGGCGGAGTCCAGGAGTTGGCCGCGGGTGAGGTGAGCCCGGCGATCCTGGTTGTTCCACTCGGTGCGTAGGAACACGTCGCCCCAAAAGCCGACGAAGTCCACCGCGGGAAACTCGCGCTCGAACTGCTCGATGGCCTCGCGCACTTCCTGCTGATAGAGCGAGGCCACGATCACGCGGCGCGGGGCCAGGTTGCGCGCTATCTGGCGCACGACCTGCGTGCCGATCATGCCGCCGCCGCCCAGGATCAGAAAGGTCTCGTTGGCTGGCATTCAGGTCTAAATGGCCGGCGGGCTGGGGAGGACTGGGCGCGCAGCCCCGGCGTCAGTGACGCGCCCGGGATAGGATGTCAAAGGTTTCGTCGCCGGCAAACAACCCGCCCAGGCTGTTCGCGCGGGCGGCCAGCACGCGGCTCGGGGCGAAGTAGGCGCTGTCGAAGCGCACTTCGTCGCCGGCCTGTTTACCCGGCAGCGGCATCAGCCGCGCGGTGAGCGGCTTGTTCAGGCGCAGGGCCAGGGCGGCCACGTCCAGCAGGATGGCGGCCAGAGCGCCGGCGCTGGTATCGCCTGGGAGCGGCACGGTGTCGAGGCCGGCGCCGCATACGGTCGAGTACAGCAGCAGGTCGGCGACCGTTAGGCGGCCCTCGGCCGCGCGCGCCGCCAGCACCAGGTCTTCCAAGACCGGGAAGAACAACCCGGAGAACCCCACGTGCGGGGCGCGCGCCCGGTCGAGCGCATCTGCCAAAAAGGCGGCGGCCGCCAGCGTGCCGTGCTCGCCAAGCGGTCGGCCCGAAAGGCGCTCAAGCGCCGCGCCGAGCGAGCGCGCCTGATCAGGGAAGGGCGCCAGGGTGAAGTCGATGCCGCCAAAGCGCAGCCCGCGGAGGCCCGGCTTGCGCGCCGCCTTAGTCAGCCGCTGGGTATGGTCCTCCACGGCGTGTACCAGCCGGACCCGGGCTTCGGCCAATGTCGCGGCCTCGGCGCAGGCGGTCACGGCCAGGTCGGCGGCCTCCACGCCCAGGGCAAAGACCGGCGGCCCGCCCTCGTGGTAGGCCGCGGGAAAGAACGGCGTGCCAGGGGGCACATTCGCCAGCGCGGCAAAGCGAGAGTTGCCGAAACCGTCGGCGCGGAGCGCCGCGCAGGCCCCGATCACGTCGGCCGCCCAGCGCACGGCCGGCAGGCTGATGCCGGCTTCTGGCTCGGCAATGCTGGCCGCGGCAAAGACCTGGTCGGTGGCGCCCAGGGCCTCGGGGATGGCCTGAAACATGGCCAGGCCGTCGCCGGGGCGCGCAGGCCCCAGGGTGGCGAAGTCGATCTTGTGGACGAAGCAGGCTGCCTCCAGGTCGAGGGCTAACTGCTTGACGCGGCCGGCGTCGGCGCCCACCACGCGCGGGAAGGGCGCGCTGGCCAGGCGCGTGGTCTGTACGGTGTAGCCGGCCTCGCCCAGCGCGGCGCGCACTTCATTGACGGCGCGGCCGGCGGCCTCAAAACGGTCATCGGTGATGGGAAAGGGCAGGTCGATGAAATAGGTAATGGTGCGGATGTGCATCCGATGGGTTCCTGGGCGCCGGCGCCCGCCGACTCGGCACGCGAGGAGAGTCTACACACTCCAGGCGGGAGTGGCAACCGGGAGAACGAAGGCCAGGAGTCAGACGGGAGAGGTTGGAGACGCGGCGAGTGGGGCCGGGTCCATCAGGCGCAAAGCGTTGGGCGGGGAAGATTAAGGACTTCGGCTTCGACGGCGGCTGCCACGGCGGGCAGGCTGTCCAGGCGGCGCGGGCGCCACAGGCGCGCAACCGGCACGACGCGCGCCACGGCCGCGCATTGGCGCAAGTGGGTGCTGGCGTCCAGTTGAGGCAAGGCCCGCGCTACATAGGAGTGCTGGATCAGTTCGACCAGCGCCGCCTGGCGGCCCAGCGGTTCAATCTGGATGGCCGCTCCTTCTGTCAGGACGTACAGGCGCCCTAGCGGCAGCGGCTGCGCCGCCAGGCCGTCACCCAGGCGGTGAGCGCGCTTGGTCAGCCTGGGGTGCAGCAGCGGCAGTTGGGCTGGGTCGACGCCCAGACCGGCGGCCGCCTCAGGCCACAGCTTGATTTGTGGAAAACCAGGGAAGACATCCAGCCGGCCGCCCGGCTGAGTGCCAGGGTCCGCGGAGACGGCCACCGCCAGGGCATCGTCAGCGATCAGGGGGTGTCCCCGCTGGCACAGCGCGGCGGCCATGGTAGATTTGCCCCAGCCCGGCGCTCCCAAGAACCCCACCGCCTGCCCGCCCAGCGCCACGGCGCTGGCGTGCAGCGCCAGCCAGCCGCGCTGGTGCAGCGCCAGGGTCAGGGCCGGTCCCAGCAGGTACAGGCGCAGCACGCGCGCGTCCGCGCCCGGCGTGGGGTCCACGATGATCTCGCGGCCAGCTCGCACCAGGAAGGCGCCGGCCTCTCGAAAAGCCAGGCAGACCTCGCCCGGGCCGTAGCGCGCGGCCGCGCCGCCGGCATCGTTCCGCGGCGCCTCCACGGCGCCGAGGCGAACGGCCAGATCGGTTGAGGCGGGCGATACAGCTGGCAGCAGCTCGGGCAGGGAGAGGGCGGAGGCGATGTTCAGGCCGTAGGCCGTGTGGCGATAGGGGAGCATTGCGGGTGAGACTGGCGCCAGGCGCCGGCCGGCAAACAAACGCCAGCGCTGCGCCGCCTCGCCGGCGGCGCAGCGCTGAGTCAACCGATCAAGAGGGGGCTAGCGCGGCAGCATGCGGCGCCGGCCGAAGCACGGCTAGGCGGGCAAGAAACTACCACCGCCGTCCAGATCGGGATCCTGCCCGATTTTGCCCGTTAACGACTGGACATCGCCGTGCACGGTGAGCCGCGGCGGCGTGTAGGGGCGCTTGCCCGGCGCGGGCGGCTCAGCAGGGGGAGCGGTCTTCTGCACAATGTCATCCATGATTGATCTCCTCAAATGTAGTTGGGACGCATGTGATCCCCCCTCGCCCGCACAGTCTAGGCGCATTTCACATCCCCGTCAAATGCGAGGGGGACGAACAGAGTGCGCGGCCAGTGATCAGCGGGTTTGAGGCCTGGTCGAGCTGATCCAGCCACAGCGCGAGATGAACGGCGCGATCGAGGCGCGCCATGGCGCGCCAGTCAGCCGGCTGGTGATAGCGAGCCTCCGCCGCGGCGCGGCACAAACGGTCATAGTCGCGCTGCAAGGCTGCCGGATCGACCCAGCGCTCGAGGCCGCCGGCGGCGTGCACGATCTCGCCCAGCCGGGGCAGATCCCGCGTGAACAGCGCCCGGCCCATGCTATAGATTGGGGATGATTTGCTGCGCCGCCAGCGGACGGCTTCGGGCAGAATGCCGGCCATGGCATTGCGCTGCACAATGCGCGCCCAGCCGTCCCGCAGACGCTGTTCTGATGGCAGACCCAGGCAGAACTCGACCAGGCGACGGTCGAGAAAAGGATGGCGTAGTTCCAGGCCGCAGCGCGCCGCCAGGCGGTTATACAGCTCGGGCTGAACTTGCATCTTGCCCACGCTAAACTGGTTCTCGGCGCGGGTGGTGCGATAGCGCTGTTCTCGGCGGTGCAGGCTGGCCTGAAGGGCGTCCTGACCCGTCATGCGCTGGGCGAACGCCGGGGCGATGATGCTCTGAAAGGCCCAGGCGGGCCGCTGAGGGTCGCGCCACCGGCGCAGCCCGCGCCAGGCCTGGCGGCCAAATTTCGGCAGCAGTGGTTTGAAGGCAGCTAGCCAGGCTAGGTAGAACGCGCCGCGGGTGCGCCGGCGCCAGCCGGTGGTCAGGCCGGCTACCTCGCGCGCCAGCGCGCGCCATTGGCCGTGGTGTGCCAGCTCGGCCAGGCGCATATTGCCGTGGGTCACGACCGCGTCGCCGTAGTTGCCGTCCAGCAGCACGCGCACGCCAGCCTGCTGGGCGGCCGCGTCGGCCAGCCATTGCAACGGCAGGCCCATATGGTGATAAGGCTCGCCGGCGATGTCGAGCAGGGTTTCCAGGTCCGACAGGGGCGTCACCTCATCGGCGAGGATCGTGTGGTGCTCCAACCCGCCGGCCGCAACCGTGGGGGCCATGTAGCCGCGCTCGTCGGAGGCCGGGACCGCGTCGAACAAGAGCGAGAACGTGTGCAGCCGCCCCCCAGTGGTGCGGCTGTCCAGCAGGCCGCGCGCCAGGCAGACAACCGAGGTCGAGTCCAAGCCGCCGCTGAGCATTGAGCCTACCGGGAAGGCGCTGCGCACCCGGGCACGCACCGAGGCGGTCAGCAGCTCGCGAAAGGCCTCGGCGTAGGCCGCGTCGGAAGGTAAACGGGTGTCGCGCGGGGCGGCCAGGTCCCAGTAGCGGCGCAGGCGGGCGGGCTGCTCGCCGTGGGCACTCACGCTCAGGGTGTGGGCCGGCGGCAAGCGCATGATGTCCGCGTAGAAGGTGCTGGCCAGGTCGTGGCCGCCTGTCAGAAAGTCGGCCAGGCGCAGCTCGTTTACGCGGCAGGGCACGCCCGGCAAAGCCAGCAGCGCCTTGAGGTCCGACGCCCACGCCAGGCAGCGCGCCGATTGATAGTAGAAGAAGGGCCGGACCCCCATGGCGTCGCGGGCGCAGAACAGGCGCTGTTCGCGCGCGTCCCAAACGGCAAAGGCAAAATCGCCCAGCAGCCGCTCGGGGGCCGCCTCGCCCCAACGCGCGTAGGCGGCCAGGATCAAAGCGGAATCCGGCTGACCGGCATCGCGCAGGTCTAGCGCTCGGCATAGCTCGGCGCGGTTGTCCAGGCGCGCGTCAGCCGCAATCACTAACGCCCCGTCAGGGCTGGTGAACGGCCCGCGCTCGGCCAGCGACTCGGGCGTGGTCCACAGTGCGTGCTGCGCCAAGGCCACTGGCCCGGCGAGCCACAGGCCGCCTCCATCGGGGCCGCGCTGTGACAGCCGGGCGCTGAACCCGGCCAGATCGGCCGGCTCGGCCGGGTGGCCGTCGAAATACACAACGCCGCCGATGCCGCTCATGCGCCCGGCCCCTTTCGCGCCGGCAGCGGCGCATAGCGCTCGACCTCGCGGCCGCCAATGAGGATCTGATGGCCGCAGATCAGCCAGGCATGCGCCTCCAGCCCGCCGCGCTCGGCCTTGGCCACGCCCAGCCGGAGCTGGGCCGCGTGCCCATAGCGGGCCAGCAGCGCCTGGCCCGCCAACGCCTGGGTCAGGCAGGTTGCGCGCGGCACGCAGCGGCTGGTCGCGGTGATGGCCCAGGCCAGCCGCTCCACGCCGGGCGCCGCGGCGTGGGACCGAGCGGGCATGCGCGCTGCCCAGGCTTGCACCCGCGCGAACGGCAGCAGCCATAACCCCAGGCGCGCCGACCACACCAACGCCCAAGCCTGCAGCACAGCCCGGCGTTCGGCGGCGCCCAATCGCCAAAACCTATGTGCTGGACGCATCGGCCGAAGCACCCCGAATCTCGATCAAATGGTGGGTCTGCAGGTCGCTCAGCAGGCGCTGAAGGTCATCGGCGGCCTGACCGGGCGGCACGTCATACTCGGCCGAGAGAGCCGCGCGCAGCGCGCTGACCGTGCTGGGCTGCTGCAGCCGCCGCCACACAAAGGCGCTGACCTCGTTCAGCCCGAAGTAGATCCCGGTCTTCAAGTGCAATATGGCGGCTTCGTCGTCCAGATCGACCGAGGTCTGATCGTCCACGGCGACGATGACGGTTTCATCTGACAGCACGGGGTCTCCTGGGTTGGTAGGCGGGGGCGGGCGCCAGGTGGCGCAGCAAGAACCTCATCCGTCGGCGCATGGCGTCCACCTGGTTCGCGCGCTTGAGGAAGCCGTGCCCCTCGCCGGGGTAGATGATGATCTCATGCGGCACATCCAAATCCTTAAGTGCGTCAGCCGCCTGCTGGGTCTCATCGGCCGGGCAGCGCGCGTCGTTGGCGCCAGCGATCAACTGCACCGGCGCGGCGATGTCTTCGATGTAGAAGATCGGCGAGTATTCGCGGTAGCGGCCGGCGTCCCGCACCGGATCGCCAAAGTTCTGCAGGTCCCAATACTGCAGGTCCTCGCGCTCATTGTCGTGCTCGGTGAACCAGTTGAGGAAGGGCACCACGGCCGAGCCGGCCGCGAACACACTCGGATGGCGGGTGAGGGCCGTCATGGTCAAATAGCCGCCGTAGCTGGCCCCGGTGATCCCCAGGCGGCGCGGATCGGCATAGCCCTTCTCCACCAGGAATTCGGCTCCGGCCAGCACATCGCGCATGTCGCCGCCGCCCAGGTCGAAGCGATTGGCTTCCTGAAAGGCGCGGCTGTATCCGGTGCTGCCGCGGTAGTTGGGCGCCAGTACTACGCAGCCGGCACTGACCAGATATTGAACGCCGGGCCACCACTCGTTCTTAAACTGCCAGGTTGGGCCGCCGTGCACCCATAGCACGGCCGGCGCCCGCCCCCGGCCGGCGCCGGCCCGGCGCAGGCCGCGCGGAAGGTACAGCAAACCGGGCACGCTCAGCCCCTCGGACGGCCAGTTCACCAATCGCGGCGCGGCCAGCGCCTGGCGGTCGAGCGACTTGGGCAGCCAGTTGGTCAGCGCGCGCCCCCGGGCTTTCTCCAGACCCCGCCGCAGGTCAAAGACCCACAGGTCGCCAGGATGGCGCGGGCCATTGTGCAGGGCCAACAGCGCCTGCCCGTCGGGGGCAAAGCGCGGGCGGCTGTGAACGCCCGGCCCCGCCTGCAAGGCGTGAGCGCGGCCATCCCGGAAGTCGTGCACGCGCAGGCTCACTTCGCCATCCACGTTCCAGGTGTAGGCGATCTGCTGCCCATCCGGCGACCAGGCCGGATCGCTGGCCTCGTGCGTATTGGGCGTCAATTGCGCCAGGCGCCGCGTGGGCAGATCAAAGATCTGGATGCCGTTGATGCCGGCTGCGTTCGACAGGACCGCCAGCCGCCGGCTGTCGGGCGACCAGGCGGCCAGCGCCGCGTCGATCGGGCCGCCGGGACCGGCGAGCGGGAACGGCTCAGCCAGCGACCCGAGCGCGGCGGGCACGATAAAGACCCAAGTCTCCTGTCCCTCGGTCCAGGCGCTGACGGCCAGGTGTTGTCCGTCCGGCGACCATTCGGCGTGGATATCAGAGTAATCGTGCTGGGTCACGCGGCGCGGCGGTTCGCTGCCATCGGCCGCGCGCACGTACGCGGCGAACCGGCCGGAGCAGTCCGAGACGTAGGCCAGGTAGCGGCTGTCGGGCGACCAGCGGGCGTCGGGATTGATGATCTCATCAGGCGAATCGGGGGTGAGATTGCGGGTCAGGCCGGTGCGGCGGTCATAAATGAACAGATCGTAGTGCTCGTCGCCGGCGTAGTCCTGCGCGTACACGAGGCGCGTGCCGTCAGGCGAAAAGGAGGGTGAGGCGGCGCTCTCGACGCCGCGCGTGATCCGGCGCGGGCGCCCGGCGCCGCTGAGCGGCACAAGGTAGAGGTGATGCTGGCCGGGCTTGTCCCAGATCACGGCCGCCGTCTGACTGTCGGGCGCGATCGCGTAGTTCCAGACCGTGGGCGCGCTCACGAGCTGAGCCAGGCTGAGGGTTGGATCGGTTACCATTGGCTTCGCTCCAAGATCTCGGCCGCTTCGGTGGGATCAGGCCAGTGCGGCTGATGCAGGCTGCGGATATGGATGGGCAGCAGCTCCCAGGCAGTCAGGACCGATCCGTGAAAGGTGGCCGCGAAGAGCACGCCCTGCCGCGTGCGCCATGGCCCCTGATCGAAGACAAAGTTGCCGAGCGCGTAGGCGGTCACGCCTCCGCCGTCCAACGTCTGCACCGGCTGCACCAAGTGAGGGTGGTTTCCGATGACGAGCGTGGCGCCCGCCGCCACCATCGCCGCCGCCCAACGCTGCTGGGTCTCAGTAGGCCGCTCAGTATACTCGATGCCCCACTGCGGCAACACGACGACCACGTCGGCCCATGCGCGCGCGGCGCGGATATCGGCCAGGACGCCAGGCAGCGTCTGTGCGGAGAGCGGCGCGGTGCCGGGCCGGCCAGCTTCGGCCCAGGTCTCCGGCCCCACCGCAGTCAACCCCAGAAAGGCAAAGCGCACACCCTGGCGCTCCACCAGCACCGCAGCGCGGGCGGCTGCCAGGTCCTCGCCGCCCCCCACCGGCGCAATGCCGGCCGCGGCCAGGTGAGCCAGTGTATCGCGAAAAGCGCGATCGGCGCAATTCCATCCCAGGCGGCCGCAGTCCTTGGCGTGATTGGTGGCGACGGTGATGACGTCGAAGCCGGCGTACACCAGCCCCTCCACCGTGCGCGCTGGGCCGATCAGGTTCAGCGTCTCCGGGCAGGGCGAAGGCGGGCTAAGATCGGATAGGCTCCCGTCCAGGCTGCCGATGGTCAGGTCGGCAGCGCGCAGCGCCTCGCCGACGATGTGGTAGGGCACGGTGAAGTCGTCCCTGGCCAAGGCGATTTGGGCCGGGCAGCGTCCGGGGTTGATATCGCCAGTGAAGAGCAGGCGCACGGCGGGCGGCATCGGGGTCTGGCTGGTCTCGGCTGTGAGAGTGGCGGAGGGCCGGGGCGCGGCCGTTGGGATGGTTGTGCCGGTCGCGGCTACGGTGGGCGCGGGCGAAGGCGTGGAGATTGCGGTGACTGAGATGGCGGCGGCCAGGGATCGGGTCGGGGACGGCGCGGCCTGGGCTGCCGGCCGCGCGCCAGGCGCGCAAGCCGCGAGCAGCCCGGCCAGGAACACTGCCAACAGCCTGGGCTGGCCTGGTCCAACACCGCTTACAGCGCGCCCAGGCACGGTGTGTGGTTAGTGGGCCAGCTTGGCGGCAACGCGTTCCAGCCGCCGGGTGAGCAGCGCTGCGGTCGCGTCGCGCCGCCAGCCGGAGTCCCAACCTTTCACCAGGGCTAGGGCGCGCTGGGTCCAGGTTTGGGCGCGGCCGAGATCGCGCGCATGCCACTCGTAGTACTTGGCCAACTCGACGAAGGGCGTGGGGTCATCCAGGGTGAACGAGGCCAACTGCTCCCAGACAGGCACAGCCTCCGCGCGGCGCGCCTGGCGCTTGAGCAGCGCTGCCAGGCGGGCGAGGCCGCGCTCGCGGTCGGGCAGCTTGAGCTTGCCGGCCAGCGCAGCTTTGAAAGCCGCCTCGGCTTCGGCCGGGCGTCCATTGTCGTCGTGCCAGCAGGCCAGCCGCAGCAAGTCTTCGGGTACGGGATGAGGCAGGGTGGGCGCGGTTTCGGGGCGGGCCGGCGCGCGTGTCCGTCCACCACCCACGGCGCCGGCCGGCCCCAGCGGTGTGGCGAACACATCCATCAGATGCGCGGCCAGCGTCACCATCGAGAGGATGTCGACCGTGTTGTGATAGATCACGCGGCGCATCTCGCGCGGGTCACCGGTGCGCAAGTAGTCGGCATACAACTGCGGGATCAGCCAGCCGGGCACATCGTCGTCCTCGCGTTGGATGTGGAAGACGTGGCGCTCGATGTCGCCCAGCGAGCACGAGGGCAGCCGGCCGCGGTAGAGCCGCCGGGCCGGCATCAACAGGTCGAGGTGTGGGCGCTGGCCCAGCGCGCCGCGCTGGCGGTTAAGGGTCAGCCGCGTCTCGATCAGCGGCAGGTCGAAGGCCCGGCCGTTGAAGGTCACCCAGCCGGTGCGCGGCGCCAGGTCATTGACCAATGCGGTCAGCAGCGCGGGCTCTTCGCCCGGGTCGATGAGGAAGTATTGGCGTAGCACGAAGCGGCCGGCCTCGCAGGCGCCCACGCCGACGAGAAAAACCAGCGTGCCCGCGCCGCCGGCCAGGCCGGTGGTCTCGGTGTCGATAAAGGCAAGCGCGCGCAGGTCGGCGGCGGCCAGCGCTTCGTCCCGCGCCAGGCGCGCGGCCGTGGCTGGCGCATGGGCGAACAGATCGGCCAGGCACTTGGGCCCGTGGGCAAAGTCAAAAGCGTAGCTGGTTTCGATGCGTTGGTAGACACCCAGCGGCGTCTCCACCCGCTCGCCGGGCAGATCGGTCGCGCGGCGCGCGGCGCGCGCGGGCCTCGCCACCGGCGGCGCGGCTGGCTGGCTGGGGCGCTGCTTGTGAGCGCGCAGCCGCTGCAGGCGCGTGCGCAGGTCAGTGCTTGACATGGAGAGATGCGTTCGGGCACACGAGTGGTGTGATTATACCCTGGCGGTGGCCTGGCCCCGGCCAGGCCACCGTCTCAAAGGCCGCCTGGCCGGGCGCGCCGCGCGCATACGCGATGCGCCCGGCGGTCAGATCGGCGGTCAGGCTCCACAGCGTCGTGTGGCCGCCAAATGCCCGCACACGCCCGACAGGCGATCGGCCAGGCTCGCGGTCATGGCAGCGGCAGGCTCCTCGCCCCGCGCGGCCCGCAGTCGCGCGCCCTGGCTATGCAGGAAATTGAGCCGGCGCTCGGAGTGGGGCTGTTAGCGGCCGTGTTGGTAGCGCCGTAAGGCGGGGTGGCGGTAGTGGTTGGTAGCCGCGGACGTATCGGCGCAAGTCTCCAGCGCCAGGCGCGGCAGCAGGTGGAACGGAATGCGGGGCCGCGGCTGGGCCGGCTCATCCGCGAGCACCACAGGCAGGCCGATGAACGGCCCGGCGCCGTTGACGCCGTCGTAGCGCCCGCCGGGCGCCGAACCGCGCGTTCCCGGCGAGGGCCGGCCGCGGGCGGGCGCCAGGCGTAGCCACTGCTGCACGCGCTGCACGGGGTGAATTCGTAGTTGCGGCCCACGCGCACGTGCCCCTTGGCGCTGACGATGGCCAACGGCGGGCAGCCGCCCTCGGGATAGCGCGGCGCTCGGGGAGCGGGGCGCAGCCGCATCGATTGGCCGCACACGCCGCGCAGCTGTTCCAGCAAGGACGTGTGCAGGGCCGCGATCTGCTCGGCGCAGGCCTGGGCGAAGTCCAGAGGCGGCGCGGGGGACCACCAGGCGGGAATGACAAACCGCCCGGTCCGCCGGCCTTGCTCCTGTCCCAGGGCAAAATGAAGGCCCTGCAGGCCAAAACTGGCGTAATCGGCGCTTTGTGGGACCATGACAAAGATCAGGTGGAAGTGGTGACAAATTCCAGTCGGCGGACTCGCGGCCTGCGGCTATTATACCGTTCAGAGACGAGCGTAGGGTTCACGGTTGTCTCCTCCTTCGACCCCCTTGTGGGAGTTTCCGCCGGGCTGATGCCAGTCTCCCGGCGGAAACATTTAAGGCCAGGTCCGCGCTGGCGGCAGCTACTGAGTCTCAACAGGCGCGCGCTCGGCAGCGTCGGGAGGCGGCGCAGCGGCCAGACGGGCGCCTGGCGCGCTCCCGCGCTGGAGCGCCAGCGAGGCGGCGACGCCGATGGAGACGGCCAGCACCAGCGGCGCCACGCCCGCGCTCCACTGGCCTTCCTTGATCGCGGCGCCCACCGTGGGCGGTCCCAGGAACATCCCCAGGTTTTGCCCCACGCTGACCAAGCCAATAGCCCAGCCCGCCAGTTCGGGCCGTGGCAGCGCCTCGGGGGTCAGCGTGAAGATCGTGGTTGGGATGAAGCCGGTCGTGAACCCCAACACGAGCATGTACAGCGCGGCTGGGGCGCGGCCAGGCAGGCGGAAGCTCAAGAGGAAGAGTAGGCCCCAGGCCAAGAGCGCCATGGTCAACACCCGGCCCCGCTGGCGCGTGCGATCCAGCAGCCAGCCCGCGGTCAGCGTGGCGGGGATGACGGCCAGCATGGTCAGGCTGGCCGTAAAGCTGGCGGCCTGCGGCGCCAGTCCCAATGCCTTTTCGAGGTAGGAAGGGTTCCAGGTGCTATGCCCCGTGGAGGCGAACGTAAACGTCCCGAACGTGAGCGCCAGCAGCCAGACCGACGGGCTGCGCACGGCCAGCGCCAGGCCGGCGGCGAGCGGAGTCTCAACCCGGGCGCGCCCCGCCGCGGCTGGGGGCGCATCCACCACGGCAGCGTAAACGCCAAAGGCCATCACGCCCGATAGCGCCCCAAACCACCACAGGCCCTGCCAGCCAAAAGCCGCTGTCAGCGGACCTGACAGGTTGTAGACGATGAAGCCGCCCAGGGGCACCCACGCTGCCCAGAGCCCCATGGGGGCGCCCCGGTCCTGGGGCTGAAACCACATACTTATGATGCTCGGTGCGATTACGGCGATCAGCCCCAGCCCAACGCCCTCGATCACGCGCGCCAGCAGGAGTCCGGTCGCCGAGGGCGCCAGCGCGCCGGCTGTCGAGCCCAACACCGTGCAGCCGAGGGCAATGAGCCCGGCGCGTTTGGGCCCCAGCCCCGCCAGCAAGGCAGCTGCCGGCAGGCTGAGGATGACGCCCGCGACGGCAAAGGACGACATCAGCCAACCGCCCGTGGGCGTGTCCATTTGGAATTCGGCCAGGAGGACTGGCATGACGGGCGGGACTTTCGATTGGTTGAGGGCGACGACCACTCCAGCCAGAAAGACGGCGAGCATGACCAGCCAGGCGTGGCGCTGTTGGGGCACTAAGTTCTCCTTGATGTCAGCAGGGCGCTACCCATTCAAGTTGACCCAGACGGCCACGGCGGCCAGAGCGATGATGGCCAATCCGAGCAGCGCCAGCAGCGCCACCTTGACCGTGTCGAGCGGCTTGTCGCCGGCCACCTGGCCGGTCTGGCCATTGACCAGCACGCGAAAGGCCCGGCCGCGATAGCGGTAGTTGCCGACCCACACGGGCAGCAGCGCTAGTTGGTACGTCTGGCCAGTGAAGTCCGAGCCGGTGATCTGCGGGGCGCTGACCAGGCGGCCCGGCAGGAGCTTCTTCACCAGCTTGGCGGCGGCAGCCTCGAGCATGGCAGCCCGCGCGTCGAGCGAGGCCTGCGCCAGCGAGAGGTCGTAGGCGCCCGCTGGCCACCCGGCCAGGTATTCGGGCTGATAGACCACCAGCGCCTTCAGGTCGAACGGCTCGATCTCGCGCAGCAGGTCGGCCGGCAGGGCGCGCGTGCCCGGCTGCAGCCAGTCGCTGAAGAACTGCGTGTCCTCGCCGGTGCGCCAGACGGTGCGACGGCTCGAGCCGGCGTCTTCCTGCACCTGGGCCTTCCAGCGGCTGCTGAGCGTCGCGTTGAAACGCCAGAAGGGCACGTAGACCGGCGCCAGGCGGCCGCTGTGGGCCAGCAGAGCCAGGTCGTCGGGCGCGAAGAAGCCGCGTCCCAGCCAGGCGCGCAAGTGGCGGCCTGCGCCTTGCAGGTCGAGCCGCATGGGGATCACGCCCTGCGGCGGCAGTAATTCGTCGTCTTCGGGGGCGGCGATCAGCGCGGCCGTGGCGCAGAAGGGGCAAACCTCAGACGTCTGACCGGCCGGTAGCACGGCGCCCGCGCCGCACTGTTGGCACGTGAAGTGCCGTCCGGCCTCGGCCCAGTGATGACCCTGGCGAGTTGGCAAGCTGAAATCCAGCACCTGCTCTGGCCCCGCGGCCGGCTCTGCGGCGATGGCTTCTTCATAACCGCAGTGCTGGCAGCGCAGGCCGGCCCGCGTGGGCTCGAAGCGCAGGGGCCCACCGCAGCGCGGGCAGACAAAGGTGCGGCGCACTGTTGTGCGCCGCGCCTCCGCCGCATCGGGCGCGGCCGGAGGTGCGGCAGGCGGCGCGCCCTCGCCTGGCAGCAGGTCTTCGCGCTTGATCTTGCCGGTGAGCAAGCCCAGCCCGCGCCGCGCCGCCGCGTTGCCAGGGTTGGCAGCAATGGCCCACTCCAGGCACTTCTGCTGCTCGCGCGGATCGTCGGTTGTGGCCGACAACCACAGCCAGGCGTCTGAGTGGCCTCGGTCGTATTCCAGGGCCTGCTGCAGCAGTTGGCGGGCGCGCTGGCGTTCGCCGGCGCGCAGGGCGCTGCGGCCGTGCTGGTACAGGTCTTCGGCGCTCGCGCGTCGCCGCTCGCTGTCGCGCTCCAGCGTGCTCATGGCAGCCGCGCCAGGCGCTGCGCCTCCGCCAGGTCTTCGGGCGTGTTGACGTTGAAGAAACTCAAGCGGCGCGGGTCAAAACGGTCGATCTCGGCGGCCTCCACAAAGCGCACGCGCACGGCGGGAAAAAAGCTGATCACGCGCATCTGGCCGGCGTCGAGCGCGGCGCGCATCGGCCCGAGGCAGGCGCGCGCGTAGATGGCACGAAAGGGTTCGGCCTCGTCGTTGAGCCGCGGCACGATGGCGTCGCCTGCGGGGATCAACTCGATCAGATAATCCAACAGCGGGCGCACGATAAAGGGCATGTCGCAGGCGATGCACAAGACGTGGGGCTGGCTGGCGCTGTGCACGGCGCTATAAAGGCCGCCCAGCGCGCCCTTGCCAGGCAGCACGTCGCCGAACAGGGGCAGGCCCAGGTAGCCGTAATCTGATGGTCGATTGGTGACGATGAAGACCTCAGCGCCCAGCTCGGCCACCTGATCGAGCACGACCTCGATGAGCGGTCGGCCCAGGACCCGGACGAACGACTTGTCGGTCCCCATGCGGGCCGATTGGCCGCCAGCGAGCACGGCCACCGAAAGGGGGGTTGGCATGGCGGCATTGTAAGAGCGCCGGCCGAAAAGTGGAAGTTGAGCCGTTTGGCCCATAGCGCGCGCGCTCCGGCTGGGGCATACTGGTCTTGTCTCGTCCGACAACCCTGAGGGTCCAAGTGA
>JADLEU010000205.1 GCA_020845955.1 Anaerolineales bacterium
CCAGGTAGTTGCGGAATGCGCGGCTGAGGGCAGCCCCTTCGGCGCCCTTGCGGGTCTTGACCGGCATGTGCTGCCCCATCCAAATCAGAAGGCCGGCGACGACGGTGGCAGCCAGCACCGGGCAAATCAGCATACCGGTGTACTGCGCGAACAAGGGCACCGCCAGGAAGCCGCCCCCGATGGCCGCGACCAGCGCGAAGGCGCCCAGGCAGCCGTAGCTGCTGCGCACGGTCTGAGGGCTAGCCTTGAACAGGCCCAGCTGAACGGCCGTCTCGTACAGCTTGTTCTGCAGACCAGGCAGGTTGGTGTAGAAGCGCTGGTTCATGTCGCGGAAGCGCACCGTTTCGGCCGAGCCGCGGAAAACAGCCTCGTAGAGTTGGCGCTCGAACGGGTTGAGGGCCGCCACGTTGGGCGCGTCCTTTACTTTCCGCAGCGTGAATTCCTTGGTAACCAGCCGGGTAGCGCTCGCCTCGGCGCTCTCCTCAATGACTAAGTAGCCGCGCCGGGCCAGGTCCATGAGTGTCGCGATGATGTCTACCACGTCGGCGCGCTCGTCGGTCAGGACGCCAGCGATCCCCGGCGGAACGCCGGATGGAGGCTGCGTAATGTGCTCGGGCACCACGTCGATCTTCGGATCGCGCCCGCGCACGTACCACCAGAGGTACAGCAGCGCCGGACCGCCCAACAGAATGATAAAACCCAGGACCAGCAGCCCCAGATCGACCAGCGGTTTGTAAGTTTGCTCCCAGGCGTTGCGCCGGTCATATTCGGCCTGCCAGCTCGGTCCCGTGCCGCCAACAGTTCCGGGCGGGAACTGCACCACAATCTGCACGCCTTCGGCCGGCCCAATCGGCCCGTTCGCCACCCAGGTGGCGCGTTCGCCATCTGGCGCCATGTCCACCGTCATGGGCACGCCGGAAAACTCGGGCGCCACCAGGTAGTCGGCAAACGAGATGGTCACCCCAGGCGGCATGCGCACAGTCGTGGTCGACTCGCGGATTTCGAAGTCCCGCATCCCCGGCGAAATCGAGTTCCATTGGAACTCATTGCCCTCAGCGTAACGCCGGATCGCGCCTTCCACCGTGTAGCCGAGGACGAAGGTCCGGGTCTCGTTCCGCGTCCGTCCCATATTCCAGATCACCTGGATCGTGCTGCCGCTGCGCTCCACGGCATACTCGCCGGCGTCCAGGCTGGCCGAGGACGATCGGCGGGAATACGCCTGCCCGTCCTCGCTGACCGTCACATCTGTGATGCCATCCGTGTTTTGGGTGGGGATTTCAGCGAACCCCTCGGTAAAGGTGCCGCTTGTGAAGTTGATGACTTGAGTCTCTTCGACGCGCAGAGTGCCGTCCTCTTGGACGGCGATGTCGACGTCAAAGCGTTCCCAATACAGGCTCTGCGCTTGTGCCAGCGCGGCTGGCGCTGGCACAAGCGCAAGGGCCATGACGACCAACGAGGTCAGAAGGTAGGCGCGTCTCAAGATCATAGAGTTTGTTCTCCTGTGCACCAACGATTATAAGGCAGCCGGTTGAATTGACCAACCAGAACGATGGCATTTGGCTGACAACTGGCTGGGCGCGCACCCGCCGGCCGTGGACGCCGTCAACAGCATCGCACGACACTCGCCTTATGGAAACTAATTCCATTACGGTATAATTTGGCGCGTGATCACCCAGGCGCTCTCACGAAGGCGTTTTCTGCGGCTGATGGTCGTGGCAGCGGCCGGAGGGTTGGTCCCACCCACGCCGCCTGTTCCGAACCCCACGACCTCCGAAGCGCGCCTCTACTTTGTGCCCTTCGACGATTATCACGAGCTGCCGGCTGACTGCTATGCCCAAAACTTGATCCGGCCCTTTGAGATCATCCTCCACTGGGATGGCAACCAGCAAGGCCGCGATCTGTGGTTGGCGCCGGTGACGTTCGAAACCCTGCAGTACGTGCGGCAGTCGGCTCATTTTGCGGTAGACTACAAGCGCAGCTGGCAGATGCTGCCGATGTACACGACTCTGGTTCAGGAGTCGTACGGCGCGATGGGCTACAACTGGGCGGCCATCAACGTCGAGATGGCCGGGCTGGAGTTTGATCGGCCCGAGAATCGCCCACCGGAAGGCGAAGTGGCCCTGGCGGTCCGGCTGGTATCGCAGCTCATGGATCACTACGCCATTGTCTTCGAACACGTCGTGGCGCACTTCGAGCGCGATCCACGCGGGGATAAGCGCGACCCCGGCGTGATCTTCATGGCCAGGTTTCGCGAGCGGCTGGCCGCGTACCGGGCCAGCCGCTCGCCGCTCAAGCAAGCCTTGAGCGCCGAAGCCTAGCCCACCGTCATTACCAATTGGATGCGGCGCTCTACCGCCGCGCGATAAGGAGTCTGAATATGACGACCATCTCTCCCCCCGCCCACTCCACTTTGAAGGACCTGCTGACCGGGCTGGGCGGCGCCCTGGCTGTGACCCCCAAAGGCAAGCTGCGGGTCCGCGATGAAGCTGCGCTGAGGCCACAGATGCGGCTTCTGGCCGAGAAGTCGGCGCTTGGCGAAGGCGCGGCGCAGGGCACGGCTCGCTGGCTGATCTGGGAGGCGGCCCTGGCGCTGGGCATCGTGCCGGCCTCGATCCAGGGCCTGTACGCGGCGCGCGGGCGCGGCGAAACACCCGTGAACTTCACCGTCCCAGCCATGAACCTGCGCGCCATGACCTTTGACTGTGCCCGCGCCGTGTTCCGCGCAGCGGCGGCGCTAAACGCCGGCGCGATGATCTTTGAGGTCGCCCGCTCCGAGATGAGCTACACGGCCCAACGGCCGGCCGAGTACGTGGCCTCGGTGCTGGCCGCCGCCATTGCCGAGGGCTACCGCGGTCCCGTCTTTATCCAGGGCGACCACTTCCAGGTCAACCACAAGAAGTACCTGGCCAACCCGGAGGCCGAAGTCAATGCCGTGCGCGAACTGGCTGCCGAAGCCATCGCGGCCGGGTTCTACAACATTGACGTGGACACCAGCACGTTGGTCGACTTGAGCCAGCCCACCATCCCCGCGCAGCAGCGCGACAACACCCGCCGCTGCGCGGAGCTGACGGCCTACATCCGCGGCATCGAACCCAAGCGCGTCACGCTCTCAATCGGCGGCGAGATTGGCGAGGTCGGCGCCCGCAACTCCACCGAGCAGGAGCTACGCGCCTTCATGGACGGCTACTCGGCCGACCTGCTGGAGCAGTCGATCAACGGCCGGCGCCGGCGCGCCACGCCCGGGATCAGCAAGATTTCCATTCAGACCGGCACTTCGCACGGCGGCGTGGTGCTGCCCGACGGCACAATAGCCGACGTGAAGGTCGACTTCGAGGTGCTGAAGCGGCTGTCGCAGGTGGCCCGCCTGGAGTATGGCCTGGCCGGCGCGGTGCAACACGGCGCTTCCACCCTGCCGGAGGCGGCCTTCAGCAAGTTTGCCGAGTGCGAAACCTGCGAGGTACACCTGGCCACCAACTTCATGAACATGCTCTACAAGGGCCTGCCGGACAGCCTGCGTGACGAGATCTACGGTTGGCTGCGCGTCAACGCCGCCGGAGAGCGCAAGCCCTCCGACACCGACGAGCAATTCATCTACAAGACCCGTAAGAAGGCGCTGGGCCCGTTCAAGGCGCCAATGTGGAACCTGGAGCCTGGTCGCCGCGGCGAAATCGGCGCGGCGTGGGAAAAGCAGTTCCACTTCTTGTTCAGCCAGCTCAATCTCCAAGATACCTATCCACTTGTCGGCCAACACGTCAAGCCGGTCGCCATTCACAAGACCCTGGCTGACTTCGGCGCCGAGGAGCAGGTCGCTGAAGACGTGACTGGCCTAGCCGACTAGGGAAGAACATGAGAAGCAGCCAACTAGCCGCGGTCTCAATCGGATTGATCGGGGGCGGGGGCTGGCCCGCGGCCGGGCTGGACGCTCTCACGGCGTTCAGCCTCGGCCACTGGCTCACGCGGCATGCCGGCCAGTGAGCAAGGCGTAGCCGTTTCGGGCTGTCGCTATCAGCTTATCCCGCGCGTGCTGTGCTTCGTTTTGTCGGGCGACGCCGTGCTGCTCCTGAAGGGCGCGCCCGACAAGAAGATCTGGCCCGGCCTCTATAACGGTTTGGGCGGGCACGTGGAGCGGGCCGAGGCGGTGCAGGCCGCCGCCGCGCGCGAGATCTGGGAAGAGGCTGGCCTGCGCGTCTCCGATTTGCGCTTGCGCGGCGTCGTCACGGTCGACACTGGTGAGCCAGTCGGCATTGGGCTATACGTCTTTACGGGCACCGTGGCGACGCCGGCCGGTGTTGCGTCCGGTGAGGGCAGCCTGGAATGGGTACGGCTGGCCGACATCCGCCAGCTTGCTTGCGTCGCCGACGTCCCGCTCCTCCTGGAGCGGATCACTGCGCAACCCGCGGGCGCTGCGCCGTTCAGCGCCCGCTACTGGTATGACGCCGAAGGCCGTTGGCAGGTCGCGTTCGATCCGACTTGAGGCGTCGGGAGTGTGCTTGGCTTGGCGGCGGTCTGGCTCCTGTCGGCTTTTTACAATCTGCCCAACCATGCCGCGCGAGCGTCGTGCGGATTGTATGATTGCGGGCGGGTCTGCTCGTGATATATTGCACCTGATGACATCGGTCTCGGTGCATGTTGCCAAGCGTTCGCCCCGTCGTCCGAAGCCCAAGCGGGCCTTCGGTTTTTTTGGTTGGTAGACGCGCAGCAAAGACGCACCGCGTACTCAGCCCGTAAACCGAAGGCCTCTCGTGCGAGAGGCCTTCTCGTTTGTCAAGGAGGCAACCATGTCCGCGAATTGTCCCGAGTGTGACGGCAGCCTGCAGCTCAACGGTGTGATCGCTGGCGAGATCGTCGTCTGCCCCGACTGCGGAGTCGATTTGGAGGTGACCGCCGTGACCCCATCCCTGGCGCTGGCTTTGGCCCCCACTGAAGCCGAAGACTGGGGTGAATAGGCGCTGGCCGCCCGCCGGCGCATCGGCTAACCGCTGATGCGCGTCGGCATACTACTCTCGCGGGTGCGCATCGAGGAGAAATGGCTCTTCGAGGCGCTCAACCGCCGCAGCGTTCCTTACGATCGGTTGGACGATCGCGAGGTCCGCTTTGATCTGGCGGACCCAGCGCCCTGGCAGCGGTACGACGTCGTACTCGAGCGCAGCCTTTCTTTCGGGCGCGGCCTATACGCGACTCGGGTGCTGAACCAGTGGGGCATCCCCACGGTGAACACGGCCGCCGTCGCCGCCGTCTGTGGCGATAAGCTCTCAACGTCGGCGGCGCTGCAGGCGGCCGACGTGCCCCAACCGGCCGTGCGGGTGGCCTTTACACCGGAGGCCGCCCTGGCAGCAATCGAGGAATTGGGCTATCCGGTAGTGCTCAAACCCGTCATCGGTTCGTGGGGCCGGCTGGTCTCCAAGATCAACGACCGGGAGGCCGCCGAAGCCCTACTGGAGCACCGCGAGGTGCTTGGCAACTTCCAGCAGCAAATCTTCTACATACAGGAATATATCGCCAAGCCGGGGCGCGACATTCGCGCCTTCGTCGTTGGCAGCGAGACTATTGCCGCCATCTATCGCGCTTCCCCGCACTGGATCACCAACACGGCCCGCGGCGGCCAGGCGACTGACTGCCCGGTGACGCCTGAGTTGAATGCCCTGTGCGTGGCCGCCGCCCGCGCGGTCGGGGGAGGCGTGCTGGCGCTGGACGTGCTGGAAGACTCCGAGCGCGGGCTGCTGATCAATGAAGTCAACCACACCATGGAGTTTCACTCGTCGGTGCCGGTGACGGGCGTAGACATCCCCGGCGAGATTATTGACTACGCCCTGACGGTGGCGGCCGGAGGCGTGGCATGAGCCTACGCGCCAGCATCATCGGGGCATCCGGTTACACCGGCGGTGAACTGCTGCGGCTGCTGTTGTTCCATCCGAACGTCGAGATCGCCCAGGCTACCTCCGAGAGCCACGCCGGCGAGTACGTCTACCAGCAGCACCCCAACCTGCGGAAGCGCACCCAGCTTCAATTTGTCAGCCAGGCTGCCCTGCAGCCCTGCGACGTTCTATTCCTGGCCCTGCCCCACGGCGAGTCTCAAAAGAACCTCGACCGCTACCTGGGCCTGGCGCCGCGGCTGATCGACCTTTCGGCCGACTTCCGGCTCCGCGATCCGGCGCTCTATCAGCGCTGGTACGGTGAAGCACACCGCTCGCCTGATCGCCTAGCCCAGTTTGTCTATGGCCTGCCGGAGGTGCAGCGCGCGGCCATGCGCCAGGCCCGCTTGATCAGCGGCGTCGGCTGCAACGCCACCGCCAGCATCCTGGCGCTGCTGCCGCTCGTGAAGGCCGGCCTGCTGCGCGGCGACCAGCCCATCATCGTCGATGTGAAGACCGGCTCGTCCGAGGGCGGCGCCAGCGCCAACCCCGGCTCCCATCACCCCGAAAAGAGCCACTCGGTGCGCGCTTACGCCCCCACCGGCCACCGCCACACGGCTGAGGTCATCCAGGAGCTAGGGCTGTCGAACGTGCACCTGAGCATGACGGCCGTGGACGTGGTGCGCGGAGTCTTGGCTGCCGCGCACGCCTTTGTGCAGCCGGGCACTACCGACAAAGAGCTTTGGCGCGCCTACCGCGCGGCCTACAACACCGAGCCTTTCGTCCGCATCGTCAAGGATCGCGCCGGCATCCACCGCGTGCCTGACCCCAAAATCCTGGCCGGGTCAAACTTCGCCGACGTCGGCTTCGACTTGGACCCCGAGAGCGGACGGGTCGTGTCGCTGGCTGCCATCGACAACTTGATGAAGGGCGCTGCCGGCAGCGCCGTGCAAGCCATGAACCTGATGTGCGGCCTGGAAGAGACCGCCGGGCTCGAGTTTCCGGGGCTGCATCCGCTATGATTGTCATTAAGATAGGCGGCACCACCGGCGTCAACCTGGCGGCTGTCACGCGTGACATCGCGGCCCACGTCCAGGAGGGCCAGCGCCTGATCGTCGTCCACGGCGGCTCCGGCGAGACGAACGCCATCTCCACGCAGTTGGGCCACCCGCCCCAGTTTGTCACGTCGCCTTCCGGATTCACCTCGCGCTACACCGACCGGACAACGCTTGAGATCTTCGCCATGGTCACCGCGGGCAAGATCAACACACTCTTGGTCGAGCAGCTGCAGAGGCTGGGTGTCAATGCCCTAGGGCTGTCGGGCGTGGATGGCGGGCTGATGACCGCCAAGCGCAAGGACGCCATCCGCATTATTGACTCGGCCACCGGCAAGCAGCGCATCCTGCGTGACGACTACACCGGAAAGATCGAAAAGGTCAACAGCGGCTTGCTGCAGCTGCTGCTGGAGGCAGGCTATACGCCCGTGGTGGCGCCCCTGGCCATTTCGCCGGAGGGCGAGGCCCTCAACGTGGACGCGGACCGGGCCGCGGCGATGGTGGCCGGCGCCGTGGCGGCCGACCAGCTCATTTTGCTGTCGAACGTGCCCGGCCTGCTGCGCGCCTTCCCTGACGAGAGCAGCCTGATCCACCGCATCGCGCGCGACAGCCTCGAGCAATCGCTGTCGTTTGCCGAGGGCCGTATGAAGAAGAAGGTGCTTGGCGCCAGCGAGGCTCTCGCGCTTGGCGTCCGCCAGGTGATCTTTGCCGACGGCCGTGTGGAGGCCCCGCTGGCCGGCGCGCTGGCCGGCCATGGCACCGTGATCGAATAAGCAGACAAGAGCTCAACGTGACCGTTCGCGACGTCGAAGACCGATACACCTCCGGCCTGTATACCAAGCGCCCGCTGACTATCGTCCGTGGCCAGGGCGCGCGCCTATGGGATAGCGACGGCCAACCCTACATTGACTGCGTCGGCGGGCAGGGCGCGGCCAACCTTGGGCACGCCAATGGCGCCGTGGCCGAGGCCATCGCTGCCCAAGCGCGCAGCCTGGTCTCTTGCCCTGAGATGTTCTACAACGACCGGCGAGCCGAACTGCTTGCACGCCTGATGCAGATTGTGCCGGCCGGGCTCGAGCGAGCCTACTTGTGCAACTCAGGCACGGAGGCCGTTGAAGCAGCGCTAAAATTCGCGCGCCTGGTCACCGGCCGGCGCGAAGTGATCGCCGCCATGCGCGGCTTCCACGGTCGGACCATGGGCGCCCTGTCGGCCACCTGGGAGAAGAAGTACCGCGAGCCTTTCGAGCCCCTGGTGCCCGGGTTTCGGCACGTGCCCTACAACGACCTGGCCGCGCTGGAGGCGGCCGTGACGAGCGACACCGCTGCCGTGATCCTAGAGATCGTCCAGGGCGAGGGCGGAGTTCGGCCGGGCAGCCCGGACTACCTGCGCGGCGCTCAGCGGTTGTGCCGGGAACGCGGCGCGATGCTAATCATCGACGAGATCCAGACAGGCTTTGGTCGCACCGGCGCGCTGTTCGCCTGTGAGCACGCGGGTATCCGTCCCGATCTGCTCTGCCTGGCGAAATCCATCGCCGGCGGCCTGCCGATGGGCGCCGCCCTGCTGGGCGAGCGCATCGGCGTCCTGCCGCCGCAAGTGCACGGGTCCACGTTTGGCGGCAACCCGTTGGCCTGCGCGGCGGCCATCGCGGCCATCGACTTCCTGCGGGCCGAGCACCTGGCTGAGCGGGCGGCGGAACTGGGGGCCTGGTTCCTGGCCCGGCTGGGGCGCATCCAATCACCGCTGATCCGCGAGGTGCGCGGGCTGGGGCTGATGGTCGGCATCGAGCTCAAGCACAAGGTCACCCCCTACCTGCAGGCCTTAATGGGTCGAGGCGTGCTGGCGCTGCCGGCCGGTTTGACGGTTATGCGCTTCCTGCCGCCGCTCGTCATCAGCCAGGCCGAATTGGCCGAAGCGGCCGATGCCGTCGAAAACGTGCTGACTCAGCCGTTGCCCGCGGCCGCCGGAACTGCCACCGAGGCCGCCTGAGCGCTGCGGGCCGATGGACGAAGTTGCCCTGCTGACCGGGCTGCTGGAGATTTACAGCCCCTCAGGCCAGGAAGGCGCGGCGGTTGAGTATCTGGTGGGCCAGTTGCGCGCTGCTGGGCTCGACGCGGACGTCGACGCCGCCGGCAACGCCGTGGGCGCATGTGGCCAGGGCGCCGAGACCGTGCTGCTGCTCGGCCACATCGATACCGTCCCCGGCTTTATCCCAGTCACGCGCGACGGCGACCGCCTGAACGGGCGCGGCGCGGTCGATGCCAAGGGCCCGCTGGCTTGCTTCGCGGCCGCGGCCGCGCGTATCCGCTCTCTGGCCTTGAGCCGGCGCGTGGTCGTCATTGGCGCCGTGGGCGAAGAGGGCGACAGCCGGGGCGCGCACTTTGTCAAGGATTATTACCGCCCGGCCTTTACCATCATCGGGGAGCCGAGCGGCTGGGAGCGCATCACGCTGGGCTACAAGGGCAGCGCCTGGTTCACCTACCAGGTCCGGCGCGCGCTGGCGCACACCTCCACGCAAGCCGAAAGCGCCTGCGAGGCGGCGGTGGCCTACTGGAACCGCGTAGCCGAGTGGGCGGCAGCGCGCAACGCCGCCCAGCCGCGCGTGTTCGAACAGGTGAGCCCGACACTGCGCGGCATGACCTCGGCATCAGACGGGTTTGAGGAGCAGGCGGCGCTGCGCTTTGGCGTGCGGCTGCCCCCCGGCCTGGAAGCCTCGGCGCTGGCAGAGGCGCTGGCGGGGCTGGCGGGCGAGGCGGAAGTCACGCTCGT
This sequence comes from Anaerolineales bacterium, assembly GCA_020845955.1. Classification (GTDB taxonomy): domain Bacteria; phylum Chloroflexota; class Anaerolineae; order Anaerolineales; family UBA6663; genus JADLEU01. The sequence goes on from JADLEU010000205.1 coordinate 9,675, forward strand.
GGAGGGCGTCAGCGCTTATCGCGGGGACAAGAACAACCCTCTCGTCCGCGCATTCCTGGCCGCTATCCGCCAGGCGGGGGGCACGCCCAGCTTCACGGTCAAGAGTGGAACCTCCGACATGAACGTGGTCGCGCCAGTATGGGGCACGCCCATTGTCGCCTATGGGCCAGGTGACTCGAGCCTCGACCACACGCCGCACGAGCACATCCTTGTTTCCGATTACGTGCGTGCGGTGGGGGCGCTGACGTCTGCGCTCACGACCCTGTGCGCGTAAGCCGATTCAGGTGACGATCGGTAGGCCGGGCAGTTCCCGGGGCCTGTCGCGTTTAAATGAGCGCGCGTGGCTGATGGCGACGTCCTCTACTCTGGCCAGCCAGGACTCGGCCCGGTCCGCGCCAGGTGGTCGCACAGCCCCCGGCGCAGTCCGACGGCCTCGGGATCGCTGGCAGCCAGGCCGGCCGGCATGGCCAGGCGCCGGGGCAAATCAGCCACAGTGCGTTCGAAGATTGTAAAGTCCGCGTGCGAATCAGCCGGATTGCCGGGTCGCTGGGTGACGGGCATGGCGCCGCCGGCCAGCGGCCAACCGGTTCGCTGACTCAGGCCTGGGGCCGGTGGCGAGGATAAGAGCCGAGCACGCGCAGCAATGACGTGAATTCGCCCAGGTTCTGCAGCGCACGGGTGACGACGGGGTCAACAGTCGAGCCAGCGAAGTCCACGTAAAACAGGTACTCCCATACCTTGCCGACCAAGGGGCGCGATTCGATCTTGGTCAGGTCAATGTCGCGCAGCGCAAACACGCTCATGGCCTTGAACAGCGCCCCGGGCGCGTTGCGCATGGCAAACACGATCGAGGTTTTCGAATCGCCGTTGGGTATCAAGGGCTGCTTGGCGATGGCCAGAAACCGCGTGAAGTTGGCCGGGTCGTCCTCGATCCCCTCGGCCACGACTTCCATCGCGTACACTTCTGCCGCTCGGCGCGAGGCGATGCCGGCCAGGGCGCGGTCCCCCTGGTCACGGACGATCTTCACGCTGCCGGCCGTGTCGTACACGACCTCCGTCGTCACGCCCGCCAGGCCGCGCAGGTAGCGCTCGCACTGGGCCAGCGCCTGGGGATGGCTGATGACTTTGCGGATTTCGGGCAGCGCCACACCAGGATGCGCGATCAAGCAATGGCGCACCCGCAGGTGGTGCTCACCGATGATGGCCAGCGAGTGCTGCAGCAGCAGGTCGTAGCAGCGATGGATGCTGCCGGCCAGCGAGTTTTCAATCGGCACCAGGCCCGCGTCGACCTCACCCGCCTCCACCGCGGCAAAGGCAGCGTCAAAGGTCGCGCATGGCAGCACCGCCGTGTCGGCGCCAAAGTGCTCGAGGGCAGCCGCCTCCGAGTATGCGCCGCGCTCGCCCTGGATCGCGACGCGCATCAGGCGGCAGCGTGAGCGCGCACGAGCAGGCTCGCCGGGCTGGCCGTGCCCACGTATTCGAGCCGCTCGACCGAGCGCGGATGCCGGCCGTGAAGGACGGCGTGAAAGGCCTGCTGCAGCGCGCGCTGCAGCAGGCCGGCCTTGCCGGCGCCGATCGTGCGGACATCGATTTCGCGCCGGCCGCCCCATTCGGCCGCCGTGCCGCACACAAAGCCCTCGTCGGCCGTGTAGGGCAGCTTGCGAAAACCCAGCGCCCGCGCCGAATCGACCAGCCGCTCGGCGTGCTCCTGGAGCCGGAAGGCGTCCGGCCCGCGGTCGGCGGCGTAGGATCTGATCCCGTCAAAGCCGCCCACCCCATAATGCAGCGCGGGCGTCAAAAAAAGCACCGTAGCCAGCTCGAATGGCATGCCCTCTCCGTTCGTCCAGACGCACTTCGATTCGATGCTCAGCGGGTGTCTCCTAATCGCCTGCCCTCAAGCTGGCAGGGCAGCTGGCTGCTGCTGCAGCTGCGCCAAGACCGCCGCCGTTGTCTCGCCCGTCGTCAGCCGTCCGCCCAGGTCGGCCGAGCGCGCCCCGGCGCTCAACGCCGCATCCACCGCGGCCTCCACCGCCGCCGCCTCGCGCGGCAGGTTCAGTGAATAGCGCAGCAGCATTGCCGCGCTGAGGATCGTGCCGAGTGGATTGGCCAGGCCGCGCCCGGCAATGTCAGGCGCCGAGCCGTGGATTGGCTCATACAGTCCTGGGCCCGAATCACCCAGCGAGGCCGAGGGCAGCAGGCCCATCGATCCGGCCAGCACCGAAGCCTCGTCGGTCAGGATGTCGCCAAACATGTTTTCGGTGACAATCACGTCAAACCCCGCTGGGCTTGAGATCAGGCGCATGGCGGCCGTGTCAACCAACATGTGCTCCAGCGCCGTATTGCTGTGCTCGGCCGCCACCGCGTTGGCCACCTGCCGCCACAGGCGGCTGGACTCCAGCACGTTGGCCTTGTCCACCGACGTCACCTTGCGGCGCCGGTCTTGCGCCAGCCGGAACGCCAACTCGACCACGCGGCGCACCTCGTGCTCGTAGTATTCTAGGGTGTCCACCGCCCGCTCGCGCCCGTTCACCCGTCCGCGCCCCTTGGGCTGCCCAAAATACAGCCCGCCCGTCAATTCGCGGATCACCAGGATATCGACGCCAGCCAGCCGGTCCGCCTTAAGCGGCGAAGCGTCGACGAGGTCGGGATGCACACGCACCGGGCGCAGGTTGGCGTACACGCCCAGGCCCTTGCGCAGCCCAAGCAGCCCCTGCTCGGGCCGCACCGTGGCGGTGGGGTCGTCCCACTTCGGACCACCCACGGCGCCCAGCAGCACCGCGTCGGACGCGCGGCAGTCGACCAGCACTTCGTCGGTCAGGGCCGTGCCAAAGCGGTCAATTGCGCAGCCGCCCATCAGCCGCTCTGAGAATGCAAACTGGTGCCCGTAGGCCGTGGCCACTGCCTCGAGCACTCGCACCGCCTCCGCGACGACCTCCGGTCCAATCCCGTCGCCGGGAAGCAAGACAATATTGGCTTTCAATTCAGGCTCCTTCGCGGGCAGCTGTTAGGCCATACTCAACCGAATCCGCCAACGCCCGCCAGCTCGCCTCGATGATGTTGGCGCTGGCGCCCACCGTGCTCCAGCGCTTGGTCCCGTTCTGAGTGTCGATCAAGACGCGCGTGGCGGCCGCCGTGCCGTTGCTGCCGTCAAGGATGCGCACCTTATAGTCGGCCAGCTGGAAATCGGCGATGGCCGGGTAGCGCGTGATCAGCGCCTTGCGCAGCGCCGCATCAAGCGCGTTGACCGGCCCGTTGCCCTCGGCCGCCGTGTGCAGCACTTCGCCATCGACGCGCACTTTGACGGTGGCCTCCGCGAAAATGCCGCGGCCGCGCCGGTGCTCGACGTTAACGGCGAAGTCGATCAACTCGAAGGGCGGCTGGTAGCCGGGCTTAGCGCGACGCAGCATCAGCGCCACCGAGGCTTCGGCGGCCTCGAACGAGAAGCCTTGCGCCTCCAGGGCCTTGATCTCGTTCAGCACATCGGTCACACGGTCGCCGCCGCCTGCCTCCAGGCCAAACTCCTCGGCTTTGCTGAGTAAGTTGCCGCGGCCCGAAAGCTCGCTGACCACCACGCGCATCTCATTGCCGATTACCGCCGGGTCCACGTGCTGGTACGATTGCGCGTTGCGGCGCATGGCGGCCACGTGGATACCGCCCTTGTGGGCGAAGGCCGACTTGCCCACATAAGCCTGGTGCTCGTCGGGCGCCAAGTTCGCCACCTCGGCCACGAAATGAGCCACGTCGGTCAGGCGCGCCAGGTGCAGGGGAGGCAGACACGCCAGCCCCAGCTTCAGTTCCAGATCCGGTATGACCGCGCACAGGTTGGCATTCCCGCAGCGTTCGCCATATCCGTTGACGGTGCCCTGCACCTGGCGCGCGCCCGCGCGCACGGCGGCCAGCGTGTTGGCGACCGCGCACTCGCCGTCGTTGTGCGTATGAATGCCAAGCGGGTGCGCTACCTCGCCGCGCACGGCGCGAACGATCTCCGCGATCTCCCACGGCATGCTCCCCCCATTGGTGTCGCACAGCACTACGGTCTCGGCCCCGCCGCGGACCGCAGCCCGAAGGGTCTCGAGGGCGTACACCGCATCGGCCTTGTAGCCGTCGAAGAAGTGCTCGGCGTCGTAGATCACGCGGCGCCGGGCGGCGCGCAGGTAGGCCAGGCTGGCTTCGATGATGCGCAGGTTGTCGTCCAGCGTGGTGCGCAGCACCTCGGTGACGTGTAGCGTCCAGGTCTTGCCCACTACCGTGCACACGGGCGTCCCTGACGCGAGCAGCGCTGCGATGTTGGCGTCGTCGTCGGGGCCGCCGTGTGCGCGGCAGGTGGCGCCAAAGGCCGCGATCAGGGCGCTCTGCCAGGGCTGGTCGCGCGCTCGTTCGAAGAACTCGGCGTCCTTGGGGTTCGACCCCGGCCAGCCTCCTTCGATGAAGGCCACGCCCAACTCGTCCAGCCGGTGAGCGATGCGCACCTTGTCGGCGCACGACAGCGAAATACCCTCGCGCTGGGTGCCGTCGCGCAGAGTGGTGTCATAGATCTCAATGGCGGTCATGGCACGCGGGCCTGCTCGTAGGCAGCGATCTGCGGCTCAAAGCCCAGAATATAACCCAATTCGTCGACCCCCTGCAGCAGGCACGACTTCGAGAACCCGTCGATCGGGAAGGTCACCGTCTGGCCCGTGGGCAGCGCCAGGGTCTGTCCGGCCAGGTCGATGGTGACCTCCATCTGTGGAAGTTCCTCCACCATCTCAAAGAGCGCTCGATGGGTTTGGGCGTCGACCACCACGGGCAGCAAGCCGTTCTTGAGCGCGTTACTGCAGAAAATGTCAGCGAAGGAGGTCGAGATGACGGCCCGAAAGCCAAACCCGGTCAGGGCCCAGGGCGCGTGCTCGCGCGACGAGCCGCACCCGAAGTTGCCGCCAGCCAGCAGCACCTGCGCGCCCTGGTTCTGCGGCTGGTTGAGGACGAAGTCCGCGCGCGGCGAGCCATCGGCCGCGTAGCGCCAATCGGCAAACAGGTGGACACCCATGCCGGCCTTGTCGGTGGCCTTCAAGAACCGGGCCGGGATAATCTGATCCGTGTCAACGTCGTTGACCGGCAGCGCGGCGACACGAGAAGTCAAGGTGGTGAATTGAGGCATTTCAGTTCACCAGCGTCCGTGGGTCGGTGATGGTCCCTGACAGCGCCGTGGCCGCCGCGGTCAGCGGGCTGGCCAGGAAGGTGCGCCCGCCCTTGCCCTGCCGGCCCTCGAAGTTGCGGTTGCTGGTGCTCACGGCATATTGGCCCGGCAGCAGTTGGTCGCCGTTCATGGCAATGCACATGCTGCAGCCCGCCTCGCGCCACTCGGCGCCCGCTGCCCGGAACACGTCCGCCAGCCCTTCGGCCTCGGCCTGCCTTTTCACCTCCTGCGATCCGGGCACCACCATCACGCGCAGGTTGGGTGCCACGCGGCGCCCGCGCAGCAGCTGAGCAGCCAGCCGCAGGTCCGAAATGCGCGAGTTGGTGCAGCTGCCGATAAAGACGACATCCACCGGGTGCCCCAACAGGAGATGCCCCGGCTGCAGGGCCATATAGCGCAGCGCCTTGTCCAGCGCCGCCTTTTGCGTCGGATCGCTCAGCGCGCCAGGGTCGGGCACCTGGCTGGTAATGGGCATCCCCATGCCCGGGTGAGTGCCGTAAGTGATCATCGGCTCCAGCGCCCCAGCGTCGAGTGTGATGGATTTATCATAGATCGCGCCGGGGTCGGTCGGCAGCTGGCGCCAGCGCGCCAGGGCCGTATCCCAGCGCGCGCCCTGCGGGGCATACGGCCGGCCAGCCAGGTACTGGAAGGTCGTGTCGTCCGGCGCGACCATGCCGGCGCGCGCGCCGCCCTCGATCGCCATGTTGCAGATCGTCATCCGCTCTTCCATGCCCAGCGCGCCGATGGCCTCACCCCCGTATTCGAACACGTGTCCCGTGCCCCCACCCACGCCGATCCGGGCGATTAAGGCCAGGATAATGTCTTTTGCCGACACCCCCGGCCCCAGGCGCCCGTCGATGCGCACTTGGTAGGTCTTGGGCTGCCGCTGCAGCAGGCATTGCGTAGCCAGCACGTGCTCCACCTCGCTCGTGCCGATGCCAAAGGCCAGCGCGCCAAAGGCGCCGTGCGTCGACGTGTGGCTGTCGCCGCACACAATCGTCCGCCCCGGCTGCGTAAAGCCCAGCTCGGGCCCGATGACGTGCACGATGCCCTGGTGCGGGCTGCCCAGGCCGTACAGCGCGACGCCGAATTCGCGGCAGTTGTCCTCCAATTGCTTGATCTGTCGCACCGCCATTTCGTCGGTAATCGGCAGCGAGCGGTCGTGCGTGGGGATGCTGTGGTCGGCTGTGGCGATGGTCTTGTCCGGCCGGCGCACGCGCAGCCTGCGCTGCCTCAGGCCGGCGAAGGCCTGCGGCGAAGTCACCTCGTGAACCAGGTGGAGATCAACATACAGCACCGCCGGCGAACCGGTCTCCTGCGCGACGACGTGGTCGTTCCAGATTTTCTGAAGGAGTGTCAGCGGTTGGTTCATAGTCTCTGAATAGCAGCTCAGCTTTGCCGCGCGGCCACGCCGACCTCGGCTGGCCGCTCCGAGTCGCCGTACTTACCGGTGGCCACCAGCATCTTGTTGACGGCCGCCAGGTAAGCCTTGACGCTGGCCACGATGATGTCGGTGTCGGTCCCGTGCCCGCCAAAGGTGCGCGGCTGGTCGACTTCCCGCTGCGCTGCCAGGGAGCTTTGGCCGTCGAGGGCCTGGATGCGCACCGTGACCTCGCCCAGGGCATCGATGCCTTCAGTCACGGCGCGCACGGCGAACTCCTGCAGGCTGTTGGGCGCCTTCGCGATGTGGTCAATCGCCTTGTAGGCCGCGTCGACCGGTCCGGTGCCGACGGCCGCGTGGACATGCAGCCGGCCGTCGGGTCCGCGCAGCCGCACCGTGGCAGTGGGCATGCCCACGGTGCCGCAGGCCACCTGCAGCCCATCGAGGGCATAGACCTCGCGCGGCTGATAGAACTCGTCTGTCACCAGCGCTTCCAGGTCGGCGTCGGTAATGATCTTCTTCTTGTCGGCCAGGTCCTTGAAGCGGCCAAAAGCCTTGTCGAGCTCGGCCTCGCTAAGCACGTAGCCCATCTCGGTCAGCCGCGTCTTGAAGGCGTGCCGGCCGGAGTGTTTACCCAGCACCAGCCGGCTCTGGGTGACTCCGACCGTCTCAGGCCGCATGATCTCGTAGGTCTGTTGATGCTTGAGCATCCCGTCCTGGTGGATGCCCGCTTCGTGCGCAAACGCATTGGCGCCGACGATGGCTTTGTTGGGTTGGACGAGGATGCCGGTGTAATTGCTCACTAGCTTGCTGGCGCGCATGATCTGCGTCGTATCCACTCCGGTAGTCAGGTTGAAGGCCGGCCGTCGGGTGTGCAGCGCCATGACAACTTCTTCCAGCGAGGTGTTGCCGGCCCGCTCGCCGATGCCGTTGATGGTCACCTCGGCCTGGCGCGCGCCGGCGCGAATCCCCGCCAGGGTGTTGGCGGTGGCCAGGCCCAGGTCGTCGTGGCAGTGCACCGAAACGATGCAGTTGTCGATGCCGGACGTGTGCGCCAGGATGCCGGCAATCAGCGCGCCGAACTCATCGGGCGTGGTGTAGCCGACCGTGTCGGGGATGTTCAGTGTCGTGGCGCCAGCCTTGATCGCTTCTCCCAGTACCAGATACAGGAACTCGGGATCGCTGCGGCCAGCGTCCTCCGGCGAGAACTCGACGTCGGGACACAGGCTGCGGGCATAGGACACCATGTCCAAAACGCGCTCGATCACTTGTTCGCGGTCCATCTTGAGCTTGTAGCGCATGTGGATTTCAGACGTGGCCAGGAAGGTGTGGATGCGCGACCGCGCCGCGTGCTTGACCGCTTCCCAAGCCTTGTCGATGTCGCTCTTGTTCGCGCGTGCCAGGCCACAGATGATAGGTGGGCGCGCCGGCATTCCCTCGGCCCGGCCAGGATGGCCGATCTCCACGGCGATCCGCCGCACGGCCGCCAGGTCGTCAGGTGAGGCGGCTGGGAAGCCGGCTTCGATCACGTCTACGCCCAGGCGTGCCAGGGCGCGCGCCACCTCAAGCTTTTCGGCCGACGTCATCGTCGCGCCGGGGCTTTGCTCGCCGTCGCGCAGTGTCGTGTCGAAGATGCGGACGTAGTTGTCCATAGTGGCCTTGGCGGGCTGTCAGCCCTGCTCGTCGGGGCGCACAGCCACCGGGTTCAAGAAGGGCATCATCGTGCGCAGTTGCGCGCCGACCTTTTCAATCGGCTGGTCCTGCTCGCGCCGACGGGTCTCGTTGAACCAGGGCCGCCCCGCCTCATTCTCCGCGATCCACTTGCGGGCGTAGGTGCCGTCCTGGATCTCGCCCAGCATTTTCTTCATCTCCCCCAGCGTTTCCTCGGTGATCAGGCGCGGGCCGCCAGTGTAGTCGCCGTGCTCGGCCGTATCGCTGACCGAGTAGCGCATGTAATTCAGCCCGCCCCGGTACATCAGGTCCACGATCAGCTTAAGCTCGTGCATGCACTCAAAATACGCGATCTCCGGCTGGTAGCCGGCCTTCACCAGCGTTTCGAAGCCGGCCTTCACCAGCGCGCTGACCCCGCCGCACAGCACAGCCTGCTCGCCAAACAGGTCGGTTTCGGTCTCCTCCGCAAAGGTCGTCTCGATCACGCCCGCGCGCGTAACGCCCAACGCCGCCGCGTACGACAGCGCCAGGGCCTTGGCCTGCCCGGTGGCGTCCTGGTGCACGGCCAACAGGGCCGGGGTGCCGCCGCCTTCCAGAAACACCTCCCGCACGCGGTGGCCGGGCGCCTTGGGCGCGATCATGGTCACGTCCACGTCGGCGGGCGGTGTGACCGTTCCGAAACGGATGTTGAAGCCATGCCCGAACATCAACATCTTGCCCGCCGTCAGATGAGGCGCGACCGACTCGGCGTAGATCTTTGGCTGCTTCGTGTCCGGCGCGAGCAGCATCACCACGTCGGCCCAGGCTGCTGCCTCGGCGACCGAGGTCACCGCCAGGCCAGCCGCCTCCGCCTTGGGCCGCGACTTGCTGTCTGCCGCCAACCCCACCCGCACCATCACGCCGCTGTCCTTGAGGTTGAGCGAGTGCGCGTGGCCTTGCGAGCCGTAGCCGATGACGGCCACCTGCTTGCCCCGGATCAGGCTTGAGTCAGCATCCCGGTCGTAATACAGCTTTGCCATGAGGTCTCCTAAGGCTGGTGTGAGGCGCGGCGATTAGAGCGAAAAGGACGCCGCGCCCTCGGTGTGAAAATTGAGCAGCACGTCGAATACGTCTGAATCGCTGACGATGCCCACAGGCTGCCCGGCTTCAGCACAGACCGGCAGCCGGCGCACATGGTAGCGCATCATCAGCGCCGCGCATTCGCGCATGGTGCTGTCAGGCTGCACCGTGTAGACTGGCCGCGTCATCACGTCGGAGACGTGGACCCGCTGCGGATCACGGCCGCGCGCCACCACCTTGCCGATGACATCCGACTTGGTGACGATTCCAAACCCATCGCCGGGGAAGCGCGGCACGACAATCAGGCACGAGATACTGTGCGCCTGCATGGCGCGCACGGCGGCCGAAACTGACTCTGCCGGCTGGATCGAGTGTACCGGCTGCTTCATTACCTGTCGGGCAGTCAACATCGTTCTATACCGAGTAAGCCACGGCCGGGTCCACCGGCACTTCAGCCGGCACCTGGGCCGCAATCCGGGGCGGGCGCGGATCGACGGCGGCCGAGCCGCGCCGCATCGCCACGATCCCCGTCCGCACCATTTCGATGATGCCGAAGGGCCGCAGCACGTCCACCAGCCCGTCGATCTTGTCTTCCGTGCCGGTGATCTCGATCACCAGCGAATCGTTCGCCACGTCCACGACACGCGCGCGAAAAACCTCGCACAGCTGCATGACCTGAGCGCGCGCGTTCCCGTCGGCCGACACCTTGATCAGCGCCAGGTCACGCACCACGGCCGACTGCGCGGTCACGTCTTCCACCCGCAGCACGTTTACCAGCTTGTACAGGTTGGCTTCCACCCGCCGCGCACCGCTCTCGTCGGTGTCCACCACGATCGTCATGCGCGAGACTCCCGGCTGATCGGTGTGGCCGACGGTGAGCGACTCGATGTTGAAGGCCCGCCGCCGAAAGAGCGACGCCACCCGGTTCAGGACGCCCGGCTTGTCCTCGACGTAGGCCACTAACGTATGCTCCATGAGATCTCCTCCGCGGCGCAGGCGGGCGGCCGCCCTCACCACTGAACTTCCTGTTGGGCTTCTTCCAGCTCTGGCTTGGGGCGCCGGATCATGTTGTGCAGGCCGGCGCCGGCGGGCACCATGGGGAACACGGTGTCTTCCTGCTCCACACGGAAGTCAATCACCACCGTCCCGCGATGGGCCCGGGCCGTTTCGACCGCCCCCTTCACCTGCCCACGCTCGGTAACGCACAGCCCCGGCAGGCCATAGGCCTCGGCCAGCTTGCTGAAGTCTGGGCTTAACAGCGGCGTCGCGGCGTAGCGCCGCTCGTAGAAGAACTCCTGCCACTGCCGGACCATGCCCAGGTAGCCGTTGTTAATGATGGCGACGTTGATCTTGATCTGCTCCTGCGCGATCGTGGCCAGCTCGGCCATCGTCATCTGGAACCCACCGTCGCCCACGATGACCCACACCTCCTGGTCGGGGCAGGCAAACTTGGCCCCAACCGCCGCCGGCAGCGCAAAGCCCATCGTGCCGAGCCCGGCCGACGTGATCAGGGACCGCGGCTGTTCGTGCTTCCAGTACTGCGCCTCCCACATCTGGTGCTGGCCCACGTCAGTGACGACGATCGCCTGGCCGTTGGTCAGCCGCCACAGGTCGTTAATCACGTGCGCCGCGTACAGGTGCCCGTTGTCGGGCAGGTTCAGAATGTCGCGCACGGCCGAGTCGCCCTTCATCGCCTCGATGTGGGCCAGCCACTCGGCATGGTCGCTCTCCGCCACGCGCGGTAGCAGGTCCTCGAGCACCTCGCGCAAGTCGCCCACCAACCCCACGTCGACCTTGACGTTCTTGTTGATCTCCGACGGATCGATCTCGATGTGGATCTTGCGCGCGTCGGGGGCGTAGGTCTTCAGGTTGCCCGTCACACGATCGTCGAAGCGCATCCCAAAAGCCAGCAGCAGGTCGGCCTCCTGAATCGCGTGGTTGACCCAGGCCTCGCCGTGCATCCCCATCATGCCCAGGTTGAGCGGATGTGAGGCCGGCAGGCTATCCAGCCCCAGCAAGGTCAGCGCCAGGGGCGTATTGGTCTTCTCGGCGAACGCCTGCACCTCGCGGATGGCCCCCGAGAGCAGTACCCCGTGGCCGGCCAGAATAACCGGACGCCGAGCGCCGTTGATCAGCTCGACCGCGCGCTGATACTCAGACGGCAGCGCCCGTAGATCGGGCCGGTAGCCAGGCAGCCGCGGCGCGACTGCTTCCCAATCAAAATCACACGACGACTGCTGGGCGTCTTTGGTAATGTCGATCAGCACCGGTCCCGGCCGCCCGCTTTGGGCTATATAGAACGCCTCGCGGAACGTGCGGGCGATATCGTCGGCGCGCGTTACCAGGTAGTTGTGCTTGGTCACTGGCAGCGTCACCCCGGTGACATCGGTCTCCTGGAAGGCATCCGAACCGATGAGCCGGCTGCCCACCTGCCCGGTGATGCACACGATCGGCGACGAGTCGAGCATCGCTGTGGCCATGCCAGTGACCATGTTGGTGGCGCCTGGTCCCGAGGTGGCGATCGCCACCCCGACCTTACCCGAGGCCCGCGCGTACCCGTCGGCCATGTGCGAGGCGCCCTGTTCGTGGCGCACGAGCACATGGTGAACGGGGTAGTCCAGCATGGCGTCGTAAGCCGGCAAGATCGCGCCGCCGGGGTAGCCAAAGACGGTGTCGACCCCTTCGCGCACCAGGCATTCCCAGACGATCTGCGCACCCGTACGTTTCATGGCCTCTCCCATTTCTGATCCCCGAAAGTTGATGGCGGCGCAGCGAGCGCCATCTGCCATCAGGGATCTTGAAGCACAGCCCCGGTGTCGGCGCTGGTTACAAAGTGCGAATAGCGCCGCAGCCACCTGCTCTGCGCGCGCGACTGGAAAGGCGGCAGCGCCGTCAGGCGCGCCTCGATTTCCTCGGCGCTCAGCCGCACGTTAAGTGTGCGCCCGGCCAGGTCGATGTCGATCACGTCGCCCGGCTGCAGGGCCGCCAGCGGGCCGCGGGCCGCCGCCTCGGGCGAGACGTGCCCGATGCAAGCGCCGCGCGTGCCGCCCGAGAAGCGCCCGTCCGTGATCAGAGCGACCTTGTCCCCCAGCCCCATGCCCATAATCGCGCTCGTCGGACCGAGCATCTCCTGCATGCCGGGACCGCCCTTGGGCCCCTCGTAGCGCACCACCACGACTTCGCCGGCCTGCACCTCGCGGGCCATGATGCCGGCCATGCAGCTTTCCATGCTGTCGTAGATCCGCGCCGGCCCGCTGTGACGCTGCATGGCAGCGCTAACGCCCCCGGTCTTGACCACCGCGCCTTTTGGCGCCAGATTCCCAAAGAGCACGGCCAGTCCACCATGCGGCGAGTGCGCGTTGGCGCGCGGCCGGATCACCTCTGGATCGCGAATCGCCGCGCCGGCGATGGACTCGCCCAGGGTCTTCGTTGTCACGGTCACGCGGTCCAGGTGCAGCGTGTTGCCGTCAGCGGCCACCTCGGTCAGGATCGCCGGAACGCCGCCGGCCCGGTGCACATCCTCCATATGCCAGCGGCCCGCCGGGCTTACTTTGCACAAATGTGGCACTTTGTCGGCCACGGCGTTGATGCGCTCCAGCGGGTAGTGGAGACCGGCCTCGTTGGCAATGGCCAGCGCGTGCAGCACCGTGTTGGTCGAACCGCCCAAGGCCATATCGAGCGCAAAGGCGTCGTCTAGCGCTTCGGCCGTGACGATCTGGCGGGGGGTGATTTGTTTGTCAACCAGCTCGAGGATCAATTGGGCTGCGCGTTGGGCGAGGGCTTCACGTTCGGGGGTGCGAGCCAACGCCGAGCCGTTGTACGGCAACGCCAGGCCCAGAACTTCCATCAGGCAGTTCATGCTGTTGGCGGTGAACATGCCTGAACACGAGCCGCAGGAGGGGCAGGCGAAATCCTCCAGCATCTTCAGCCGCCGCCCGTCGATCTTGCCGGCCTGGTAAGCCCCCACTCCCTCGAAGACGGAGATGAGGTCAATCGGCTCGCCGTCGGGCGTGCGCCCGGCCGCCATCGGCCCGCCAGAGACGAAAATGGCGGGGATGTCTACGCGCATGGCCCCCATCAGCATGCCCGGCACGATCTTGTCGCAGTTGGGGATACACACCATGCCGTCGAAGCGATGCGCCTCGATCATCGTCTCGACGCAGTCAGCGATGAGCTCGCGTGACGGCAGCGAGTACTTCATCCCCACGTGCCCCATGGCAATGCCGTCGTCGACACCGATGGTGTTGAACTCAAACGGCATGCCGCCCGCCGCGCGCACGGCCTCCTTGACCAACTTGCCGAAAGCCTGCAGGTGCACGTGCCCCGGCACCACGTCCACGTACGAGTTGACGATGGCGATAAAGGGCTTGCCCATATCGGCGTCGGTGACGCCGGTGGCTTTGAGTAGGGCGCGGTGCGGCGCCCGCTCGAAGCCGCGTTTGATCTGGTCAGAGCGCATGTCAGTTGTTGTAGTAGTCGAATAGGGCCTGGGTCGCCCAGTCTTCGTCGCCACTCCCCTCGGCCGCCTCGACTGGGACAGGCGCCTCGGCTGGCGTGATCAGCCACGTCGCCGGCTGCCGCGCCGGTCTTGCCGCCGGCGTCAATGCCTCGTGCCAGGGGAAACGGTTGTCAGTTGACTTTTCGGGACGCATGGTTGTGCTCCTTCGCAAAAAAAAGCCGCCCGTTCGTTGGGCGGCTCTTTGATCGATTTTGGCTCTGACTGCGCTGCTACTTGTGTCGGATCCTCACGGTCGCCAACCCAACAGGAAATGGGTTCTCAACGAGAACCCCAATAAGAACAACAATAAGGACGACAAGCAGCGAAGTTGTCATATTCAGGTCTTTATGGTGAAGAGTGTAACGATTTGACCGTGGCCTGTCATCAGGCAAACTGCTAAGAAGCCATCCTGGCTCAGTCGGGTAATCTGACGATTTTCAAAGGAATGGCCCGAATGGGCCGTAATGGCTGATCAGGCCGGTCATCACCGGCGTCAATCCTGTTGGGCCGCCTGGTGCCGCCGGCCAAGTTCCGCCTCGACATCGGCCAGCGACAGGCCACGCGCGGCCAGTAGTACCAGGCTGTGATAGAACAAATCAGCAACTTCGGACACGACGCGCGCGTTCCCCTGCCCCTTCACAGCCAGGATGACCTCGACGGCCTCCTCGCCCACTTTCTTGACGATCTCATCCTCCCCAGCGGCAAGAAGGCGCGCCGTGTATGAACCCGGAGGCGCGTTTTCGCGCCGGCTGCGGATCAAGCTGAAAAGCTCACCAAGCGTCACCCTGCGCCTCCAGTTCGCGGTAAAAACACGAGCGCGCGCCGGTGTGGCACGCCGGTCCGGCCGGAACCACCCGCACAAGCAAGGTGTCCCCGTCACAATCCACCGCAATCCCCCTTACCCGCAGCACGCTGCCGCTGGTCTCGCCTTTGTGCCACAGCGCTGCCCGGCTGCGGCTCCAAAACCAGGCCTCGCCCGTCTGCCGCGTGCGCTCCAGGGCTTCGGCGCTCATCCAGGCTACCATCAGCACCTCGCCCGTGGCGTCATCCTGGACCACCGCCGGGATCAGCCCCCGCTCGTCCCACCTAAGCTCCATCGGGCCTCACCTCCGCGATCACGGTCTCGTCCCCAAGGCCCAGACGGCCCATCACAACGACCGCTAGCATCCCGAGTTGCCGCCCAAATGCCGCCGGCTCAACGCCTGCCCCTGCCCGGCTGACCAACAGCATCAGGACCGTCCCATCGGCAAACACGGTCACGTTTTCCGCCGGGTGTTCATGCAACAGGCGCCGCGCGCCGGACAAGGATCGGCTTTGACATCAGGCGCCGCCGACCGGCAGTCGCACCGGGATGCCGCGCTCGGCCAGATGCCGTTTGACCTCGGCCACGCTCAGCACCTTGTCGTGAAACAGCGAGGCCGCCAGCGCCGCGTCTGCCTGGCCGTCCGTCAGCACTTCCGAAAAATGCTCCAGCCGCCCAGCCCCGCCGGAGGCAATCACTGGCACGTTGACGGCGCTGGTCACGACTCGCGTCAGCGCCAGATCGTAGCCGCTCAGCGTGCCGTCAGTGTCGATGCTCGTCAGCAGCAGCTCACCCGCGCCCCGCGACACGGCCTCCTGTGCCCACTCCAGGGCATCCAGACCGGTGGGCACCCGCCCGCCGGCCACCACGACCTCCCAGGATGGCACACCCTCACTGGCGCCAACCCGCCGGCGGGCGTCGATTGCCACCACGATGCACTGGCTGCCAAACCGTTCCGCCCCGGCGGTAACCAACTCCGGCGTTTTCACCGCGGCCGAGTTGATGCCGACCTTGTCGGCGCCGGCCAGCAGGATCGCGCGCATATCCTCGACGCTGCGGATGCCGCCGCCGACCGTCAATGGCAGAAAGACCTCGTCGGCCACGCGCCGCACCATCGGCGCGACCGTCGCCCGTCCCTCCGGCGTGGCCGAGATGTCCAGAAACACCAGTTCGTCAGCGCCTTCCGCATCGTAAGCGCGGGCCTGCTCGACCGGGTCGCCAGCGTCGCGCAGCCCGACGAAGTGCACTCCTTTGACGACCCGGCCATCCTTGATGTCGAGGCAGGGAATCACGCGCTTTGCGAGCATACCGCCAGCGCCTCCTGCAGATCGATCTGGCCCTCATAAAGGGCGCGCCCAATGATCAGGCCGGCGAGCCCTGCCGCGCACGCGGCCCGAACGTCCTCGAGACCGGCCGCTCCACCTGAGCCAATCACGCGCAGGCCCGTCGCCTGCGCCAGGGCGGTGCTTGCGGCGACATTGACTCCTGTGCTTACCCCATCCCGGGCGATATCGGTGAAGATGCACCAAGCCACGCCCTGGCCTCGCAGGCGGACGCCCAGTTCGCCGGCCGAGACCGGCGCCGCTTCCGCCCAGCCGCGGACGCGCACGAACCCATCCCGCGCGTCGAGGCCTACCGCCACCCGCTCGGCCCCGTAGGCCGTCAAGGCCCAATCAACCAGGCCCGGATCTTCCAGGGCAGCCGTCCCAAGCACAACCCGGCTGGCGCCCAGGTCAAAGACCCGCCGCACGCTGCCGGCCGCGCGCAAGCCACCACCAAACTGCACGCGCAGGCCCGGTGCGTTGGCCGTGATCCTGGCCAGGGCCGCCAGGTTGGCCTCGACCGCCTCGCCGGGCGCGCCATCACGGCTGAAAGCGCCATCCAGATTGACCGCGTGCACCCAGTCCGCGCCCGCTGCCTGCCAGCGGCCCGCGGTTTCGACCGGGTCGCTGCCGTAGACGGTCTGCCGGGCGGGATCGCCCTGCGCCAGCCGCACGACCTGGCCGGCCCGCAAATCGATAGCCGGGAAGAGCGTAAAGGACACCGCCGGGCGCTCAGCCATGCTCCACAAAGTTTCGCAGGATGGTCAGCCCCACCTGTTGGCTCTTCTCGGGATGGAACTGAATGCCGTATAGCCGAGCGCGGCCGGCGATCGAGGCGAAGCGGCCTCCATAGCGCGTGGCCGCCAGGGTATCAGCCGGGTTGGCACAGCAGTAGTAGGAGTGATTGAAATAAGCATACGCCCCGACCGGCAGCCCTCGCAGCAGCACGGTCTCCCGCGCCGGCTCGATCTGGTTCCACCCGGTATGCGGCACCTTCAGCCCAGGGCGGTCGAACATCCGAACGCGGCCGGGCAGCAGGCTCAGGCCCGGGTGCTCGCCGTGCTCCTCGCCAACTTCAAACAACAGCTGCATCCCTACGCAAATGCCTAGCAGCGGCGTGCCGCGCGCCGCGACTTCGATCAAGGCCTCCGCCAGGCCACGCGCGCGCAGCCCGCGCGCGCCGTCGCCAAAGGCCCCCACCCCGGGCAGCACCACCTTGCGCGCCGCGCGGACGACCGCTGGGTCTTCCGTCACCCGTACTACAGCGCCCACATGCTCCAGCGCCTTCTGCACCGAGCGTAGATTGCCAATCCCGCAGTCAACTAGCGCGATCACTCGACCACGCCCTTGGTTGAGGGGACCTGCCCGGCACGGCGGGGGTCAATCTGCGTGGCCGCGTCCAGCGCCCGGCCGAGGGCCTTGAAGAGCGCCTCGGCCTGATGATGGTCGTCGCGCCCGCCGAGCACGCGCGCATGGATGTTGGCGCGCGCCGCGGCCGCCAGGCTCTCGATGAAGTGATCGACCAGCGAGGTTGGGAAATGGCCGATGCTTGGTCCATGCCAGTGGGCGCCCACCACGGCATAGGGCCGGCCTGACAGGTCTACCGCCACGAACGCCAGGGCCTCGTCCATGGGCACATAGGCTGAACCCATGCGCACCAGCCCGGCCTTGTCGCCCAGCGCCTGGCCCAGCGCCTGCCCCAGCACCAGCGCGGTGTCCTCAATCGTATGGTGCGCGTCGATGTGCAGATCGCCGCGGGCGGCGACCGTCAGGTCGAACAGGCCATGCACGGCCACGTGAGTCAGCAGGTGATCCAGGAAGCCGACCCCGGTCGCAATCGTGTGTTGGCCGCTGCCGTCCAGGTTGAGCGTCAGGCTGATGTCAGTCTCGTTCGTGCGTCGTTGAATGCTGGCGGTGCGCATGCCGGTCCTATAGCCTCTTCAGGGCATCCAAGAGCTGGTCGGTCTGTTCGGGCTTTCCGGCCGAGATGCGCAGGCAGTCCATCAGTCCTGGCTTATTGAAGTGCCGCACCAGGATGCCATGCTGTTCTAGCGCCAACTTCAGCGCCCGCGCGTCGCGGCCGACCACGCGGCACAGGATGAAGTTGGCGCGCGATGGATATGGCCGCAGGTAATCGACCTGCGCCAGGCACGCGGTCAGCCGCTCGCGCTCGGCCGTCAGACGCGCCACGCTCTCGGCCAGGTAGCCGGTGTCTTCCAGCGCCGCCAGGGCGGCCGCATTCGCCGCCACGTTGATGTTGTAAGGCTGCTTAATCTTCCAGAGATGCGGCATCAGCGCTGCCGCAAAGGCCCCGTAACCCACGCGCAAACCGGCCAGCCCGGCGCGCTTGCTGAACGTGCGCAGCACCATCAGGTTGGCGTGTTCCAGCACCCAGCCTAGGCGCGACGGACCATGGAACTCGATGTAGGCCTCGTCCAGCACCACTCCAGCCGGCAGTGCTAACAGCCGCCGCAGGTCCTCGTCCGACAGAACCGAGCCGTCTGGGTTGTTGGGTGAGGTCACAAACACCAATTTGGGCCGCGGCGCGCCGTCACGGGACGCAAACAGGGCCTCGATCCCGGGCACGTCCACGCTGAAGTCCGCCCGCCTCGGCACGCGCGCCACCTGTGCGGCGTTCACGGCCGCGTCGAAGCCGTACATTCCAAAGGTCGGCGGGCAATCGACCACCCAATCCCCGGGCCGCAGGAACAGGCGCATGATCAAGTCGATCAATTCGTCGGCGCCGGCCCCGGCCAGCAGGTTCTCGGCCGGCAGCCCGGTGTCCCGCGCCAACGCCTCTCGCAATTCCGTGCTCTCCGGGTCCGGATAGATGTGCGGGAACGGCAAAGTCGCCAGCGCTGCCCGCACCCGCGGGCTGGGCCCATAGGGGTTCTCGTTCGCATCCAGCTTGACGATGGCGGCCGGAGCGCGCTGCAAACGCGCCGAGACGACCTCAAACGGCAAGATTGGCGTATAGGCCTCCATCGCCGCCACCTCCGGCCGTACCAGGCTTACAATATCCATCCCAGGCCTCTCGCCCTCATGTCGGCCTCCGTTCCACACGCCCATGCCTATAGTGCCGTGCCTTCATCCCTCACTCCCTGATCCTCGCCTCCGCCGCCCCCGCGTGCGCCGTCAACCCCTCGGCGCGCGCCAATGCGGCCGCTAGCGGCGCCAGCGCAGCCGTCGTGCCGGCATCCACGGCCACCACGCTCGTCAGCCGCACGAAATCCAGCACCGTCAGCGGTGACGCAAAGCGGGCGCTGCCGCCGGTCGGCATCACGTGGCTCGGCCCGGCCACGTAGTCGCCCAGCACCTCAAAAGAGCGCTCGCCCAGAAACAGCCCACCGGCATGTTTAATTTTCGGCGCCCAGGCCCACGGATCACGCACCGCCAGGCACAAGTGTTCGGGCGCATACGCGTCGGCCAAGGCCACTGCCTCATCCAGGTCGCGCGTCAAGACGATGCCCGAGCCGTGCTCAAACGTCTGTATGATGATGCCCGCCCGGGACAGGCCTTCGATCTGGCGGGCTACTTCGACCTGCACGGCGCGCGCCAGGTCAACGCTCGGAGTCAATAAGATGGCGGAGGCCAACACATCGTGCTCGGCCTGCGCCAACAGGTCGGCTGCCACCCAAACCGGGTTGGCGGCTTCGTCGGCGACCACCACGGTCTCGGTCGGCCCGGCCAGACCATCGATGCCGACCGTGCCAAACACCAGCTTCTTCGCCAGCGTCACGTAGACGTTGCCTGGCCCAACGATCTTGACCACCGGCCGGATGGTCTCGGTGCCGTAGGCCAGGGCCGCAATCGCCTGCGCCCCGCCCACGCACAGCACTTCGGTCGCGCCAGCGATCACGGCCGCCGCGAGAATTACAGGGTTGACGTAGCCCGTGTCGGCAGACTGGGGGTCGGGCGGCGTAGCCACGACGATCTCGGGCACCCCAGCCAAGCGCGCCAGCGTCACCGTGTGCAGAACGCTCGACGGCAAGGGCGCCGTGCCCCCTGGCACGTAGCACCCCACGCGGGCCAGCGGCGTCACCATCTGACCCATTAGCCCGCCCAGGTCCGCCGTCACCCAGCTCGTCAGCGGCTGGCGGCGGTGAAACTGCTCCAGCCGGCCGGCGGCCGTTCGCAGGGCAGCGACGACGTCGGGCGACACCCGCTGCAGCGCCTCCTCGGGCTTGGCGACCTGGAACCTCTCGGGCGTCAGTTTATCGAACCGCGCCGTAAACTCGCGCAGAGCCGCGTCGCCGCGCGCCCGCACCGCCGATACGATCTCGGCCACCGGCTGCGCAAAGCGCAGATCGTCGTCGAATGGCCGGCGCTGTAGCAGGCCGCGGTCACAGATTTTCATTCAACCTCCGTGCCCGCTCGGGCTCCTCCTCGAAAATGTAGGTCACCGGCGAGACGATGACGCCGCTCCCGCCGATGACGCGCAGCGCTTTGACGGCCGCGATTAGCCGGTCCTTATGGACCACGATGGTCACCGAGTGCCAGAGCTCGCCGGCGCGAGTGTACACGGGCGCCAGCGTCGGCCCCTGCAGCCCGCTCAGATCGGGCTGGGCGAACAACGCCCGCGCGATCGCCGCCGGGTTGTCGCCGCGCATGTTGGCCACCACGAGGTAATTCTCCTGGCCGCGCAGGTAGGCTTCCAGATACTCCAAGAGCTGCCGCGCTAGCGACAACACCTCCGGCCGCGTCTGCAGCGCGGCCCGGTTGGCAAAGAACACGGCCTGCGAGTGGAGGATCAGGCCATCCTCCAGCACCCGCAGGCGGTTGTCGCGCAGGGTCTGCCCCGAAGAGACGAGGTCGGAGATTATGTCGGCATAGCCGATGGTCGGGGCGACTTCGAGTGTTCCTTCGGCTGCGATCAGCGTGAACCCCTCTACCCCGCGCTCGACCAGGAATCGCCCGGTCAGCGCGGGATACTGCGTTGCGACGCGCAGCGGGTGTGGCAGGTCACGGCAGACACCGGTCAGATCCCCAACCGCTTCCGCCGGCCAATCCTCCGGCACGGCCAGCGCCAGGGCACAGTGGCCGAAGCGCAGGGCTTCGTGCAGGATCATCACCTCGCCGTTGTCACCTCGCCGCTCCTCAACGGCGTCCAGCCCGGCCAGGCCGAAGTCAATGCTGCCTTCGCGCACCGAGACGACGATGTCGCCTGGCCGCTGAAAGACCACTGTCAGCTCCGGCAGGGCCGGGATGCGGGCGAAATACTGGCGCGGATTGGGCTTGTCCACCCGCAGACCGGCATCGGCCAGGAAGTTCAGCGCCGCCTGCTCAAGCCGGCCTTTCGAGGGCAGCGCAAAGCGAACGTCTCTTCTGCTCATGGGCTCCTAAACAAAAAGCCCCCCGGTGATGACCGGAGGGCCTGGCAAGCTGGTGACAAACGCCGCTATCCTGACTTCCGGTCGGACATGAAAGACAGGTGATGGTGATGAGCAAGGTCAAAGCGGCGGATGCTCATTGCCCGCCAGCATACCACACGCTACCGCCGTCGGCAAATGCAACTGGCACAAGATTATGCCTTGTGTCCCCGTGCAAAGTGTGACCGGAATGGCGCTCGCAGCCCCCTCCCGGTACGGCGCCGGGCCGCTGCGCCCGCGCCGGTGCCAGCCACGTGCTCGCCGGGCTTCCGCCGCGCTCACTCGACCAGCGTCCGCGCAAAGGGGCCAAGCCTGGCCGG